>NZ_JBEPNK010000001.1:0-317900 GCF_040546245.1 Arthrobacter sp. UYEF3
GTGGTCAGTCAACCGTTCAGGACCCTCCGGGGTCACCCATCCGCTTCGCGCCATGCCGAGAGATTAACACAACTGTGCTAAGTAAACGGCATTGGGCCTAAGCGCGGCCTTCCCAGCGCTCGGGTTGGGCCCGGCCGGGAAGGTGGCCGGGCGCCAGGGTGCCGCCGGGGTAAGGCTCCAGCCGGTAATCGAAGTGCCCGGCGTAGACCAGCACCAGGCCAAGCTGCGGCTGGATCACCTTGACCTGGATCCGGTGCCGGCCCGGAGCGCCGTCGGCAGGCTCCCACCACTGCTCGGCATAGGCTTTGGCGTCTAGGGCTGCCGGCAACGGGAGCCGGAGCGGGCCAACGAACAGCCGGGAAGCTTCTGAGACGCCGCGCAGACGGCCTTCCGGGGTGACGCTGAGGTTCAGGTCGCTGACCAGCCGCCGGTAGCGGCCCACATAGTCCACCAGCCGCGGCGTGCCGGCGGAGGAGTCCAGGCTGGTGGTGTCCTGGAAGATCCTTGTGGTCTTCGGGAAGAAGATTTCCCGCCGGGCGGTCAGGCTCGAGCGCCCGAACGGGTCCAGGTGGGCGTGGTTCTCGATCCGGAACCTGATTGCCGTGCCGTACTCCGGGAAGAACGCCTCTTCGCCGGTCGCGAGCCTCAGCAGCGGCCGCAGCCAGCGCTGCTGGCAGCCGACGACGTCGAAGACGCCTTCACCCACGCCGTAGTGCCCGGAGCCCGGCGCCAGCGAGAAGTACTGCTGCAGTTCGGGCTGCAGGCGGGAAAAGCCGGGCCCGAGGCCTAGTCGATAGATGGGTTCATAGCCGGTCATGCATCCTCCTGGGGTTACAGCCGTCCTGCGGCCTTCCCCTGAATGTACGCGTCCGCAGGCGGCAGCCGTAGCGGATCGGTGTCAACCGCTCCGGGCCGTTCCCGGCACAGCCACGCCATGCCGGGAACGGCCCGAATACGACAAAGCCATTTCAATAGGGGAATATATAGCTATGAAGGCACGGATTTTGGTAGTGGACGACGACGAGGCGCTGGCCGAGATGATCGGCATTGTGCTGCGCAACGACGGCTTCGACCCCGTCTTTTGCGCAGATGGCGGGCAGGCCCTCGAGGTGTTCCGCTCCTCCAAGCCGGATCTGGTGCTGCTGGATCTGATGCTGCCGGGCATCGACGGCATCGAGGTCTGCCGCCTGATCCGTTCCGAGTCGGATGTTCCGATCGTCATGCTGACGGCAAAAGCGGACACCTCCGATGTGGTGCGCGGACTAGAATCAGGAGCCGACGACTACGTGCCCAAACCCTTCAAGCCCGCCGAACTCGTGGCCCGGGTCAGGGCGCGGCTGCGTCCCGGGGACCAGAAAGCACCGGAAACACTGCGCATCGCGGACGTCACGATCGACGTCGCCGGCCACGTCGTCAGCCGCGACAGTGAACGGATTTCGTTGACCCCGCTGGAGTTCGACCTGCTCGTCGCCCTGGCCCGGAAACCCTGGCAGGTCTTCACCCGGGAGCTGCTGCTGGAGCAGGTCTGGGGTTACCGGCACGCGGCGGACACCCGGCTGGTCAACGTCCACGTCCAGCGACTGCGCTCGAAGATCGAGCGTGATCCCGAAGCCCCTGAAGTTGTATTGACGGTCCGTGGTGTCGGCTATAAAGCAGGTTCCTGAGCCGTCGGAAGGCCACCCGGCACCCGCCCGGGAGAGCGACGCGCCGGCACCCGCCCCGCCCGGCGATGCGCCGTCGCCGCATCCTCAGACCGCGCTCTTCCGTGCCCGCATCTGGGCCCGCCGTGCCCGGATCGTCAATGCCCGGGTCGTGCGGCTGGTCCTCACCGGAGCGTCGCGCCTGCTGCCCGCGGCGCGGTACCTGTTGCGTGCCCTGCACCGCCGCTGGCGGCGGTCCCTGCAGTTCCGGACCGTGCTGACCACCCTGATGCTGGCGATCGGCTCCTTCACAGTGGTGGGCGCCTACCTCTCAAACCAGATCGCCGACAACCTCTTCCAGGAGCGGCTGACGCAGGCGGAGTCCGAGACCCGCTATAACGTCAAGCAGGTCCAGGACACTTTCGACGGCGCGCAGGTCACCGATCAATCCAGCGTCATCACCCTGGTCTACGACACGCTGAACGCCGTCGAAGGGCGCGGCTCGGTGATCCAGCGGCGCTATGTCTTCGAGGCAATGCCCGAACAGACCAAACCGCGCAACCGCTGGGTGGAATCACGTGCCTCGGACCAGCTCACGATCAGTGTGATCCCCACCGACCTGCGCAAGGCGGTGGAGGACTCCGGCAAGGACCAGTTCTGGGCCTCCACGCAATTCCCGGTGGGGACAGAAGACCGTCCCGGCATCGCCGTCGGCAACAAGGTGACGTTCAACGGCACGGTCTACGAGCTGTACCTGATCTACGACCTCAACACCGCACAGAAGACACTCGATGAGATCCAGAACGTGCTGCTGGCCGGTGCAGCCGTGCTGGCCCTGATGATCGGCGCCATCGCCTGGTACGTCACCCGCAACGTGGTCAGCCCGGTCAGCCACGCCGCCGTCGTCTCCGAAAAGCTCGCCGCCGGCCAACTGCAGGAGCGCATGGTGGTCAAGGGCGAGGACGAAGTGGCCAGGCTCGGCGCCTCCTTCAACCACATGGCCGCCAGCCTGCAGGAACAGATCACCCAGCTGGCCACCCTGTCCCAGATGCAGCAGCGCTTTGTCTCCGATGTATCGCATGAACTCCGGACGCCGCTCACCACGGTAAGGATGGCCGCAGAGGTGCTGTACGACGCCCGCGACGAGTTCGACCCCATCAACAAACGGTCCGCAGAGCTGCTCTACCACCAGGTGGAGCGCTTCCAGTCCCTGCTGGCGGACCTGCTGGAAATCTCCCGGTTCGACGCCGGCGTCGCCATGCTCGACGCCGAACCGACCGACATCGTCCAGCTCATCGGGCACGTGATGGAGGGCGTGGCGCCGGTGGCGGCTGAGTATGGCTCGGAGGTAACGCTCCACGCCCCGGCAGGCAGCATCGTTGCCGAGATGGACGACCGCCGGATCGACCGGATCCTGCGCAACCTGGTCCTGAACGCGCTGGAGCATGGCGAAGGGCGGCCGGTGAACATTTCCGTCGCCGCAAACGACACCGCTGTGGCAGTGGCGGTGCGGGACCACGGCATCGGCATGACCTCCGCGGAAGCCGCACGCGTGTTCGACCGTTTCTGGCGTGCCGACCCGGCCCGGGCCCGCACCACGGGCGGCAGCGGCTTGGGCCTGTCCATCGCGACCGAGGACACTAAGCTGCACAACGGCTGGCTGCAGGCCTGGGGCTCGAAGGGCAGCGGCTCCAACTTCCGTCTCACGTTGCCGCTGCGCCAGGGCGAAACTATCACCCTCTCCCCGCTGCAGTTGGAGCCTGCCGACGTCGGGCTGGACGTCGGGCCAGGCAAGCAGCTGATGCTGCTGGACCAGGCCGTCATGGTACCCCGCCCGGCGGCCGCCCGCTCCAACGGAACAGCTGGTTCCAACGGACGAGCCGGTTCCAACGGAACAGAGGAGCGACCATGAGCGGCGCCCGAAAGCTCACCAGCCTTGCCGCCGCCCTGCTGGCGCTGGTCCTCCTGCTCCTGACCTCCTGTGCGCAGATCCCGCGCTCGGGGCCGGTGGGCAAGAGCAACGATGAAAGTGCCGGGAAGCCGAACAACGCCCCGGTGTTCTTTCCGGTGGCTCCGCGCGCGGGAGCAGGTCCGGAATCGGTGATTGAGGATTTCTACCTCGCTGGCAGCGGCTATGAGGACGACTACGCGGTGGCGCGGCAGTACCTCACCCAGGCGTCCTCGGTGAAGTGGAAGCCGGACCAGCGGGTGCTGGTCTTCCGCTCCGCCCGCGTGGTGGCCACCGCCGTCGAAAACGTCTTCAATTACGAACTGGACCTGGCGTACTCGGTCGACGCCGACGGCATCGCCACGCAACTGCCGGAAGGCTCCAAGGAGAGCATCCCCGCGACGCTGACCAAGGTCGACGGCGAGTGGAGGATTGCGGATATCCCGGATGGCACGGCCATCCCCGAGGAGACGTTCAAGGTCATCTACGGCGCCTATCCCATCTACTTCTACGACCCCACGTTCAGCTACGCGGTACCTGACATGCGCTGGTTCATCAAGAAGAAGACCGTCAAGTCCATGACCAGCGCCCTGCTCGGCGGCCCCGCACCCTACCTGAAGGGCGCCGTCGTCAGCGCCTTCCCCTCCGGCATGAAGCTGGCCCGCGAGTCGGTTCCCGTCGTCTCCGGCGCCGCACAGGTGGACCTGTCGGCCAAGGACCTGGTGGACGCGTCCAACGAGGACCGGCTTCGGATGCAGACCCAGCTGGCGTTGACCTTCCGCAGCCAGCCCGACGTGATCAACGTGGAACTGCGGGCCAACCAGGACCTGGTGCGGGTCGAGGACAACGGATCGGTGCTCCCGCCGGTGCGGGACAAGGAAGTCCCGGCGCACCAGATTGCGGTCAGCAACAACGATCTGGTCCGCTATGAGAACAACAAGCTCGGCCCGCTGCCGGGCATCGCGTCAGTGAGCGCGCTGGCACCGCGCCTGCCGGCCGAATCCCCGGTGTCCCAGGCCGCGGCCTTCCTCAGTGCCGACCGCAGCACGCTGTACTCGATCGTCCCGGGCCAGCCAGCGCGTGCCCTCACCACAAGGACCGGCCTGTCCGGGCCGTCTTTCGGGCGCTACGACTGGGTTTGGGCCGCCGGTCCGGGCGGAAGCGGGTCTACCGAGGTCCTGGCCTACCGGCCGACCGGGGTCGCCGAGGGTGCCACCGTGCCCGCCGTAAGGTTGACCCCGTCGTGGCTCGCCGGGCGCCACGTCACGGAGTTCCGGATCTCGCGCGAAGGCACCAGGGCTCTGGTCATCTCGGAGCTGAACGGGAAGACCCGGGTCCAGGTCACGGGCATCATCCGCAACGGCGACGGCACCCCGCGGGATCTCACCGCCCCGGTCACCCTCCTGGCGGCTACTGATCCGGACCAGGGCGTCTGGGTCAACGACACCACCGTCGCCGTGATGAAGGGGTCCGCGAACGGGAACGTCACCCCCGAACTGCTGTCCCTGACGTCCTCGGCGCCGCAGCAGCTGGCGCCGTGGGCGGGGCTTACCCGGCTCAGCGCTGGCAACGGACCGGCCGAGATCTTCGGCCAGTCCAGCGACGGCATCTTCCAGCGCCTCGGGAACGGCTGGTCGCAGCAGGTCAAGGGCGCCATCGACCCGGCTTTCCCGGGCTGACCTGCGGGCCTGTTCACCCGGCTGCCGGGCACTGCTGTCCACATAGCGGCAGGCCAGGCTTCCGCGCCGCGGCCGGGGCGCCCAGTCTTGAACGATGAACCTGCGCCTGGACCGTGCCCCAAACCTCCGTGCCCCCAACCTCCGTGCCCCAAACCTCCGTGACCCAACGGAAGACCGGGTCCTTGACCCGGACCTGGCTCCACCGCTGCCGCCCGCCAAACACCGTGGGGACTACGGCGACTGGCTGGCGCGGGCCGCGGAGCGGACGGCAGCCGCTGCGGGAGAGGTGCTGGCACTGGCGGTGCCGGTGGAGTGCGTGGGTTGCGGTGCGGAGGATCGGACCCTGTGTGCCGCCTGTGCCCACAAGGTCCGGCTGCTGACCCGCCGGCCGTTCCGGGCCGAGGGGAGGGCCCCGGCCCTGGTGGACATGGACGGCTCCGTCCTGCTTCCGGTCGTGGCCGCCGGGGTCTACCGGGGCGAGCTTGCCCAAGCGCTGCTCTCCTTCAAGAGACACGGCCAGCGGCAATTGGCCGGGGAACTGGCCAAGGCGCTCGCCCGGGCCGTCGGCGCCGCCGCGGGTCCGGCGGAGGGGATCCTGCTGGTCCCCGTCCCCACCAGCGGGACCGCCTTTCGGCGCCGCGGCTTCAGCCCGGTCCACTTGCTGCTCGCACGTGCCCGGCGCAGCCCGGCCCTGACGGGAGCCGCCGTCGCCGACGTGCTCCGCAAAATACGGCCCGCGCCGATTGATGCCCCGGGCCGTTCCAGGACGGTGGCAGGCTGGCCGGTCCGTCCCCGGACGCCGGCAGGCTGGCCTGGCTGGCCGGGCTGGCCCGGCGGACAAAAGGGTCTGGGGCGCGCTGCCAGGGCACGGCGGGTGCGCGGCTCCATGCGCGTCAAGGGCGGAATTCGAACTCCGGCGCTGACCGGGAGGGCCTGCATCGTCGTGGACGATGTGCTCACCACAGGCGCCACACTGGCCGAAGCGGCGCGCGCGGTGAGTGCCGCGGGAGGGATGGTCCGCGGCGCAGTGGTGCTCGCGGCGACACGCCCGCCCGCCGAGCACGACTTTGCCGCGGCGATCCCCGGGCTGGCACGGAGCCTCGGCGAAATGGAAAAAAATAAACCAAAAAAGGATGAATAACAGGAGGCTATGAACTAACGTCGAAGATGGGTACCAAGAACAGATGTACCTGTCGATAGCGGCTCGGAAAGGGGCTCGACTGTCAGTCAGATCAGCCCCCGGACGCGTCGCTGTCGTGTCACCGAAGTCATTTGGAGGGCACCATGGAGTTCATGATCAGCGGTCGTAATTTGACGGTTTCGGACCGCTTCCGCGAATACGCCGACGAAAAGATCTCAAAGATCGCATCCCTGGGGGACAAGGTCCAGAGAGTGGACGCAAAGGTTTCCAAGGAGACGAAGGCCCGGCAGACTGCGGAGATGCTCACCGTTGAGTTGACCGTCCTGGGGCGCGGCCCCGTGATCCGCGCCGAAGCCAGCGCCGCCGACAAATTTGCCGCTTTTGATCTGGCCTACAACAAGCTTCTTGAGCGGCTGCGCCGTGCCAAGGACCGCAAGAAGGTCCATCACGGGCGGCACACGCCGAAGTCCGTCACCGAGGCGACGGCGGCCCTTGAACCCGCCAGCGCCAGCGAGCCGCTCTACGAAGAAGCGAGCCGTCAGCCGGAGCCCCGGCCGGCCGAGAAATCCGCCTACGAGGTGGAGAACGACATTCCGGCCGGCGATTCGCCGGTGTTGATCCGACGGAAGGTTTTTCCGGCGGCGTCCCTCACACTCGATGACGCCGTCGACAACATGGAACTCGTGGGCCATGACTTCTACCTGTTCGTTGACAAGGACACGAAGGCGCCGTCGGTGGTCTACCGCCGCGAAGGATGGACGTACGGTGTGATCAGCCTGGACCAGACCTGCGAACCGGGCGAGGCGGCGCTGGAAGAGAAGGTCATCGCCTATCGTTCCGAGGATGAACCCGCCCGCACCTGAGCCGGCGGCCATCCGAGGAAGGGAATGACATGCCCGCATCGCTGAGCCTCAATCAGGCGCGGCGGATCGCACTGTCAGCCCAGGGATTGGATAAGGTCCGGTCCACCGCACCCGTGAGCGCACGGGCGGTGGGCCGGACCTTTGCCCGTCTGCACCTGGTCCAGATCGATTCCGTCAACGTGCTGGCGCGGAGCCACTTCCTGCCCTTCTTCTCCAGGCTCGGCAACTATGACCGCTCCATCCTGCACCGCATGGCGGGGACGCACCCGCGCCGGATGATGGAGTACTGGGCGCACGAAGCGAGTTTCATCCGGCCGGACCACTTCCCGGACCTCGTACTTTGGCAAAAGCGCCAATGGGTCGGAGCCCGTGCCATGGATCCGGAGCTGCGCATCGAGGTGGCGCAGCGCGTGCTGGCAGCCCTGGCGGCGGGACATCCGCTAACCGCCGCCGAACTCACGGCCCGGCTGGGTCACGTCGAGGACCGGCCCAGGGACAATTGGGGCTGGAACTGGAACGCTGTCAAGCGGGTCTTGGAGCACCTCTTCGAGCAGGGTCTTGTCTCGGCAGCGTCCCGGACCGATTCCTTTGAACGCCGCTATACGCTGACGGCGAAGGTCCTCGCACCCAGGACACAGGGCGGCCCCACGGAGCTCTGGCAGGCGGAGCCCGACGACGGCCGGGGAGCGGACGCCGCGGCCGCGCTGGTCCGGCTGATCGACGCTGCGGCCCAGGCGCACGGAATCGGCACCCTGCGGTGCTTCGCGGATTATTTCCGGACCCCGCTGCGCGCCGCCGCCGTCGCGGTGGAGCAACTCGTCGACGCCGGGCGGCTGGAGCCGGTGACGGTGGCCGGCTGGAACCGGCCGCTGTACCGGCACGCCGACGCCGGCCTGCCGCGCGCCGCCCGCGGCCGCGCGCTGCTAAGCCCTTTCGATTCCCTGGTCTTCGAACGCCGCCGGCTGGAGGAGCTGTTCGGGTTCCACTACCGGATCGAGATCTACACACCCGAGGCCAAACGCCGCTACGGCTACTACGTCCTGCCCTTCCTGCTGCGCGACGGGATCGTGGCCCGCGTGGACCTTAAAGCGGACCGTGCGGCGGGCAGCCTGATCGCCCGGGCCAGCCACGCCGAGCCCGGCGCGCCGGCCGACACCGCCGTCGAACTCGCCGAAGAACTGCAGCTCATGGCAGAGTGGTTGGAGCTGGACCGGATCGTGGTAGCCCCCGTGGGGGGCCTGGCACCGGCGCTCGCGCGGGCCGTCGCCGGCCTCCATCCGCTCTGAGGGAACAGGCGCGTCCCGCCCTGCGTCTCTCCCGTAGACTAAAAACGCCGGAATTCGGCAGCTTGAGACTGGGAGCAATTTCACGTGGCATCACTTATCGAAAAACTTCTCCGCACGGGCGACAAGAAGACCCTGCGGCAACTGCGGAACTATGCCGATTCCATCAATGCCCTGGAAAGCTCCTTCACGACCTTCACCGATGCCGAATTGCGCGAAGAGACTGACCGGCTGCGTGCCCGCCATGGAGACGGGGAGAAGCTCGACGACCTGCTCCCCGAGGCCTTCGCGGCCGTACGCGAGGCCTCCTCGCGTACCCTCGGGATGCGCCACTTCGACGTCCAGCTGATGGGCGGCGCGGCCCTGCACCTAGGCAACATCGCCGAAATGAAGACCGGTGAAGGCAAGACCCTGGTGGCCACCGCTCCGGCCTACCTCAACGCCCTCGCCGGCAACGGCGTGCACGTCATCACCGTGAACGACTACCTCGCCGAGTACCAGTCGGACCTGATGGGCCGCGTCTACCGGTTCCTCGGACTGACCAGCGGCTGCATCCTCTCCAACCAGGACCCCGCGGTCCGCCGCGAGCAGTACGCCTCGGACATCACCTACGGCACCAACAACGAATTCGGCTTCGACTACCTGCGCGACAACATGGCATGGGACCAGTCCGAACTGGTCCAGCGCGGACACAACTTCGCCATCGTCGACGAAGTGGACTCCATCCTCATCGATGAAGCCCGTACCCCGCTGATCATTTCCGGCCCGGCGCAGGGCGACACCAACCGCTGGTACAGCGAATTCGCGAAGGTCGTTCTGCGGTTGCAGCCGGACACCGACTACGAGGTCGATGAGAAGAAGCGCACCGTCGGCGTCCTCGAGGCCGGCATCGAAAAGGTCGAGGACTACCTGGGCATCCACAATCTCTACGAATCCGCGAACACCCCGCTGATCGGCTTCCTCAATAACGCCATCAAGGCGAAAGAACTGTTCAAACGGGACAAGGACTACGTCATCCTCGACGGCGAAGTGCTGATCGTCGACGAGCACACCGGCCGTATCCTCGCCGGCCGGCGCTACAACGAGGGCATGCACCAGGCCATCGAAGCCAAAGAAGGCGTCGAGATCAAGGCCGAGAACCAGACCCTGGCCACGGTCACGCTGCAGAACTACTTCCGCATGTACGACAAGCTGGCGGGCATGACCGGCACCGCTGAAACCGAAGCCGCCGAGTTCATGAGCACCTACAAGCTTGGGGTCGTTGCGATCCCCACTAACCGGGATATGCAGCGTGCCGACCAGTCGGACCTCGTTTACAAGAACGAGGAGGTCAAGTTCGACGCCGTCGTCAAGGACATCGCCGAGCGGCACGAAAAGGGCCAGCCCGTCCTGGTCGGCACCACCAGCGTCGAAAAGAGCGAATACCTGTCGAGGCTGCTGGCTAAGGACGGCGTCCGGCACGAGGTGCTGAACGCCAAGAACCACGCCCGTGAAGCGTCCATTGTGGCGCAGGCCGGCCGGAAGGCAGCCGTGACGGTGGCAACCAACATGGCCGGCCGCGGCACTGACATCATGCTGGGCGGCAATGCGGAATTCACCGCCGTCGCCGAACTCGCCCAACGCGGCCTGGACCCGGAGGAGAACTCCGAGGAATACGAGGCCGCCTGGCCGGCCGCTTTCGAAGCGGCCAAGCAGTCGGTCAAGGACGAGCATGAGGAAGTCCTGAACCTTGGCGGACTCTACGTGCTCGGCACCGAGCGGCACGAGTCCCGCCGCATCGACAACCAGCTGCGCGGCCGGTCCGGGCGCCAGGGCGACCCGGGCGAGTCCCGCTTCTACCTGTCGCTGACCGATGACCTGATGCGCCTGTTTAACTCCGGCGCGGCAGAGCGGCTCATGAACAGCTCGGTCCCGGACGACGTGGCGCTGGAATCGAAGCTCGTCTCCCGAGCCATCGCCTCCGCCCAGGGCCAGGTGGAGGGCCGCAACGCCGAACAGCGCAAGAACGTCCTCAAGTACGACGACGTCCTGAACCGCCAGCGTGAGGCCATCTACGGCGACCGCCGCCGCATTCTCGAAGGAGACGACCTGCACGAAAAGGTCCAGTATTTCCTCGAGGACACGATCACCGCGTTCATCGATGAGGCGACGGACGAGGGGACCGGCGACGACTGGGACTTCAACCTGCTCTGGTCCAACCTGAAGACCCTGTACCCGGTGAGCTTCTCGCCGCGCGACGTGATCGACGAAGCGGGCGGCAAATCCCGGATCACCGTCGAGTTCCTCAAGGAAGAAATCCTTTCGGATGCCCGGCTGGTCTACCAGGCCCGCGAGGAGCTGATCGGCTCCGAAAGCATGCGTGAGCTCGAACGCCGCGTGGTCCTCTCCGTGATCGGCCGCAAGTGGCAGGAACACCTGTACGAGATGGACTACCTGAAGGAAGGCATCGGCCTGCGCGCGATGGCCCAGCGCGATCCGCTGGTGGAGTACCAGCGCGAGGGATTCATCATGTTCCAGGCCATGATGGAGGCGATCCGCGAGGAGAGCGTCGGCTTCCTGTTCAATCTGGAAGTTGAGGTGACCCCGGCGCAGGACGTCGTGGTGGCCGACGCCGAGGGCCAGCACACGGAACACCAGGAGCCGCAGATCCATGCTGCCGGCCTGGAGGCGCCCGAGAAACCAGCCCAGCTGCAGTACACGGCTCCCGGCGAGGACGGGGCGGCCAAGACCCGGGTGGAGGAGGCCAGGTCTTCCGGGCGCTCCGGCAACCCGGCGAAAGCCGCGGCGCAGGAGCCGCCGCGCCGCGCCAGCAAGAAGAAGCGCCGCTAGGCCGCCCGCCCGAGGCACGAACGGGGCATGGACGGGGAAGGCAGGCAGGCACGGAGCAGGCAGGCAGGCACGGAGCAGGGCCGGAACAAAAGTTCCGGCCCTGCTCCGTTAACGCCACCCTCCTTTCCGGTTTTCGGCCTGGACTCTCAGCCGATCTCGAGCACGGTGACGCGCCAGACCAGCCTGCTGCGCTCCAGCCGCAGCGCGACGGCTCGGACGCGGAGTTCGTCCGATACCACGGCGCTGGCCTCGTAGACGTCCTCGGAAACCCGGCTGGCGCGGACCGACCGGACCGCCGGATTCCGGTGGAGCCGGCCCGCCGTCGGCGAGGTGCCGGAGGCGACGCGCCGTGTCAGCGCGGCCCGGTGCTGCAGTGCCGCCAGGCAGCGACCGTCAAGCCGGCGGGCGAGCTGCTGGGCGGGTCGGGTGCCGGCGAGGACTTCGATGGCCGCCTGCACGGTTGACCGGGAAATGGCACACACCTCGCGGTCCTGGTCCACGAGCCGCAGGCGGGGGACCGATCCGCCGGACGCGGACGGAAAGGGAACTGTGCGGCGATCGGCCGATGTGGGCGGCCGCGGGACAGCTGCTCCTGCGCGGATACTGGCAATGGGACTCATCGGGCTTCCTTTGCTCTCGTGGGTTTGCGAATTGTTATGTTGGAGTGTTGTGGCTACGGAACGACCGGCACCCTGAGGACCTGCCCGGGCAGCAGCAGTCCGGGATCGCCGCCAATGACGTCGCGGTTGGCTTGGTAGAGCCGCGGCCACGCCACAGCGATATCGACGTCGGACGCCAAAGGTCCCAGCTCCGCCGCACAGATGCTCCACAGCGAATCCCCCGCCCGGACAGTCACCTCGGCCGTGCCCGGCGGCTCCTGGGTCCGCAGCGGACGGGCTGCGAGGGTACGTGGATCCACCGGCGGCGGCGCCGGGGTCCAATGCGGATCCGGGCCAAGGCTCGGGGATCCGGGCGTGGGGTCCGGCATGGGGTAGGCGGGTTCCGGTGCAGGAACCGTCACCGGTGCAGGAACCGTTGACGAAAGGCTCCCGCCCAGGGCGCCGCCCGTGGGGACCCAGGCCGCGGCCACAGCTGGTGGGGGAGGCGTGCCCGGACCGGCCGGACCGGGCACCGCGTGGGCCAGTGGGGCCGTGGCGAGCTGAAGCCCGACGGCGGCCAGTGCCAGCCGGCGCATGAACGCCGGGCTGAACTTCCCCGCTGCGGCGGCGGCCCGGCGGCTGCCGCTGCGTTCGAGCAGCGCGGCGACGATGGCAATCAAAAAGGAAAGCGCCCACCAGACGACGACGATCAGTCCGGTGGTGTTGGCCGCCACGCCAATGTGGTCTTCAAAGGAGAGTGACTGGCGCCTCGCCGTCGAGGAATTCAGTCGCTGCGCGAGCTGGGCTCCCGACAGGGCCAGGAACGCGCCCAGCAGCAGAATGACGGCCGACATGGCCGCGTCCGCGCCCAGCCCGCGTCGCGTCCCGGTCCCGAAGGATTCCTTGAGTGCCACAACTGCCTCCTTTGGTGCTGTTTGATGTTATTTGATGTGTTTAGAAGAAGTTTCATCCCGTCGGGCTCGGTTTGTCTAGAGGAAGCGGCAAGAATGTGGATTGACCGTCACCCGGGGCCGCGCCTACGCTGGCGCCATGCGCTGGGACGCCCTGTTTGCAGACCTGGAGGCGCAACTTGCCGCCGGCGAGCGCCTGGACCTGGACGTCGAAATCGACGAGCGGGCGCGCATGGATGCCGCCGCGGTGGAGCTGGCAGACCGGCTGCGCGGTTCGGTGGGGCTCCGGGTCGGCGTCCATCTCGGTTCCGGGACGATATACGAAGGAACCCTGAGTCACGCCGGCAGCCAGTGGCTGGTCCTCGATGAGGAGCGGCACCAGGTGCTGATCCCTTACGCCTCCGCCGTTCGCTACGGGGGACTCTCCAGGTTGGCGGTGGGAGCAGGGCCGTCGGTGCGGCAGCGGCTCGGACTGGCCAGTGCCTTGCGCGGGTTGGCCCGGGACCGAGCCAGCCTCGCCGTGATGGTGTGGCGGGGAGCGGCGGAAGAAGCCGTGCTGCACGGTGTGATCGACAGGGTGGGCCGCGACTTTCTGGACCTGGCCGTCACCCGGCCGGGTGAGGAACGCCGACCGT
The DNA here is from genome assembly GCF_040546245.1 of Arthrobacter sp. UYEF3. Taxonomy (NCBI): domain Bacteria; kingdom Bacillati; phylum Actinomycetota; class Actinomycetes; order Micrococcales; family Micrococcaceae; genus Arthrobacter; species Arthrobacter sp. UYEF3. Next base: position 13,529 of record NZ_JBEPNK010000001.1, read on the forward strand.
CCAATGTCAGCGGGGTGGCCACCATCCCCTTCGGGGCTCTGGTCGCGTTAAGATCAGTCCGCGGCGCCGAAGGCTAGTGTTTTAGCGACCCTTGGCTTTGGCCTCATTGATCATGCGCCCTGCCTCAGCGTAGCGGTCCTGGATGTACTGCTCGAGCATGGTCTCCTCCACGCGCCACTGCCCCCGCCCGCCCACTTGGATGGCCTTGAGTTGGCCACTCCGGACCAGGGCGTAGGCGGCAGGCGAGTTGATCTGGAGCTGCTCGGCAACGTCCGCGAGGGTCAGGAATCGGGGCATGACACCATTTTGCCATTGCTGGCGACGTTTGGGCCGGTTATCCCCAGATTGATGTTGTTTGCTTCAGGTCCTTCCCGCGGCGCCGCCAATTCGTGAGAATAGGGGTGTCCGGCGCCCGCAGCCGGTGCCGCGACTACAGGGGGAGCAGGACGCATGACTGTGAGCACGGTGGCCGGCGGCGCCCGGTTGAAGAAACCTTCCTGGAAGGATCCGCGGCTGCTTGTGGGCGTCCTGCTCGTACTGGCTTCCGTCGTGGGCGTCGTCTCGCTCGTCGCCGCGGCGGACCAGACCACCGAGGCCTATGCGGCCAGCGGGCCGATCGCCGTCGGGGAAATGCTGACCACGGACAAGCTGCACCGGGTCAAAGTCCGGCTTGGCGACGTTGAGCAGCACTACCTGACGCCGGAGGCAGGCCTGGCGGCCGGACTGGTCGCCGTCCAACGCATCGGCAAGGACCAGCTCGTCCCGCGCGAAAGCCTCGGCCAGATGGACGCATTGGACCGCAAACCGGTGGCCGTCACGATCGAGGAGACCCTGCCGCCGCAGGCAGTGGCAGGGTCCCGGGTGGATATCTGGGTCGCGCAGCCGGACACCCGCAACGGCTTCAGTGAGCCCACCCTGCTGCTCAAGGGCGCCGAGATCGCGCAACTCACGCCGGGATCTACCGCACTGGGATCACAACGCTCTACCGTCGTGATGGTCCTCGTCCCGGACGGGCAGATGCCGAAACTACTGGGGGCGCAAGCCAACAAAGCGAAGATCTCCGTCGTCTGGAATCCGGGCGGAACGCCCTGATGGGAATCCCAGTGGTGACGGTGGGCAGTACCCGCGACGACCTGGTCGGCGGACTGGAACGACTGCATGGTCCGGTGTCCGTGGTCCGGCGCTGCGGTGAACTGGCCGAACTCCTGGCCGCGTGCCAGACCGGGCTTGCCCGGGCGGCCGTCGTCGCCGAGGGCAGTGCGGAGCTGACCGCCTCACTGGTGGACCGGCTGTCCGCCGTCGGTGTCGCCGTGGTGGCACTGACCGACAGCCCGGAGGAAGCCGCCAGACTGACGGGGATCGGCGTGACCGCTGAGGTCCCCGGGGTGGAGGCCGCAGCGCTCGCCGCCCTGATCGCCGGCGCCGTGGCCCAGCTCGGAGGGGCCGGGCAGGAGAAGGCCGGGAGTGCTTTTGCGGACCATTCCGCGGCGTTCCGGACACAAAACCGCACCCAGGACCCCGCCCGGGAGCTCTCCCCCGACGGCTCTCCCGACGCCGGGGAGTCGGCAGATGCCGGGGCCTTGGCGACGGGCTCCGGGCGGATCATCGCCATCTGGGGCCCGGCCGGCTCGCCCGGCCGGACCCTGGTGGCAGCCAATATCGCCGGTGAGCTGGCGGCAGAGGGCAAATCGGTCCTGCTGGTCGACGCCGACAGCTACGGCGCCAGCGTGGCCGCGGTGCTGGGACTGCTGGACGAGGCGGCCGGACTTGCGCAGGCCTGCCGGCTGGCTGACCAGGGCGTGCTGGACGGAGCGGCTTTACTCCGGATGGCCGCCCCGGTGGCCACCCGTGCCGGATCCTTCCGGGTCCTGACCGGCATCACCCGGGCCGACCGTTGGACCGAACTGCGCGCCGCGGCCCTCTCGCTGGTCTATCAGCGGGCCCGGGAAACCGCCGAGGTCACGGTGATCGACGCCGGGTTCTGCCTCGAGGCGGACGAGGAGCTCAGCTTCGACTCGATGGCGCCGCGCCGGAACGCCGCAACGCTCCGCAGCCTGGAACTTGCGGACACAGTGTATGCCGTCGGCTCCGCCGACCCGGTCGGGGTGCCGCGTCTGGTGCGAGGGCTGGCCGAGTTGAACGCCGCCGTCCCGCAGGCAACACCGCGGGTGGTCCTGAACAAGGTGAGGGCCGCCGCCGTCGGGCGTTCACCGGAACGCCAGTTGCGCGACGCCTGGGCGCGCTACGGGCCGGCCGTTCCCCTGGAAGCGTTCCTCCCGTCCGACCCGGCGGCGTGCGATGCCGCGCTTCTGGCCGGCTCGCTGCTGCTGGAATGCGCGCCCGACTCGGCCCTTCGCAGGGCCATCGCCAGTCTGGTTTGTGCACCTGCCCAGCGGAATCGAAGATCCTCTGTTCTTTCTTCCACAGCAAAGCGCCGGGCAAACGGCTAGGCTCGCCATGAGGGCCGCAACGGTGCGGCCAAGAACTTCTTGATGGAGGCGTTTGTCGATGTCGTCTGGGTCCAGCGTGGAGGATCAACCCGTTTCGGTCGGTGCCAGTGAAGGCTACTTCGGGGACTACTTCGAACACCTCGCCGAGGAGGATGCGCGCGCTTACGGCGGGGAAGTGCTGACCGCGAGGTCGCAGACGCATCTGCAGGTGGCAGATCACCGGCGGCCCGGCGTCGCAAAAATTCTGATCTCCGATGAGGCCGAGTCCAGCGTCGTGTACATCGTCACCGACGACATGCCGTTCCTGGTGGACTCCGTGAACGCCGAACTTGTCCGGCAGAAGTCCCCGATCCGCCTGGTGATGCACCCCCTCTTCGTTGTCACGCGCAACCGGGAGACCGGCCGGCTGGTCAAAGTCGCACGTGTGCCCTCGCACCTGGGGATTTCCAGCGGCGATACGGCGGCGATGCCTAAGCTGTCGCACCTGATTGCCGACGGCGACAATGCCTCCCACATGGAGTCGTGGATCGCTGTTGAAATCGACCGGGTCGACGACGCAAAACGCGAGCAGCTGATCGAAGGCATTTCCCGGGTGCTCGGCGACGTCCGCGCCGCGGTCGAGGACTGGCCGAAGATGCGCAACAAGGCGCACGAAATTTCCGCGGACCTCGACAGGGTGGCCCATGCCGCCCAGATCGCTGAACTCCGCCAGGCCCAGGAACTGCTCCGCTGGCTGGACGACGGGAACTTCACCTTCCTCGGCTACCGCGAATACGACCTGCGCGACGACTCCGGCGAGGATGTGCTGGAACTCCGGGAAGACAGCGGCCTCGGCCTGCTGCGCGGCAGCACCGACACCCGCCACCAGATTCAGCACCTGACCGAAACGGGACGAAAAAAGGCGCGCGAAAGGAGAGCCCTGGTGATCACCAAGGCCAACTCGCGCTCCACGGTGCACCGCTCGGCGTACCTGGACTACGTCGGCGTCAAAAGCTTCGACGCCGCGGGCAACGTCAACGGGGAACGGCGCTTCATCGGCCTGTTCGCGACAACCGCCTACGCCGGCTCGGTCCGGGACATTCCGGTGGTCCGCGAAAAGGTCGATGCCGTGCTGCGGGGGGCCGGCTTCCCGCCGGACTCGCACTCCGGCAAGGACCTGCTCGGCATCCTCGAGACGTACCCGCGCGATGAGCTCTTCCAGATCGAGATTCCCGACCTGGCCGCCATCGCCACCGGCATCCAGCGGCTGCAGGAACGCCGCCGGACCCGGCTGTTCCTCCGCCCGGATATTTACGGCCGCTTCATGTCCGCACTCGTCTACCTTCCCCGTGACCGGTACACGACCAACGTCAGGCTGCGAATCGAGGAGGAACTGCGGGAGACCTTCGACGCGGTCTCGATCGACTACGAGGCGCGGATGACCGAGTCCGCCCTCGCCAGGCTGTTTTTCCGGATCCGGCTGCCCAAGGACGCCGACGTCAGCCACGTCAACAGCGAAGAGCTGGAGAAGCGACTGGTCCGTGCCGCCAGGTCCTGGAGCGAAGGCATCACGGAGGTCCTGCGCGCCGGGGCCGACGGCGACGGCGAGAACGGCGCCAAGGAGCTCGCCGGCCTGTGGGCCGAAGCCTTCCCGGCCGGCTACCGGGTCGACTACGAGGTCGAGGATGCACTCGAGGACATCGCCCGCTTCGAGAAATACGGCGCCGCAGCCGAACACGCGGGCGGGGAGCGGCCCGGCGTGCACGTCTACCTGCCTGACGGCGCGGGGACGACGCTCGAAGAAGACGCCCGCGTCAAGCTGTACATGCTCGAGCCCAAGAGCCTGAGCCAGATCCTGCCGTACTTCCACAATCTCGGCCTCGAGGTCCTGGACGAACGTCCCTTCGAGATCGGGACAGCCGACCACCGCGATTTCTTCCTTTACGATCTCGGCCTTAAGTACCCGGCCGGGGTGGACCCGGAGCGCACCGGGACCCTGCTTGGTGAGTCCTTTGGTGCAGCCGTGTCCGGCGCCGTGGAATCGGACAGCTTCGACCGGCTCGTGCTGCGTGAAGGCATGCCGTGGCGCCAGGTGGTGGTGCTGCGCGCCTACGCCAAATACATGCGGCAGATGGGAAACACCAACTCCTTCGAGTTCATGGCAGACACACTGTTGGCCAACCCCGATGTGACCCGCAGTCTGACTGCGCTGTTCGCCGCCCGCTTTGACCCTGCGCTGGACGCCGCCGGACGCGAACAGCGCCAGGACGAGGTCGCCGCCGCCCTCGACGCGGCCATCGAACAGGTCGCCACGCTCGACGCCGACCGCGTCCTGCGCACCTTCAAGAACCTGATCCAGGCCACGCTGCGGACCAATTTTTACCAGAACAAGACGCACGTCAGCTTCAAACTGGACCCCTCCGGCATTGACGGCCTGCCGTTCCCGCGGCCGATGTTCGAGATCTGGGTTTACTCACCGCGGGTCGAGGGCGTTCACCTGCGCTTCGGCAAAGTCGCCCGCGGTGGACTGCGCTGGTCGGACCGCCGGGAGGACTTCCGCACCGAAATCCTCGGCCTGGTCAAGGCACAGACCGTCAAGAACGCCGTGATCGTTCCGACCGGCGCCAAGGGCGGCTTCTACGCAAAGCAGCTGCCGGATCCGGCCGTGGACCGCAGCGCCTGGATGGCCGAGGGGGTCGAAAGCTACAAGACCTTCATCCGTGGCCTGCTGGACATCACCGACAACCTCGTCACCACCGCGGAGGGCGAAACGCTGGTCCCGCCGGCCGACGTCGTCAGACACGACGGCGACGATTCCTACCTCGTCGTCGCCGCGGACAAGGGAACTGCCTCGTTCTCCGACATCGCCAACGGCCTCGCAGCCGAGTACGGTTTCTGGCTCGGCGACGCGTTCGCATCCGGCGGCTCCGTCGGCTACGACCACAAAGGGATGGGCATCACTGCCCGCGGCGCCTGGGAATCAGTCAAACGGCACTTCAGCGAGCTGGACCTGGACACGCAGGCCGAGCCGTTCACCGTCGTCGGCGTCGGCGATATGTCGGGCGATGTCTTCGGCAACGGCATGCTGCTCTCACGGCACATCCGGCTGCTCGCGGCCTTCGACCACCGGCATATCTTCCTGGATCCGACCCCGGACGAGGCAGCCGCCTTCACGGAACGGCAGCGGCTCTTCGAACTGCCCCGCTCCTCCTGGGACGATTACGACAAGTCGCTGATCAGCGAAGGCGGCGGCGTCTACGGCCGGCAGGCCAAATCCATTCCGGTCTCCGCGCAGGTCCGGGCGGCGCTCGGGCTGCCGGAAGGCACCACCCGGCTCAGCCCGCCGGAACTGCTCCGCGCGATCCTCCTCGCCCCGGCCGACCTGCTCTACAACGGCGGGATCGGCACCTACGTCAAGGCGAGCACCGAAACCAACGCCGAGGTCGGCGACAAAGCCAACGACGCGATCCGCGTCGACGGCCGCGAACTACGCGTGAAGGTGGTCGGCGAGGGCGGCAACCTGGGCATGACCCAGCGCGGACGCATCGAGGCGGCACTGCAGGGCGTCATCCTCAACACGGACGCCATTGATAACTCTGCGGGCGTGGACTGCTCCGACCACGAGGTCAACATCAAGATCTTCGTGGACCGCATGGTGGCCGCCGGCAAACTGGCCCCCGCGGAGCGCGCGGAGTTCCTCGCATCGATGACGGAGGAAGTAGGCCGGCTGGTGCTCGAGGACAACACCGACCAGAACATCCTGCTGCTCAACGACCGGATGCGCGTTGCCGAATGGAGCCCCAGCTACGAGCGCCTGATGGACTGGCTGGAGAAATCCGCCGACCTCAAGCGAGAACTGGAGGCGCTCCCCACTACTGAGACGCTGCGCGAACGCCTTGAACAGGGCCAGGGGCTGACCTCGCCGGAACTCGCCGTGCTGGCCGCCTACGCCAAGATCGAACTCGCCGCCGCACTCCGGGACAGCGACCTCACGGAGGACCCGTGGTTCCGTGAGACGCTCCGTGCCTACTTCCCGAAGCAGCTAAGGGAACGCTTCGACGCCGATCTGGACACCCACCCGCTGCGCCGCGAAATTATCGCGACCGTAGTCGCGAACGCCATGATCAACATGGGCGGCATCACTTTCGTGTTCCGCGCCATGGAGGAAACGTCCGCCACCGAAGCCGCGGTCGCCAAGGCCTTCGTCGCCCTCCGCGAGGTTTACGAGCTGGACGTCATGGTGGCCGAGCTCAACGAACTGCCGGCGTCGTTCCCGACCGAGCACTGGAGCACCGTCCATCTGGACATCCGGAGGCTGCTGGACCGCGCGGTCCGCTGGATCCTGAGCCAGGGCAGCGCTGCACGGCCGATCGTCGAGATCGTGGAAGAATTCAAGCCCTTGATGGATCCGATGCGGGCCAGGCTGCTGGACTACCTGCGCGGCGACGACCGCGAGCGGGTGTCGCAATGGCTCGAGAAGGCACGGAGCTGGGAGCTTCCCGAGGATCTGGCGCAACGCTGGGCCGAGCTGTTCGAAAGCTTCGTGCTGCTGGACATTGCCAAGATCGTGCACGTCAGCCCCGAGCCGGTGGAGAACATCGCGCACGTCTACTACACAGTCTTCAACCGCTTCCACGCCGATTCGCTGCTTGAGCGCATCACCAAGCTGCCGCGCAAGGACCGCTGGCAGGCCTTGGCCCGTGCGGCTCTCCGCGACGATCTGTACTCGACCGTCTCGGACATGACGACCGCGGTTCTGGAGGCGACGCCGCCGGAAATGGCGTCTGACGAAAGACTGGCGGCCTGGGAGAGCCAGAATGTCGACCAGCTGGGCCGGGCGAAGTCAATGTTCGACGAGGTGAACGCGCTCGAGGCCGATGACATGGCCTCACTGTCGGTAGCATTGAGGCTCTTGAGGTCAATCGTTCGACGCTAGGGGACTGCCGTCCCGACGTCGCAAATGGAGGTGCTGTGGCAATCTTTACGGACCCTATCAGGGAGCATGCTGATTTCGGGCCGGGGGATGCCGAGTGGTTGCACCTGCTCGTGGGGGACTGGCAGATGGTCGCCGACCTCGCGTTCGCCGACCTTGCCCTGTGGTTCCCGCACCCGGAGCTCGGTTACGTGGCGCTGGCCCATGTCCGCCCCTCCACCACGCATACGGTGTTCCACGCCGACTTCGTGGGGGAGGGGATCCGGTCGGATTTGAAAAGGCTCGTCGACAAGGCCTGGGAGACCCGGACGATCGAGCGCTCCAACGAGACCAACTGGAGCAGCGACACGGCCATGCGAGTCGAGGCCGTGCCGATGGTGCGCAACGGCCGGACGCTGGCAGTGGTGACCTCGCACATGGATCTCTCCAGCTCGCGGATGCCCTCGCGGCTGGAACTGACCTACCGCCAGTGTGCCTACGACCTGCTGCGCATGGGCACCCTGGGTCTGTGGCCGGACTTTGCCTCGCCCACCGGGTCGCGCCGCGGGGCGCCGCGCGTCGGGGACGGGCTGATCCGGCTCGACGCCGAAGGGATCGTGCAGTATGCGAGCCCCAACGGCGTGTCCGCGTTCCGCCGGCTCGGTGATGGCGAATCGCTCGAAGGCAGGTCGCTGGCCGAAGTCACGGCGGGGCTGCTGCGGGACCGGCGGATGGTGGACGAAACCCTGCCGCTCGTTGTCACCGGTCGGATGCCGTGGCGCACCGAGATCGAGTCCCGCGGCGTGAGTCTGTCTTTGCGGGCGATTCCCCTGCGCGACGAAGAGCGGCGCTTCGGGGCGCTCGTGTTGTGCCGCGACGTCTCGGAACTGCGCCGGCGCGAACTGGAGCTGGTCACGAAGGACGCCACGATCCGCGAGATCCACCACCGCGTTAAGAACAACCTGCAGACGGTGGCGGCGCTGCTGCGCATGCAGTCACGCCGGATGGTCAGCGATGAAGCCAAGCAGGGGTTGGAACAGGCCATGCGCCGGGTCGCCACCATCGCGTTGGTCCACGAAACGCTCTCGCAGGGCCTGGCCCAGAGCGTCGACTTCGACGAGCTGATCGGACGCCAGTTCCGCTTGTCAGCCGAGGTGGCCTCACCTTCGCAGCAGGTACGGACGCAGCGGTCCGGGCTGTTCGGCGAGCTGCCAAGCGACTTCGCGACGCCGTTGGCCCTGGTCATCAACGAACTCGTGACCAACGCCGTCGAACACGGGCTCGCTGGCAGGGCCGGAACGGTCTGGCTGCTCGCCGACCGCTCGGAAAGCGAAGACGGCGAGGAACTGCTGACAGTGACGGTGGCGGACGACGGCGTCGGGCTGCCTGCAGGGTCCTACGCCGAAGGATTGGGGTTGCAGATTGTGCGCACGCTCGTCACGAGTGAACTGGGCGGGAGTATCCAGTGGAAGCCGCGGGAGGGCGGCGGAACTGCTGTGAAGGTGGTCCTCAGCCTGGCTCCGCGCTGAGCACAGCGGCTTAAAGGCAAAGGCAAAGGCAAAGGCAAAGGCCCCGGACCAGCGGTCCGGGGCCGTTTTAGCCGGGTCACCGGCTGAAAATTTAGGAGGCGCGGCGGGCGCGGGCCGCGCGACGCTTCAGGGCGCGTCGTTCGTCTTCGCTCATGCCGCCCCAGACTCCTGCGTCCTGGCCGGATTCGAGGGCCCACTGGAGGCAGGTGTCCACGACGGGGCAACGCCGGCAGACGCTCTTCGCTTCCTCAATCTGCAGGAGGGCGGGACCCGTGTTTCCTACGGGGAAGAACAGCTCCGGGTCCTTGTCAAGGCACGCTGCGCGGTTACGCCAATCCATGCTGATCAGTAACTCCATTCCTGGGAATTCGTTAAATGCCTCTTGTGAAATTATTCACTAGGCGCTACATAAGAAAAGGGCCCTGTGGGCCCCCTCGGTCATCTGGATTAAGCGTGTCATGTTAACGCTGTGTAAACAAGGGGTATTTGCCTGCGAAATGTCGCCAGATCGTGAGCGATGCATCACATTGACTGGCGGAACCCCCAAGTCTGTCCGACTATGTCGGGTAGTGTGCCAGTGTGTCAAGACCCCCTGTGAACCCAGCCGATTCCGCCGACGACAAGGCCCGTGACAAGGCCGACGCTGCCGGCGACAAGGCCGGCGCTGCCGGCCCTGAGTTCGCGGCCCGGCCCGCGGGAATCACCGTCATCGCGATTGTTGCCGCCCTTGAGGCCATGGCGCTGCTGGTGGCGGCAGGCTGGTACGGATTCCAGCTGCTGACCGGGGCGCCGGTCCTGTCCTTTTGGGGGGCGGTCTTTACCCTGGGCCTCCTGCTCGCTTTTTCGGCGTGGCTTTTCGCCGTGGGCTATTTCCTCTTCCGCGGCTATCGCTGGCCGCGGGCCGGCGCCCTGGTCGCCCAGCTATTTATGCTCACCATCGGGTTTCCGACCCTGACCGGCGGTTACCCCCTCGCCGGTCTGGCGATGTTGCTGCCCGCCGGCGTCGCCATCGTGCTGTTGTTCGACAAACGCGTGATTTCCTTTGCGTCCCGGGCAGGCAGCCAGCCTCCGGCACTGTAGGCCACCGGCTCACCGACTCTGCTCCGGAGCCAGAGCCAACTGCACCGCCGTGGCCGCGCCATCCGAGATCACGACGGCGCGTCCCGCCGGCGGACGGGACTCCGGCTCGAAGCGGACGCCGAAGAGGTCCCCGTCCATCAGGCTCCGCGGGCCGATCAGGATGCCCTTTCCCTGGCTGCGGGCCGGTAGCGCCAGCGGAACGCGTTGCGGAAGAGCCGGGCCGAATCCCGCGGAAAACACTACCGTCCAGCCCAGGCTGTTGAGCTCTAGCAGCGAATCATTGGTCTGCCTGCCGCACAAGTCCACGTCGTCGGCCAGGAGGACTGCGGACCTGTCCAGGTTACCGGCCCCGGCCTGCGCCAGAACCCCGGACCAGTAGTCGTCCTGGCCAGCTCCCGGCTGCGGCGCCAGCCACGTCCTTGAGGGGTTCAGCCGCCCCAACGCGCGGAGCAGGGACGTCTTTCCGGAACCGGCCCTGCCGAGGACGGCAAGGACGCCGCCGGGCGGCAAGGTCAGGCTGACGGGCAGGAGCTCATCGCCGCTGACACCGATCCAGAGACGGGTATCCGGGGACCGCGCCGCACGCGCTGCCGGTGCGTTGCGGGCCGGCCCGTCGGCCGGCCCGAGCCGGGACCGGACTTCGTCCGCGGTCACTACGGCCGGCAGCGCTTCGATCCGGAACGGCCGGCTCTGCATCTCGTTGGTGCACCGGCCGCCGGACGGCGCGGCGTCGTCGTCCTCGGGGGGCTCGTAGAGCTGCGCTACCTGCAGCCCGTTCCCGAGTGCTCTCCCGATCGCTGCCGGGCCCGACTTCCCGACGGACATCCCTCGTTCGCCGGACACCCGGTTCCCGTCCGACATGCCGGAGACCACAACGCGGCCGGGAATATCGGGTAGATGCGGAAGCGGCGGCCACGCGAGCCGGCTCTCCTCCGTAGACCCGAGAGGGAAATAGACCCGGTTGGGCAGCGCCGCAAAGAACCGTGCAGTCACCAACTCCCGCTCGCCGGAGAGAACCACTGTGATGTCCGCCTTGGGACCGTCCCGGATGATGTCGTGGACCAGATCCTCGGCCCAGGCGAGCGGACCAGAGCGGAATTCCGAAACCCACGATCCCCAGCTGTGCAGCGCAAGCACCAGCGGCACAGGTTTGCCGGCGACCGGTGCGGCCAGCCGCCGGGTCATTTCCTCGGCTATGCGGGCGAGCACCCGGACCGCGCGGCGCGGCTCCTGCGGGCCTACCCAGGCCCCCACCCTGGGCGAAGTCGCGGCGCGGGCCAGAGCCCCATCCCCGTCGAGAAGATAGAGATGCGATTCGACGTCTGCCCCCTCCAACTGGTCCAGGACAAGACGCAGTGCTTGGAGGCTACCACCGCGCACCGCGTTCTGCGTGCCGCCGATCAGTGCGAGGTGGCCGTGCAGGTCCGGGTTCCAGCTGAGACGGCCGATTCGCTGCTGCTCCGGTAGGTCCACGACGCCTAACATGACATCCCGGACCGCGGGCGTGCCTAGACCCAGATGCGCCGGCGCCGGCGCCGGCGCCGCGGCCGGAGCAGGAAATGTCAGTACCGGCGGCAGGGGTTCGGCGACCGGCCGCCTGGTCGGGGCTCCGCCCTGCAGGTGCCACAGGCGCGACGCGAGTTCGACGAAGGGCAGGGCGGCTTCCACCGGGGTGGACTTCCGCTCTTGGTCTGTAGTCGTCGGCGCAGCAGCTTGAGGCTGGTCCAGCAGCGCCTGTGCGGTCATCACCGTCACGGTGCCCGCGGCCGGGAGGGGCGGCGTCGCACCCAGAACAGCAGTCTGGAATTCTTCAGGGGCGCCGTTGCCGCGGACCAGATACGCGCGTCCCGGGAGCGCAATCGGAATGGTGGCGGCGAGCCGGGAGTTCATAACGTCCGCGGATTCGAGTTCGGACTGGACCCTTAGCACCACGCAACTGGTGACGTTGGCACGGATGTCAGCGGTGAGTGCGCCCTGCGGACGCTGCGTGGCCATGACCAGGTGGATCCCCAGGGAACGGCCGATTACGGCGATACGCATGAGTTCCGTCAACGCCGCAGGCGCGTCCTCCACCAGCATCCGGAATTCGTCGATGATCAGAACCAGGTGCGGGAGTGCGGGGAAGTCCACGGCGCGTGCCTGGTACGAGGCGAGGTCGGGCACTTCGGCTTCCGCAAGCAACTCCTCCCGCCGGCGGACTTCTGCCCTAAGCGAGGCCAGCGTCCGGTCCACTTCGTAACTATCCAGATCTGTGAGCAGCCCGACGCAGTGCGGTAGACGGGACAACGGTCCCAGGCCGGAGCCGCCCTTGAAGTCGACGAAGAGGAGACTTACCCGGTCCGGCGGATAGCACGCCGCCAACCCCGCCACGAGCGTGCGCAGGAATTCAGACTTGCCGGCCCCGGTTGTTCCCGCCACGAGCAGGTGGGGGCCGTCGGCCTGTAGATCGATCCGCAGAACTCCGGCCGCGTCGCGGCCGACCGGAACCGGTAGCCCGGGCGACCGCCCCGGCAACCGGCCGTCCGCTGCCCAGCGCAGTGAAACATCCGCCTCCGAGAGCGGCAGGACGTCGTCCAGGGAACACAACGCCGGGACGGCGGACGGTGCGCCGACCGGACCGTCTGCGGCCGCCGTTTGCCGGCAGAAACGGTCAAAGACGTCGTCCGGCACCTGGTCGGGGAGGAAATCTATCGCGGCACTACCACAGGTAAGCCGGCCGTGGCAGCCGGCGAAGGTCACGGTCTGGCCCGCTGCGGGTGACGCAGCACACGAGCAGTCGACCACCTGCCAACCGAGCCGGCACGCCTCCGCAAGCAGGCTAGCCGGGTCCGTGGTTCCGGGTAGAAGGATCAGCACGCCCCGTTCGCAGCCTGGGCCGGGACCCGCCGTCAGTGTGGCAGCAGTGACGTGGGTGCTGGCGGACAGCGAGACCCGTGCCAGGAAGCGGGCGGCGAGCGGGATCGAGGCTGCCGGGCCGTGAAGATGAATCCAGGTGCGGCCGCCGCGCGGGTAGCTGGCGAGCTGCATGACGAAGAATCGGACCAGCCCGGCGACGGCCTGCGGCGGTCCCTCCAGCCGGGTCGGCACCGAAGGATCCAGAGTTAGCGGCAAGAGACCGGCCGTCGGGGCTCGAAAACCGGGATCGGCCGGCTCCAGCCTGATCTTGGCCGTTTGCTCGGCCAGCCCGAGGCGCAACCACACCGGCCCGGCCTCTGCCGGCTGAGGAGCCGGGATGGGAGCCGGGGCCGCCGTGTCAGCGGGGTTCGCCGCCCCGAGGAGGAGTTCGGGCGCCGACGGCGCGGCCTGCCGTCGTCGTTCCTGGTCCAGCCGGACCGCGGCTGCCACGGCGGCGTTCAGCTCGCGGTGTTGCTTCCGGCCGGACACTGCGGGAACCAGTGCCGGAACCGCCGACATGGCGGTAAAGGCCAGAAACATCCACATGCCCGTGACTACGGCCAGTGCGACTCCGACGACGAGCGGCGCGACCACCGCCGGCACCAACAGTGTCCTCGGGCCGGCGGGACCCGGGCCGGTTACCCGCAACTGCTCCGACGTGTCGCGGCCGGCGGCCTCCAACCCCGGCATTCCCGGGCCGGATTTGCCCGGCAATTGCTCGCGGAACAGGACGGCAAGCGTCGAGTTGCCGCAGCCGATCAGGGAATCGGTGGACACGGGGGCGGACGACACCCGCCGGCCGTCGACTCGTGTCCCGTTGGCGCTGCCCAGGTCGACCACGGTGATACCCGAGTCCGAAACGTCCAGCCGTGCGTGTTCCCGGGAAAGTTCAGTGTCCGGAAGAGCCAACTCCGTCCCGCTCCGGCCGATCCGATAGCTCCCCCGGCGCAGCTGCAGCACCGTTCCGGCGCCTGGTCCGCTCAGGACGGCCAGCAGCAGCGGCGCGCCAGAGGACGCCGGTCGGCCGCCGGGTGCTCGGTCGCCCCGCGGCGGGGGCGACGCCGGGCGTCCGTCAACGAGGACGGCCCCGTTCACGAGCGGAAAGGTTCCGACGGTGAGGCTACCAAGCAGTGTCCCTCCGATCCTCAGCCGGGCGGTACCGAACGTTCCCGCTAGTGCGTCCTGTAGAGCGGCGCCGGAACAGCCGACGCCCACACCGACGGAGAGCTCCAGTGGAGCAAGGATCGCCGAGCCTGCCTCTCCGACGAGAGTGCACTGCAGCAGCATTGCCGGATTCCTTTCTCGCGCCCGCTGCAGTCAACGCTAGGGGCCACAATCCTCCGGCGGCCCGCCGGAATCCCGCTAAGTGGACAACTCCGGCGGGCCCCGAAGGGTTGCTGCTGCGGCTTCCGCATCGCAGGTTCATCCCGTGCCTCGGGTAGGCTGGAACAGCAGACAACGCACAACGTTGCGCTGCCCATATTCGAACCAGGAGATTTTGTGACCGCTGACCTCGTCATCGTAGGGTCGGGTTTTTTTGGCCTGACCATCGCAGAACAGGCCGCCACCGAGCTAGGCTTGAAGGTCGTCGTTATCGACCGCCGCCACCACATCGGCGGCAATGCGTACAGCGAAAAGGAGGAGCAGACCGGGATCGAAGTGCACCGGTATGGGGCACACCTCTTCCACACCTCCAATGACCGCGTCTGGGAGTACGTCAACCGCTTCACGACGTTCACGAACTACGTGCACAAGGTCTACGGCGTGCACAAGGGCGAGGTTTACTCGCTGCCGATCAACCTGGCCACCATCAACCAGTTCTTCCGCGCGAACCTGACCCCGGGCCAGGCCCAGGACCTGATCAATGAACAGGCCGGCGAACTGGCGGGCACCGATCCGCAGAACCTGAACGACAAGGGCATCCAGCTGATCGGCCGGCCGCTCTACGAGGCGTTCATCAAGCACTACACCGGCAAGCAGTGGCAGACGGATCCCAAAGACCTGCCCGCCGGCATCATCTCCCGGCTCCCGGTACGCTACAACTACGACAACCGGTACTTCAACGACAAGTACGAGGGCCTGCCGACCAAGGGTTACACCGCGTGGATCGAGAAGATGGCCGAGCACCCGAACATCGAGGTCCGGCTCAACACCGACTTCTTCGACGAGTCGCACGAATACAGTAAGGACAAGGTCGTCGGCAACATCCCGGTCGTCTACACCGGCCCGGTCGACCGTTACTTCGACTACGCCGAGGGCGACCTCTCCTGGCGAACCATCGACTTCGAGGAAGAAGTGCTCGACGTCGGGGACTTCCAGGGTACGTCGGTGGTCAATTACAACGACGCCGACGTCCCCTATACCCGCATCATCGAGCCGCGCCACTTCCACCCTGAGCGTGACTACCAGTCGAAAAAGACGGTCATCATGCGCGAGTTTTCCCGTGCGGCGGAAAAGGGCGACGAGCCGTACTACCCGATCAACACCGCCGCAGACCGCGAACGGCTCCTCAGGTACCGCGACCTGGCGGCAAACGAGAAGGACGTCCTCTTCGGCGGCCGCCTGGGCACGTACAAGTACCTGGACATGCACATGGCCATCGGGTCTGCCCTGGCCATGTTCGAGAATAAGATCCGCCCGCATTTCGAGGGTGGCGTCACGATTGAAAGCGGAGGAGTGGACGCGTGAGCGACGTGGACCCAGCGACTGAGTGGGCTCGAATTCAACGGGTTATCCTGCCCTCGGCCGATCAAACCGACACTATCCCGCTTTACGTTGACGCGGGGCCCGCCAGCGGAATCCGTTTGCGGGAGAACGACGAGTTGGCTCGGGCCCCCAAACTGCCCGAGGACAAACTGCAGATGTTCAGCTCGGGAAGCCGCCAAGCGCGCTTCGAGGATTTACTCTCTCGGCAGACCATGCGTGTGCGTTCCGGCGAGGAGATCTCATTCGGCACATATTTCAACGCGTTCCCGGCAAGCTACTGGCGGCGGTGGACTTCCGTTCGCGACATCCGGCTGGTCGTCAAGACAAGCGGCAGCGGAGCGGTTACCGTTTATAAGTCCAACGCTCGGGGCTCCGTGCAACGGGTAGATGGACGGCACTTCGACGGAGAGTCCACGTCGGTGTTCGAGCTACCGCTCACACCGTTTGGCGACGGCGGCTGGTACTGGTTCGATCTGGCTGCTAGCTCTACTGACCTGGTGCTGGAATCCGCCCAGTGGGAAACGCAGGAGGTCTTGGACCGCCGCGGTAAAGTGACGCTGGAAATCACGACGATGAATAAACCTGATTTCTGCCTCAACAACGCCAAGATCCTCTCGGAGAACCTCGACGTCCTGACGGATGTCAAAGAGATCCTGATTGTGGACCAGGGAACAAAGAAGGTCGAGGACCAAGAGGGTTTCGCGGACGTCAAGGAGGCGCTCCGCGGGAAGCTGCGGGTTATTAACCAAGCCAATCTTGGCGGATCCGGAGGCTTCGCCCGTGGAATGTACGAGGCCGTGGAGAACGGCAGCGACTACGTACTGCTGCTCGACGACGACATCGTGGTCGAGCCCGAAAGCATAGTTCGTTTGCTCACATTCGCCGACTACTGTCGCACGCCAACCATCATCGGTGGCCACATGTTCGACCTTTACAGCCGCAGCGTCCTGCATACCTTTGGCGAGGTTGTGGACCCGTATCGGATAGTCCCGGCTCAGCCACATGCCGATATGGAGCTCCGCCACGACTTTAGTGTGGCCAACCTCCGCCAGACAGCGTGGCTTCACCGTCGGGTGGACGTGGACTATAACGGCTGGTGGATGTGCCTAGTACCCACGAAGGTGATCAAGGAAATCGGGCTGTCACTGCCGGTGTTCATCAAGTGGGACGATGCCGAGTACGGTCTCCGTGCCAGGGAAGCGGGCTTTGCGACCGTGTCGCTGCCCGGCGCTGCAGTGTGGCATGTCTCGTGGGCAGACAAAGACGACATGGTCGGCTGGCAATCGTATTTCCACGAACGGAACAGGCTTATTACTACGCTCATTCACAGTCCGTACCCTAAGGGCGGGAGGGTGTTAAGGGAATCTGTCCAGGCCGACGTCAAGCACCTCGTGTCGATGCAGTATTTCACCGAACACGGTCGCATTGAGGCTCTCAGAGACATTTTCAAGGGACCGGGTGATCTTCATGGGGTGCTGGCGACCAGGCTTCCGGAAATCAATGCGCTCAAGTCCCAGTACTCGGACGCCCAGCTCAGGGACGACGTCGACGACTTCCCGGCACCAAAGTTGGGACGTGGACCGATGGGTGGTGCCCCGATCGGTATGCCGCGAAAGAAGGACCTCGTTCCGTGGGGGATCAAAACCGTGGCACGCCAGCTGGTCAAGGCGCCGGCGCCGGAGAGCGCAGAACGCCCCCAAGGCTTCTTGGCCCACCGCGACAACCGTTGGTTCCGACTTGCTCACTACGACAGCGTGGTAGTGAGCAACGCCGAGGGTACGGGGGCGTCTTGGTACCGGCGCGACCCCCAGAAGCTCAAATCGATGCTGGCCGAAGCCACGCGGTTGCATGTCCGGCTGTACCGCGAGTGGGACAAGCTCGCCGCGCAGTACCGTGCCGCCGTCCCCGGCATTACCTCGATGGCCGCTTGGAAGCGGACGTTCGACGCCGACGCGCAGGACGGCCGCTAGATGGCCGGACAAGGCGATGAGCTGGTCAAACCCGGTAGTGGCCGCGGGTTGCTTGATGTTTACGGCGACCGCTTCCTGCTGAAGCTGCTGGTGCGCAAGGAAATCAAGATCCGCTACCGAGGCTCGGTGCTGGGGTTGATGTGGTCCTATGTGAAGCCGTTGATGCAGTTTTTGATTTACTACATCGCGTTGGGTATCTTCCTGAATCTTGAGCACGGGACGCCCAATTACGCCATCTATCTTTTTGCTGGGATAGTTCTGGTGAACTTTTTTACAGAGTCGTTGTCCAATTCCACGCGGTCCATCGTGGATAACCGCGACCTGATCAGGAAAATTTATCTGCCGCGGGAGCTGTTTCCCGTGGCGACCGTCTGGGTGTCTGCCGCGCATTTTCTGCCGCAGTTGGTTGTGCTGATTGCGGCCTGTCTCCTCGTGGGATGGGCGCCGTCGATATTGCAGCTGGCCGCGGTGGTTTTGATCTTCATCATGGTGTCCGTGCTCGCGACCGGTCTGGGCCTCATGTTTGGCGCGGTCAACGTGTATTTCCGCGATTCGGAGAACATTGTTGACATGATCGTCATGGTAGTAACTTGGGCATCGCCGGTGCTCTATGTGTGGTCGATGGTGGAACGCGTGATGGGGCCCTGGTACTGGCTCTACCAGCTCAACCCGATGACAACGGCCGTTGAGGTTTTCCATTGGGCCTTCTGGGAACCAACGCTGAAGCCGGGCCAAGTGGTTTCCGGCACTCTTCCGCCGGAATTGCTCACCCTCTGGCTCCCGGTCTCGCTGCTCACAACCCTCGCGGTGCTCTTCCTCGGGCAGTTGACGTTCCGCCGGCTGTCCACCCACTTTGCTCAGGAGCTTTGAGATGACCTCGCACGGACACGTCGCCATCAGCTGCGCTGGCGTCCGAAAGCAGTTTGTTCTGCGCCACACCCGATCCCTGAAAGAGGCCCTGGTGTGGCTGGTGAAAGGCCGCAAGGGTGATCTGTCCAAGAAGTTCCTGGCGTTGAACGACGTGTCGCTTGAGGTCAAGCAAGGTGAAACCGTTGCACTCTTGGGCCTCAATGGTTCCGGCAAGTCCACGTTGCTGAAGTTGATTTCCGGGGTGCTTCAGCCTGACGGTGGCACAGTGCGTACACGGGGGCGGGTTGCCGGGCTCATCGAGGTTGGTGCGGGCTTCCATCATGATCTCAGCGGCCGAGACAATGTCTACCTCAACGGCGCAATTCTTGGTATGTCCGAAAAGCAGATCGATGAGATGTTTGATTCCATCGTGGAATTCTCGGAGATCGGTGAATTTATAGACACCGAAGTGAAGTTCTACTCGTCGGGAATGTACTTGCGTTTGGCGTTTTCCATCGCCGTTCACACTGACCCGGAAGTCTTCTTAATCGATGAGATTTTAGCCGTGGGCGACGAGCCGTTCCAGCGCAAATGCATCGCTAAGATCAAAGAGTTGGCGGATAAGGGGAAGACCCTTTTCGTAGTGAGCCACGACCTCGACCTGGTGGCTACGGTGTGCGATCGTGGGGTTTTGCTGGAACACGGTGAGATCGTGATGGACGGGGAAGTCCACGATGTCGTTGGCGAGCTGAGGCGGCGGTCCACAGTTCAGTAGCACTGCAGTTCCCCGTCCGACGGCTTCGAATCCGGTGTGCTACCCTCCACAGGCCGTAATCTTGTAAAGCTTCGCGTCGCCCTGACTGTCGACCAGTTGGACGCCTGGGTTCTGGTCCAGATGGGTAAGGCCTGCCGCCTCATGGTGACCACCGTGAACTTCCTTGGGGCCGAAGTCCAGGATGTAATAACCGTGTTCTGCCCGTACAGCCTCACAGACGGACGGATCCGTGGAGACTGAACCCGCAGACTCGTAGATCTTTTCGACTCCAGGGGAGACGCTGCTGAGGATATGCAGCTGGGCGGATTTGCGGTCGCCGAGGGCGTACGATAGGGCAGCACCTGTATAGGGGTTGTCGATAAGCACCGCATCGGGTGGCACGTTTTGCCTGAGCCGCTGGATCAAAGAAAGTTCATCCCGAGAGACAAGAGCTGAGTCTTCGTCCAAGGTGTAGCGGGAAGCAGCCTGCTGGATCTCTTTCTTGAGGCCGCCCTGCTGCCCGAGAGCGATGGCGCAAACGAGCAACACGATTCCGCCGCCGACTCGGTAAGTGGCCCGAACCGGGTTGCGCCAGCCCGCCGGGCCCTCAATGATGGTTGTCAGGGCAGGGCGGCGCACCCCCTTGGCCGCCGCCAAGGCGTCGCTGGCCCAGTCCAAGGCAATAGCGGTAAGCAGCACGGCGACCAAAGGCAAGAGCGCCGCTATCCGGTAGCTGTCGTTGTACCAGATGCCTGTCAGGAAGTCCCGGATCGGGGAAATCGAAAAGCCAGCCACAAAGACGAACAAAATTGTGAAGATCACGAAGACCGTTGAAACCCATGCGTATCTGGCCGGACGCCGGCAGCAGACCCAAAGGCCGAGAAGCGCCAAGGGAGCCACCAGCCACGCTGGCGGCAGGTCCACGGGGGAGAAAGTCAGCGCTTCACCCAAGGACTGCGGAACCGTGCCGTACGGGCCCCAGAAGGAGGCGTCCTCTGGCGGACGTAGGAAGGCCCACAGGACTACGAATGCAAGACCGCTGGCGGACCACACCGCCAGATACCTGGCAACGGCGTACCGTCCATTTCCTCTGTTCCGCCAGATGGTGGGAAACGTCGTCCACACCCGGGCCGCTGCCATGGGCAGCGTCCAGGCCAGCCACGCCATGAACGTCGTGGGATGGGCGACGACGAGCCCGCCCAGACCCAGCAGGAGCACCAAGATCGTGCCGACATCGCGGCGTTGCTGTCCAGGTGCCAAACCAGCGTGGGACGCGGTCAGTGCAATGCACCCAGGAAGGATGCTGATAGCGAGCAGATTCGGATAAAGGACGCCGAAGTCCATCATCAGGATCGGGAAGGCGCCCAACGAGGCGCAGGCGACGCCGGCCCCGATGGTCGCAGCCACGCCCGATCCGACGATCCACCGCACCAGCAGGAGACAGCCAAGAGGCCAGAAAACGGAGGCAAGGATGATGCTGGTGATGCTGACCGCGGTTGGTACGTCCGCCCCCGTTGTCGAGGCGACAAGCGAGGCCACGGCGTTCCAGCCGGCGGGGTAGAACCCGCCGCCCGTCATTCCGCCGATGGTCAGCGAAGACGCCTGGCCCGTATCGAGGGCGTACTTGACCGAGTTCAGGTGGAAGACGGCGTCATAGGTCTGCGAAAACGACTGCGGTGTGCCGATGACTCTTATGGTGCTTGCCGCCAGCAGGGCCGCCGCAATGCCAAAAGCGGCAAACGGCACGAGCCCGTTCCGCAAGCGCCACCGGCTGCCGCCCGGGGCCGAGGACCCGGACCGCACCTGGCCGAACCGTGCGGCGAAGAACCCGGCCGCGGCCACAAGTACCGACACGACGGTCACCGGTACCAGCCCGAATCGGACGTGGATGACCGGTGTCAGAGTCGAGGTGGCGACGACGACTCCCACTGTCAACGCCGGAGCGAGCGCAAATGCGTCAAATCCCCTGAAGCGAACTGCCAGGGCAACGAGCATCCCCGGCGAGATCAGGAGGACGGCGGCGCCGATAATCTGGGGTAGGACCGACCACCACATGCGGCCGTTACGGCTCTAGGAGACCGAGCAGGTACGCACCGTAACCGCTCTTGACGAGCGGCTCAGCCCGCTGGCGGAGTTCATCGTCAGAGAGGAAGCCTTGGCGCCAGGCAATTTCCTCGGGGGCGCCGATCTTCAGCCCCTGGCGGTTTTCCACGGTGCGGATGAAGTTCGACGCGTCGTTCAAATCATTGAATGTTCCGGTGTCGAGCCAAGCCGTGCCGCGAGGGAGGATTTCGACGCGCAGCTTACCCTTGTCGAGGTAGGCGCGGTTGACATCCGTGATCTCAAGCTCTCCGCGCGGCGACGGCTGGAGGTTCTTGGAGATATCGACGACGTCGTTGTCGTAGAAGTACAGTCCCGGCACGGCATAGTGGGACTTGGGTTGCGCCGGCTTTTCCTCGAGCGAGATAGCTTGGCCTGAGTCGTCGAATTCGACCACGCCGTAAGCCTTTGGATCCTTGACCCAGTAACCGAAGACAGCGCCGCCGTCGATGTCGGCATGTTTGCGTAGCTGGGTGCCCATTCCCTGGCCATAAAAGATGTTGTCGCCCAGGACGAGGGCTACGGTCTCATTCCCGATGTGCTGCTCGCCGAGAATGAAGGCCTGTGCCAGGCCGTCAGGGGATGCCTGCTGGACGTAGGTCAGGCTGATGCCGAACTGAGAGCCGTCGCCCAAGAGGCGCTGGAACTGTTCGGCATCATGGGGCGTGGTGATGATCAGGATGTCGCGGATTCCGGCCAGGATCAGAGTCGAGAGCGGGTAATAGATCATCGGCTTGTCGTAAACGGGAACGAGCTGCTTGCTGATGCCGTGGGTGATGGGATGAAGTCGTGAGCCGGTCCCACCGGCAAGAATAATTCCGCGCATGGTCTTTATCTTCCCCTACCGGTCTGCAGCGGGCCAAACCAGCGCGTGCGGGACGGCTACCGGCCCCGGACCAGTTCAGTGGAAATCTCCTCGCCCGCTGCGCCCTCGGAGGCCGTCGGCGATGCCGTAAAACACGGACTTTAGCCGGGCGGAGCGTCCCGGCGCCAGCAGCGTAACAACCAGCAGGTGGCGTAGATCAGTCCAGATCCCGGCCGCCACCCAGGCTGGATGACGGGAAAAGTATCGCCGACCCACGAGGAGCCGGTTCCTGAAGATGTAGTAATAACGCCACGTCGCAGCGATGCGGACCTTCAACGGACGCCCCATGGCTGCAACACTTCGCCCGAAAACCCTGGCGTCAACCATGGTGCCCAGCGAATGATCGAATTCCGTATCCGCGAGGATCGTCGGCAGACCGGCGTCGAGGGCGCGGTAATAATACTCGGTATCCACCAGATCTATGAATAACTCTTCCGAGAACTCGCCTATGGCATCCAGGGTGGCGACCGGAATCATCAGCCCGGACTGAATTGGCTCCTTACCCAGAGAAATACCGTTGCGAGATCCTTTACGCTTGACCGGATTTCCATGAATATTTGCGGGCGAGATCAGGCCCGGCTCAATACGCGATGTCTTCGCGCCTGCGGCCGCGCTGTGAAGTGCCTGAACGTAGCCGGCGGGTAGGTAAGAGTCCTGGTCCACGGTCACGATGTACTCGGGGTCACCGATTTCCCGGGCCTTATGAATGCCTGCATTTAAGGCTGCGCCGATGCCCGAGTTAGCTTCGAGGCGGAGAACCACCGCGCCGACCTCGGCAAGCGCCGCGAAGATATGGTCAAAACCCGGGCCGCTGCCGTCGTCAACCACGACGACCACAGCGGCCTGCCGCAGCAGCGATTCAACGTTGCTGACAATTTCCGGGAAAGGCCGGAAGGCGGTCACGACGCCCGCGACACCGGCACCTGAGCCGCTGGGTCGTAGCTGCATCTGCGTTTGACTCATTTGCCGAACGCATGCCGGAGCAGCGTCCCCAGCGGGCCGTTAACGCCTTGGCGCAGAGAGCCGGGGACGAATAAGATGGCGTGCGCCCGTGATGTGAGCCGCAACCGAGCTGCACGGGCAGCCTTGCGCCACCCCATCGCCTCGCACAAACGTTCGGCGAGATCAAAATATTCACGCTCGCCTTCGAACCGGGACCCGTCAACTAGCTTGGCCGCCGAAGCGCTGCTTGTGTGCCTGCGGTACTCAAAGCAGATGTCGGGCTCGACTAAAAGTTCGGCACCCCCCAAAACCATGTCGAGGACCAACGCGAGATCCTGAATGACCGGAAAACCGTCGCGGAACTCATAATTCCGTATCTGGTCAGTCCGAAAGACGAGGGAGGGCCAGTAAAGCCAATCGCCGTGCAACAAGCTGGCTGCCAGCGCTTCTCCGGATAGGACGCGGGCCTTCGTACCGCGCGGTTTGACCAGACGTTGCTTGACAACATCAGCCAGCGGGGCCGCCGCTTTGCCGGTCTCGTCGATGACCTGGACTCCAGGTTGAATGATCCAGGCATGCGGAAACGCATCGTGTGCGTGGAGCGCAACTTCGACGTAGTTGGGCATCAACAAGTCGTCCGAGCCCATGACCACCAGTAAGTCCTGTGTTGCCAGAGAGACACAGGTCCGGAAGTTCTCGGTAATGCCCTCGTTGGTGTCCTTTCGGATGTAGGTGATCCGGGCGTCGTCGATGCCCTCGACGTAGCGGCGGACCTCATCGCTGGGGTAAGCATCGTCAACGACAGTCAGACGCCAGTCGCTATGGGTCTGTGCGAGGACGCTCTGGACGGCCTGGGTCATATAGTCGGTGTCGCCCCAGTAGGGGATGAAAATATCCAGTGCCATGGGTGTTTTTCAGCGTCCTCTATTTTGATGTCGGCGAGGCCGACGTATCGCCGTCGGAGTCTTGGGGTGACATTTCCTCGATCATGGTGCGCAGAATTGCTACTTCTTCTGCGAGCGTCCGGGTCTCGTCCTCCACGACTGAGATCTCCCACGACAAGTGGAGGCAGACGCCCAACAACAGCAAGATGCTAATGATGAACAGGAGGTTGGATGGCAACTGAACACCGACAGCTGTAGCCACTACGGTCAACAGGCTTGGAAAAGCGGCCAAAATCAACGTTCCGACGCCGACGATCAGCCATAACGCTGCATACTTTTCGCGGAGCTTCTTCCCCCGGAGCATTTCGAAGACGACGCCAACAATGGTGAGGGAAAGAACAAATGCTGCCAGGTTTGTCACTGTGTCCTTTCCTCAGCATTGAGATGTGCAGGAGAAATCGTTGACGGCTTCCGGGTTAGGGCAAGAACCAGGGCGAACACCGAGCGGCCGAGGTAGATGGCAGCCTTGAACGGGTTGTGGCTGGGCGTGCCGCCTTGGCGGGGTCGCATCTCGACGGGGATCTGAGTCACCCTGCAGCCGGAGCGGACAGCTACTACTAGCGAATCAATGGTGTCGCCAAGATACTCTGCCGGGTAGTGATCTAGATACTGGGCGATGGCGCGCTCGTTCGCCGCGCGGAAGCCTGAGGTGACGTCAGTCAGCCGGGTCTTGGCCAAACCCGAAATAACCTTGGCCAGAAATTGCATCGCCCATTTGCGTGGACCGCTGACCTCGTATTCGCCTCGGTCTGCAAAGCGGGCGCCGATCGATATATCGGCATATTCCAGACCGGCAAGGACTTCGTCAATATTGCGCGGATCGTGCTGGCCGTCAGCGTCCACCTGTATCACACGGCGGTAGCCAAGCCGCTGGGCATATTTGAACCCCGCCCGCATCGCGCCGCCGACGCCGAGGTTAAACGGTAGTGTCAGAACAGTCGCGCCAGCCTGTTTGGCGATGGACGCTGTGGAGTCGGTCGATCCGTCGTTGACGACAAGAACATCGTAGGGACGTCCGACGCTAAGGACCTCATGGACGGTATTGCCCACCGACTCGGCTTCGTTCCACGCCGGCATGATGACCAGGACACGTGTGGGGTCATGGATTGTCATAGGTCTCCTATAGTTCAACGGGCATGGAAACGGGTGACGAGTTCGTTGCTGATCCGACCGTCGACGCCTCGGCCGGAGTCCTTGAGTCCTTGCCAAGCGGCAGTCAGCAGATTGCGCCGATCGGGGCTGAAAGCGAACCGCAGCATCTGCGCCTTGGCATCCTCAGTCAGACGGCGGAAGACCCAATAGGGATTCCGGCGCCAATAGCGCCTTACAAGGGTCGTCCCGTTGCGCACTATGTAGTACATCCGGAACGGAGAGTAGTAGTTAAATGACAGGTCGTTGCCCCTGAACCGCAGCGGCTGGCCGAACGCCTTCGCAGGTAGGCGTGCCCCGAGTCGGTGTTTGACGCTACAGCCGGCACCAATCAGCACCCTATAGCCCGCGGCCCTGGCTCGCGCGGTGTATTCGGAGTCCACACAGTCGATGAAGAAGCCGGTCTCAAATTTGCCGATTGCGGAGAAGGTCGAAACCGGAATGAAAAAACCGGATTGCATCGGATCGAAGGCGTCGCTGAAACCGTCAGCATGTCCTAGAACAGGTACTGAGTGTCCGGAGAACGATTGCGCGGACACGAACCCGACCCTATGGCCCCCGGCTGTTGCTCGCTCATACGTCGCGAGGGCGTTGTCCACGTAACCGGCGACTGGAAGCGAGTCTTGATCGAAAGTTAGGATGAAGTCAGGCGGCCTCTTAGTCTGAAGTTCCTCGATGCCCCGGTTGAGGGTAGCCGCGATTCCAGAATTGCAGTTCATGGCCAGCACGGTCACGCCGCTCACTTTCTGGAGTCGGGTGAAGATACCGGCCGCTGCCGGCGCAGAACTATAGTCGTCGACGACGATTAGCTCATCTACCTGCGCACGAATGGCAGCAGCATTGGCTAGAAGATCCTCGTCTGGGTTGAACGCAGCAATTACGGCGGCAATCCGCCGTTGGCGCCTTACAAGCACGGTGCTGATCCTACCTATCTACTGTTGAGGGGCGGGCGGTCGCAGGTATGAGCCGTAGTGCGGGGGGCAGTAGTCCCACGAAAAGCAGCGCTTCACTCACGGCCATTCCCAGTGCGACCGCCGGAACGTTGGACATAATGCCCGACAGAATCATGAGCAGTACGCCTACGGCCGCAGATATCCCGGTCCACAACAGCACCGTCTTCTGACGGCGTGCGGGAATCAGGATGTTTCGAATGAGCGGCGTTGACGCCGAGAGAAAGAAGAAGGAAGCGCCATAGTAGGCACAGGTCAGCATTTCTGCTCGCACCGCCTCACCGAACATGACGCCGGACACCCAGGGTCCGAACAGTCCCAAGAAGGCACCTCCTGCTAACCCGAGGATCGCATGCGCGGTCAGGGCGGTGACGTGCCGGCGCCGCGGGTCCGCGGAGTCGTGTTCCAGCGTCCAGCCCTGAAAGGTGTTGCCGAGGGCCACAACACTGAAGAGACCGAGCCGGTAAATGGCGTCCGCGGAGGCCAGCCCCGCGGTGGCAGCGGCGGTCGGAATTGTCGCGGTCGCAATCGGTACCGGCGAGGAAGCATACGCGCTGCCCGTGAGGTTGATGCCGGCAGTGCCTGCATGGGGAAGGATTTCCCGGATCACGTGCCTCGGATTCTTCGGCATCCAAGTTTTTGGTTCGCCAAACCTTAGCTGGAAAGCCCTCATGGCCAAAACGGTGGTCAGTAAGGAAACGACGCCGTAGGTCCAGACCTGCCCGGTGGCCACAATGAGAGGTGCGCTGATGACCGCCGCGAAAAAACGCGGCAGAGTGTCGTAGACGGCAAGGATCCGGGGCTGACCGGTACCGATGCCGTACCAAGCCGGCGAGAAACCGGTTAGGGCAGTCGCCCAGGCCATGGTGACAGCGTCAAGGCGGAAGCCCTCGTGGGCCACGACGAGAACGATCGCCGTCATCAGTGGCAAGACCACCACAGCAATCACCACACGCGTACGGACGCTGCTGGCGTACAGAGCTGCCCGTGCAGCGGGTGCGCCGGACCGGGCGATCTCTACCGGGCCAGAGATATTCCAGCTCCAAAGAATGATGGTCGCTGCAAAAACACCAATGGCTTGGCCGGATGTGATGCTGGACCAGCCCGCGGCACCTACCACCCGCGCGACTATGGGCAGGAGGAGGAATGGAAGGACCAGCGCCAGCAGCGGCAGCAGGGTGAAGCCTGCCAGCCGGAGCAGTACGGGTCTCATGCGGTGAACGGTCCTATTGCTGGAGGGCTTGACCTAACGATGATACGCGATCGCCTGGCTCCATCCCCTGCGCCATTGTCACTTAGAGTGGATTGCATGAACGATGTGTCGGCGCCCGGCGGGCGGAAAATCCGGGCGAGCGTGTGCATGGCGACCTATAGGGGGGCCCCCTTCGTAGAGGAGCAGATCGCGTCTATTCTCGCGGAACTAGGCGCAGACGACGAACTGGTCATCGTGGACGACGCTTCACCCGACGAGACCGCCGGCGTCATCGACAGGATCAGGGACGGCCGCGTCCGCCTCGTCCGCGCACCTATAAATAGGGGCTACGTCCGTACCTTCGAGGAGGCGGTCGGGCTAAGCCGGGGGGAGTACATTTTCCTTTCCGACCAGGACGACGTCTGGATTCCCGGACGTCTCGAACTCATGCTCGCGGCGCTCGCGGAATCCCAAGTGGTTGCGAGCAATTTCGACGTGCTCGACGGCGGTCCCCGGCCCTGGATTCCGCGATTGCGTTCACGGGACTCCGGCCGGCGTCTGGCGAACCTTTGGGGCATCCTGATTGGTTACCGGGCCTACTACGGCTGCGGAATGGCGTTTCGACGGGAGGCTGCGCGCTATTTCACGCCCATTCCGTCGTATGTTCGAGAGTCCCACGACCTTTGGCTGGCCATATGTGGGAACATTGTCGGTTCCGTCACGCATCTCGATCAATCCACCATTTACCGGCGCCTCCACGACGAAAACCAGACGCCGGCGGGCTGGCGCTCGCTCCCCAGGATACTGTCGGCGCGTGTCATGTTGCTGCGACTGATGCTGGAAGCTTTTCGTAGATTCCGCTCGCGGCCATGAACCCGTGATTCTGAGGTAGCGGTGGGGTTTCGGTAGGCTGGGAGCATGCAGAAACTCCTCGTTACCGGCGGCGCCGGCTTCATTGGTTCGAACTTTGTCCACTACGTGATGTCCCATACTGACCGCGACGTCACGGTCCTCGACAAACTTACCTATGCGGGAAACCTCGAATCACTCAAGGGGCTGCCGGGAGATCGCTTTGAATTCGTTCGGGGTGACATCGCAGACGCCGCCCTCGTCGACGCACTGGTGCACGATCACGACGTCGTGGTCCACTACGCCGCGGAATCGCATAACGATAACTCGCTGCACGACCCGCGCCCGTTCCTGGATACGAACATCATCGGCACTTACACCCTGATCGAGGCAGCGCGGAAGCACAACAAGCGCTTTCACCACATCTCCACCGACGAGGTATACGGCGACCTGGAGTTGGACGATCCGGAACGGTTCACCGAGAGCACTCCTTACAATCCGTCGAGCCCTTACTCGTCCACCAAGGCCGGCTCGGACCTGCTGGTCCGTGCCTGGGTGCGGTCGTTCGGGCTGCAGGCGACCATCAGCAACTGCTCGAACAACTACGGCCCGTACCAGCACGTGGAGAAGTTCATACCGCGCCAGATCACCAACGTCATCGACGGGATCCGCCCTAAGCTCTACGGCCAGGGCGAGAACGTCCGCGACTGGATCCACGCCAACGACCACTCCTCTGCCGTGCTCGCCATCATCGACAAGGGCCGGATCGGGGAGACGTACCTGATTGGTGCTGATGGCGAGAAAAACAACAAGGATGTCGTCGAACAGATCCTCAAGCACATGGGCCAGGCGCCGGACGCCTACGACCATGTCGTGGACCGGCCCGGCCACGACCTGCGCTACGCCATCGACTCCGCGAAGCTTCGCAGCGAACTCGGCTGGGAGCCGCAGTTCTCCAACTTCGACGCCGGGATCGAGGACACCATCGCTTGGTACCGGAATAACGAGGACTGGTGGCGTCCCCAGAAGGCGGCGACCGAAGCGAAATATAACGAACAGGGCCAGTAGATCATGTCGATCGAGTTCTCGAAGAAGCTCACCCCAAACGAAACCCAGATTCCTGGCGTCGTCCTCTACGACCTCCCGGTGCACGGGGACAATCGAGGCTGGTTCAAGGAGAACTGGCAGCGCGAGAAGATGGTGGCCCTGGGCCTGCCGGATTTCCGGCCGGTCCAGAACAACATTTCCTTCAACGAGAAGGCCGGAACCACCCGGGGCATCCACGCCGAACCGTGGGACAAGTTCATTTCCGTGGCGACCGGCAGGATTTTTGGTGCCTGGGTGGACCTGCGCGAGGGCCCCACATTTGGAGCGGTTTTCACCGCTGAGCTGGATCCCTCCCAAGCCATTTTCATTCCGCGTGGCGTGGGCAACGCCTTCCAGACCTTGGAGGACAACACCGCCTACACCTACCTGGTCACCGACCACTGGTCCGCCGAAGCGCAGGGCCAGTACACGTTCCTGAATCTGGCCGACGAGACAGCCGCCATCGCCTGGCCCATACCGCTGGAGCAGGCCGAACTCTCGGACAAGGACAAGGCACACCCACGGCTGGCCGACGTGACTCCGATGCCGCCGAAGAAGACCCTCGTCCTGGGCGCTGACGGCCAGCTCGGGAAGGCGCTTCGGAAACTGTACGACGGCGATGCTTCCGTCGAGTTCGCCGGCCGGAGTGACTTTGACCTCAGCAACGAGGACGCATTGGTTGCCCGCAACTGGAAGAACTATTCCGCTATCATCAACGCCGCAGCCTACACAGCGGTGGACACGGCTGAAACCCCGGAGGGGCGCCGGACGGCGTGGGCGATCAACGTCACCGCCGTTGCACGCCTGGCCAAGGTGGCCGCGGCCCACGGTGTCACCCTGGTCCACATCTCCAGTGACTACGTCTTCGATGGCACCGAGGCGCTACATGACGAGGACGAACCCGTATCCCCGCTGGGCGTCTACGGCCAGACAAAAGCCGCCGGCGATGCCGTCGTTTCCGTGGTTCCCCGGCACTACATCGTGCGCACCAGTTGGGTGATTGGAGACGGAAACAACTTTGTCCGCACCATGGCCTCCCTCGCAGCGCGTGGGATTGCCCCCAGCGTGGTCAACGACCAGATCGGCCGGCTCAGTTTCACTGAAGACATTGCCGCCGGCATCAAACACCTGCTGGACTCTGGCGCCGATTACGGGGTCTATAACCTCACAAACGACGGAGATCCGCAGTCGTGGGCCCACATTGCGGCCGACGTATACGAACTAGCCGGACAGCAGCGCTCGTCGGTCACCGGAGTGAGCACGACCGAATATTTCAGGGGGAAATCTGCAGCCCCGAGGCCCCACAACAGCCAATTGGACCTTTCCAAGATTCGTTCGGTGGGCTTTACGCCCCCTCTCGCATCGGATCGGATTATCGGCTATATGCGTTCCCACGGTGTCGCTGGCGCGGGGCTGCCGGTCACTGAACCCGCGAACCAATCACATCAGGCGAACGATTTGAACATTGACTTGGCCAGTGAATAGCGTCATAGAGCTGTTCACCGACTTAAGGCCGAGACTAGTCAGAGCCTCACCGACGGATTTTAACTTGATCCGAGCGTTCTTGGCATTCTCACTGACATTCGTTGCCATAATCGTCCTGCGTCAGTCGGGTTACTTGGTTGGCAAACCCGCTCTTGTACTGGCCGCTGTGGTAGTGGTCATAGCTCCTACATCGTCGGTGCTAGCGCGGCGTCTATTCTTGAATCTCTTAATCTCCATGGGTCTCTTACCGCTTACTTGGTGGATACGTGAAGACTTAATCGGGATCGACCATGGCAGTCTCGTTCTTGCCATTACTGCCGGCACTGTAGCTGGCTGGATATTTGCGCGACCGTTTGAAGGGCAGCGATGGCGCAGGCTATTACCTAAGGTGCGGGGCATTGATTTATTACCCGTTGCCGGCGCAGCCCTCTCGGCGGGTTCGTTATGGACGATGCTGAGGGTATCCAGGCCTGAAGACGCTTTGTCGCTCTTTTTGACTCGCTGGGACTATCAATCGCACTTTAACATCTACGAAATGCTTCGGATGCACGGTGCCGTCATTCCGATTATTCCCCGCCAGAGCCCCGGCATGGGATGGGGATTTGCTGAATATCCTCAGGGGTTTCACGCGCTCGTTGCCACTATTGCCGAGATCCGCGGACCACGGCTCTCGACGCTGGATCTGGAGCTCGTTTCGTTCATGCAATTGCAGGCGTTCGTCGCCGTTCTGACGATAACCATGCTGCTCGCCGGACTCTGTGCCATCAACCAGGTCCGCAAAAGGGCAATCGTGCTGGCTCCTTTCCTTGGGGTTACCGCGGCAGTCTGGATTTATGGCCCAGGGAGTATTCCCATGTATGAGGGTTTCGCGAACTTCTACCTTGCGTGCGGTATGGCGGTCGCCGCTGCCATGGTCTTGTTTATTTTCTCTCGAAAGATGCCGGTTATCGGTATGACCGCGATTTCGGCAGCATTGGTCGGCGTATTTAATAACTGGTTTGTCCTTGCGACATTGTTTGCAATTCCCTTGGCGTTTTTCTTTTGGCGGAAGTTGGCCGGAATTGGACGCCTTGGTCGTCGAGGGCGACTCGTTGCTGGAAGTTGGTCGGCCGTGACCGCCGTGGGCTGCATATTACCCTTGATCCAAGCCGGACCAATTATTGCTCAATCGTCTGCTGTGGTCAATGCACTCGGCGGCATTGCGCCGCCCGACCTTGGATTGGCCATTGCCTCAATCTCGGCGGTTATGTTTTTTGGGATTTGTAATGTGGGACGTCATCCTAATTTTGCGGTCCGGCGCGACCGGGCTATTTCATCACAGCTAGCTCTTGGGCTTGTATTTCCTGTGTTTTTGAGCATCTGCCTGGCAGTTTCCCAGATTCAACAGAATGGTCAAATTGCCTACTACTTTTACAAGTACGTCATAGCTATCATGCTATTTGCGTGGCCTGCTGCGACCGTTGCCTTTGCCACTCTGCTGCCGTCTAGGGCTGAGGCATTTCTGCGGAGACCCCCCGCGCGCTTTAAAATTGCGCTAGGGCTGTTGGCGGCCTCTGCAACGCAGATTTTTGGTTTCTCAGTGACAGGTCTGGAGGATATTGGTCTCGCGCCGACAGCGTCACCGGTTGTTCAAATGTTGCAACAGCGGAAGCACCTTGAGATTACGCCTGACAACGTACGGAGGCTACTAGACAGCGCCAAGATGGTGCAGCCGGCGGATACGGTCTATATTGCGTCTTCGAAATCTCTTGACCCCATCCTTGCTGCTCGCTGGCAGTGGGGCATGCGGGGTACGGCCACTCAGAAGACCACCGACATGTCCAGTTACCTAGCGAGACTCCACAAAGTGCCGTCCGAAGATGCCAGCGTGGTCGTTGAACTCCTTCGAGCGAATGAAGGTACCACGGCGCTGGTTGACCAAGAGCTGTATGAGGAACTAACTCCTCTCATGACAAAGAAGGGGATCGATGGCCGCATCATTCCCGTGGTCAGCCCGTAGTCGGAAGACGAGGCTGATCGACTTCTAGTAACTCTGAGCGGCGGACGCACGGTACTCTAGCGGTTGTTCAGCTCGGGACAATCGCGAGGCCTCCTTTGGTTCTTCCGTGCGGGAGTCCGCGCGCGGGGTTGCCTGTTGCCGCACGTCACTACCTCCGGGAAGAGCGATTCGTTGCCTCATCTGAAAACCTCCGGCTGTCGTGGTGGTTCCAGCGTTCTTTCACGGCGGGTTTGACGGCTTGTATCCCTTAGGTACCCCCTGTTGAGGTTGGGTGGTCGTCGTTTACGGTGGCCTTGGGAGGGGCCGGGGTGGTTCCGGTTTTCGGCTGGGCGTCATGGCTCGTGAAAGAGATCGTCGCCCCCGGCCTGTATTCCAAGCAGACCCGATTGAGGGAATTGGTGGCCGGAAGGCAACGGTGCATAGCACCGGGTTTCGTCCGGGTGGGCACCGGATGACTTACAAGCGCGGGAGCTGTATCCGACGCTTCCTCAGCAGTTCCGGGCGTGTGAGGGAGGTCGCCGCCGGCGCTCGAATTAGAGGCACGACGGTTCTCCCCAAGGTTGGGAAGCCCGGCCTGGTGACTCCGGCTGGTGGACCGGTAACGACGGGTTGTCCCATCGCACGTATTCGATGCGAGGAGGAGAACCATCATGCAGAATCAGAATAAACCCGCTGAGATCGTCCAGGCAGTGGCAGGTATCGACGCTGCCATCACAGCACGGCACCATATCGCGATGCGCGAGTTTTTCGATGACGGAACAGAACACCTGAGCCGTTTCACGGTCGACCCTACACTGGCCGGACTGGAGGGACTCTCACAGCGGCTGGCCGCAGTTCCGGCACCTGTGACAGCTGTCGTGGAGCCAACATCCATGACCTGGCTGGCGCTGGCCCTCGCTGTCGAACGGGCCGGCGGCCAGATGGAAATGATCGGCGCCCGCCACTCGTCACGGCTGCGCGGAGCCATCATGGGCAAGAACAAATCCGACGTCATCGACTCCGAAGTACTCACCCACGCCGGGGAGATCTTCGACCCGCCACCGCTGGTGCTGGCGTCCCCGGGCCAGCTGGCACTGCGCCGGGCCGTGGTACGCCGGGCCCAGGGCTCTTGACATGGCGATTTATTCGGTGAGTGACGGTTTCCTGTTTTTGACCTCGTAGCGCAGGACGAGGTCGGTGCCGGGATACCGGGTTTGGGTGTTGGTGAGGTGTTGGTAGAGTTCGGCGATCGCGGCCGTGGCCCGCTGGGTCGGGAACGGGTCGAGGCGGATGGTCAGGTAGCCGGGCTGTGTGGGGTCGATGTCGCCGCTGCCGGTGAGGGCCTGCCGGACAAGGGTGTGTGCTTCCTCTGCGGCGCGGGCGTAGCCGGTGTTCGTCCGTGCTTCCCTGTCGAGGGTGGTGGCGGTGTTGAACGCGGCCATCCGGACCGCATGGGAGAGCAGTTTCGTCTCGGTGTCCAGGACCTGCTGGCCCGGGGCGAGATCGCCCAGCCGCACCCGGGCAGGGATCCCCTGGTGCGATGCTTCCGCCGCCTCCAAGGCTGTTTCAGCGTCCCAGAGCGGCGCGGTGGCCGTGTTGTGGGCGGCACTGGTGACCGTCACCTCGTTGGAACCTGGCAGGGGGGTCCGGGCTGCCAGCAGTGCCGCGTCCGTCTCGGCCTTCGCCTGGGCATGGCGGGCCCGGGCGGCCAGCACCTGCTGGTACGCCTTCTTCTTAGCCGGGTTCGGCACCGACCTCTCCGCATCGTCATCGGTGGAGGCGTAGGCGTCGTGGGAATCAAGGGCGAAATGCATGCGCGCGTACCGGAAGTAGTTCTCCTGCCGCCACCGGGACCCCATCCGGTAAATGAGCTCCCCGGCCGGCAAGCTCTCGGTGGTGGTGAGGATGTGGATCTGCCGTGACCCGCCACCGCGGGTGGGCACGATCCGGCTGATCTGCCGCATCTGGAAGACCTCACCGGTTCCACCCAAGGGCAGGTCCACGAGGGTGTCGGCCGCGGTCCAGGACCGTGCCTTCCCGTGCCCGACCGTGTGGGCGGCCGTGTTGAAAAGGTGTTCGTCAATGTCGGTGGTGGCGCCTTTGCGCCAAGTCAGCACGTCAAAGCCGGCCCCGGACATGTGTTTGAAGAGGGCCGGGGACCAGCCTCCCCGGTCAAAGCCCACCAGCACCCGCCGGTCATCCCCGACGATCGTCCGCAGGGACGGCAGGAGGCGGCGCAGTTCCCCGGTCAGGGCGGCCCCGGGTTCGGCCAGGACCACCAGCACGGGAGCGCCGGCCGCATCGGCGACCCAGGTCTCTTCCGTGGCCGGGACCGGGAACTTCAATCTCGTTGAGTGGACCTTGCCGATCTTCTTACGTCCCTGGTAGGCGCGCACATGTCCGTCAACATAAAGCACCGCCGCCAAACCATCCTCACCGCTGCCACCGGCGCCGGTGCTGGTGCCGAGGTGTTTGATGGCCATGGCCGTGATGAGCTCGGCGGCTTTCCCGGTCCCGGCCAGATGGGTGAGTTTGCGGCGGATCGTTTTTACTTCAGGTGCCCGGTCCAGCCCGAGCACCCGCCCCAGCGCTTCCGGGTCCAAGCGGGTGGCGCCCTCGGCCCGGGGTTCACCGGCCAGGGCCCGGAAAACAGCATCCAGCAGAAGGGAGTCCAGGCCGTAGAACCCGTCCGGCAACGCACCGAAGGTTGCCCGTGAACAGGCCAGCAAACCGGTGGTTTCCAGGGCCGGCAGCGCCAGGAACAACCCGGCCAGCGGCACCCTGGCTGCCGGGGCAAAGGCCGGGGCCGCGCACTCCAGCAGACCGGCCCGGGCGGCGGCGCGCTCCCCAGACCGATCCACCGGTGCCGGCAGGACAGGCAACACCGGCTGCGCCACCGTGACGGAGATGGTGCCCACGGTGCCTGCCGGTTCCGGTGTGCCTGGTTCGTTTCCGTCGCCGGCTTTCAGCCTCAGGGCCCGGCGGACGCTGAATTCGGAGACGCCCACGGCGGCACCCACCGCGCGCAGGGACAGGCCGCTGGCCCGCAGCGCGACGATCTCGGCCATGACCGTCCCGGTCAGCCTGCTGGGGCCTTTCGGACCCATTCTCTCCGGCGCCAAACCCGCGACGCCCTCGGCTGCCAGGAGTTGGCGCCACCGCCACAGCGTCACCGGCTCAATCCCGAAGGCCCCGGCGATCTCGGCCACGGAAGCGGCCTTGATCTCAGCCAGTTTCACGGCCGTGAACCGGCGCGTCACCGTGTCACGGGCATCCCAGGCATAGGCGAGTTCGCCGTGAATGAAGACCCGGCCGCCCTCACCGCCTTCAACCAGGGAAACGGCCAGGCCCACCAGCGCTGCACCGCCAATCATCGGGACCGGAAGGGGCAGTTGGGCAGTCATCACGCCCATCATCCCACCCCTCAACAGCGACCAATGTTATTTCACACATTTTATCGCAAACGGCGGGGGATTAACGGCTTGTATCTCTTAAGTACCCCCTGTTGAGGTGGGTGGTCGTCGTTTACGGTGGCCTTGGGAGGGGCCGGGGTGGTTCCGGTTTTCGGCTGGGCGTCATGGCTCTTGAAAGAGATCGTCGCCCCCGGCCTGTCTTCCAAGCAGACCCGATTGAGGGAATTGGTGGGCCGGAGAAGAACGGTGCGCAGCGCCGGTTTCGTCTCCGGGCAGGCACCGGATGACTTACAAGCGCGGGAGCTGTATCCGACGCTTCCTCAGCAGTTGCGGGCGTGTGAGGGAGATCGCCCCAGGCGTTCGAATTAGCGCATGAGGGTTCTCCCAGGGGTGGGATGCCCGGCCTGGTGACTTGGCTGGTGGACCGGCAACGACGGGTTGTCCCATCGCACGTATTCTATGCGAAAAGGGAGAACCATCATGCAGAATCAGGATAAACCCGCGGGACTCGTGCGGGCGGTGGCGGGTATCGACGCTGCCATCACGGCGCGGCACCATATCGCGGTGCGGGAGTTTTTCGACGATGGAACGGAGCATCTGAGCCGCTTCACGGTCGACCCGACACTGGCCGGGCTGGAGAGACTATCGCAGCGGCTGGCGGCAGTTCCGGCACCTGTGACAGCTGTCGTGGAACCGACCTCGATGACCTGGCTTGCGCTGGCCCTCGCTGTCGAGCGTGCCGGCGGTCAGATGGAAATGATCGGTGCCCGGCACTCCGCACGGCTGCGCGGGGCCATTATGGGGAAGAACAAGTCCGACGTCATCGACTCCGAAGTGCTCACGCACGTTGGGGAGATCTTCGCCCCGCCACCCCTTGTCCTTGCATCTCCGGGACAGCTGGCACTGCGGCGGGCCGTGGTCCGCCGGGCTGGCGCCGTCATTGACGGCAACCGGTACTGGCGGCGGTTGCTGTCGCTGGCGCGCTGGGCCTTTCCCGATGTGTGGACCGCTTTCGCCGGATCCGAATCAACAGCCCTCGCCGTGCTGGGCCGCTGGCCGCATCTGCGTTCCCTGGCATCGGCGCGCGCCGCCACACTGACAGCGGTGGTGGCAGCGCACACCCGGGACGTCGCAGACACCCCTGCCCGTGCCGCCGCGATCAAGACGGCAGCCCGGGGGTGGGCGGACTTCTGGGACGGTCACCTGGACCTGGACGCACTGGCCGTCGACGTCACCGAACACCTGACCGACCTGCAGGAATCCCGAGCCAGGGTCGAGCGTTTCACCGCACATGCGCGCCAGTGGTGGGAACATCTCTACGGCGATGACCCGCTAATACTCTCCCTGCCGGGCGTGGGCCCGGCAACCGGTCCCTGCATCCGCGCCTACTTCGGCGACGGATCAGGGTTCGACAGCGCCAAGAAGGCAGCCAACTACGTCGGGATCACCCCCTCAAACTGGTCCTCCGGGACGATGAACCAGCCCCGCCGGGCCATCAGCAAGGAAGGGCCTGCACCGTTGCGCCTGGCCTTCTACCAGGCCGGCAGCGTCGCTCGGACCATGGACCCGCAGCTGGCCGCGTTCTATCACCGGCTCATGACCGAACACGGACACTGCCACACCCAGGCCACCATAGCGGTCGCCAGGAAGCTGGCCGAACGGACCTGGAAAACTCTCATCACCGGGCAAATGTATGAGATCCGCGACGTCGAAGGGCAGCCAGTCACCAAGCGGGTCGCGAAGGAACTCATCGCTCCCGCTACACAGTCACCACCAAACAGCGCAGCCAATCCCGGTCCCACACGGTTGAAGCGAAACGGGCACGCCTGACACGTTAGACAACGCCCGATAACGTTTGGCGACCGAGCCGCCAGAGCACCCCAGCCCCCCTCCACCAGCCCTGGGCCGCCACCAGCCGACACCCGGCTTTCCCGAAGGACGGCACCACCGCCACCGGCAAAGCACCGGCGACGGTGCACTCAGCGTGCCTGGCCGTCCAGAGCCAAAAAAGGGTTGACAAAGCGTTAGGGAATCTCTCCGCGGTTCATGGGGAAATGGATTCCCGGATGAGTGTCATGCCGCCGTCCGGACGGCACTTCTCATGAGAATAACCGATTTGTAATTGCCGGGGTTCCGGTAGCCCCGTGCGGTTCGTTTGATGTGCTTGATGCCGGTGTTGTTTGCCTCGACCTTGCCTGTTGTAGCGCCGGTGACGATCAGGACTTCGATCTCGTTCCACCACCTGCAGACTGTGCGGTAGAGCTTGTTCGTCTCCGGCCGTCCAGCTGCTTCAACCAGGATCTTGAGTTCCTCTTTCGCGACGGCGGCGTCGGCCAGGGAGTCGGTGCGCAGGAGCGCCCTGAGCTGCTCCTTGACCTTCCACACAGCTTGGAGCTTGCCGGTCTGGTCGTCAGCGGCGAAGACCTCAGCCAGCCGGTGGGCTGCAGTATCGGAGAGCGTGTCGCCGGCGCGCAGGAGCAGCATCCGGTGCGCCCAGGCCTTGTCGACGCCACGGCCGCGGCGTCCTTTGACCTGCTGGGACAGATTTTGCCGGGCCTCTGTCATGGCCTGGTTGGCCAGCGAGACCAGGTGGAAGTGATCGACCGCGACAGCGGTGCGCGGCAGCCACATCCGCAACGCCTTCCTGAACGCCGCGGACGGGTCGATCGCCACGACCTGCACGCCCAGCCGCCAGGCCAGCGGCCGGGCGAACAGCCATTCACCGACGCCCTTGTGGTCCCGCCCGTCGACCACGCCCAGGACCTGGCCGGTGTCCAGGTCCACGATGGTTGTCATCCAGGGCTCGAACCGTGTCCAGGTCTTTGATTCCGGGTCCTGGAAGTAGCGCACGGACCGGAACCGGTGTTCGTCGATGCCCAGCATTCGGGGGCTGAGCTTGTCCACGTCGGGCAACTGCAGCACGCAGGCTTCGTTGACGGCAGCACGGACCATCCACCACGACACGGCGAAGCCGGCCGCGGTCTCCGAGAAGGCACGGCCCGAACGGATGACCGCGTCCACGAGCTGGTCCCGGAGCCGGCCGGTGGAGCGGGCACGGCGCGGTACCTGTGTCGTGGATTCAAAGAAGGACAGCCTCTCGCAGGCGGGTTCCTCGCAATACCAGCGGTACTTGGACCAGAAGACGTCCACCGTCCCGGCGACAGGGATGTCCCGGAGTCGTTGGAAGCGGCGTTCCTTCCGGCGGGTGGCAATCACCCCGCAGCTCGGACAGCCCGGTGGCTGGTCGGTTTCGACAATGACCTGCCGGCGGCCGCCGGTAGTGAAGGTGGTGGAGACGACGCGGTAGTCGGGCAGGTTGAAGAGGATGGTGGCAGCGTCAACTGCCGCCCCGGTAGGCTCGTTCAAGGCTCGTGGTCCTGTTCCAGGTTGAATGCTTAGACACACTCATCCCAGCAGGGCCACGGGCCCTCTTGTCTTCAACGACACGAACTCAATTCCCCACGAACCACCAAGAGCCGGATTAACAGGCCTGGAGCCACGAAACCACTGGAAAACCAAGGAACCTACCCAGCGATCCGGCGCTCATGTCCAGAGCCCTGGGACCAGATCTCCGGACCCTCACAGATCAATAGTGAAGGGCCGATAATAGGACGTGGGGGATTGAGGCCTCGGACAATTTTGACATCTTAAGTTCGTGCTATTCGAGTTCGAATCTTGGCTCGAAGCCTGGGGATCGCTGGTATTAAATCCTGCGTGGGAAAAATATAAGTGAATAGACGCGAAGCTGATAAGAGAAGGGTGACGGCGAAGAGCACACTCAAGACTTCCCACGACAATGGAGGCTGCCAGGATGGAACTGTGAACATTGTCTGCCAATTGCCAAAGTCCGTTAGCCCGACGACATACCGGCGAAGAACTGTGAGGAAGCCATATAGATGCGCAACGCACATTGCTAATATAAGAATGCGACCCAGGGTCCGCTGCGAAGGGCTGCGACTGTCCAGTGCCTTACCTCTTAGTGCTAGGCCAGTAGAAATCATCGCTATCATGAAAATTGGGAGGCTGTATCGTCCCTGCCAAATATAGCCGCTTGTGTTGACAATTGCAGCCTGAACGAGAGCCGGAACAATGACCAGCATCGCTAGCGCAGCCCAGAATCCAAACTGCGCGCGATATGGTCGAACGGTAAACACCAGCAACGACAAACCGACAAACAGCATATTCCAAAACATAATTACACCCTGTGGCATCGGCGCATCGAGCCATCCAGCAACGCCGATATATTGGCTGACGTAATCAAAAGAACGGTCGATCATCGTAAGAAATGCGTTGTAGGGTCGAACTTCACCGTTAAAGTTTGAAATGCCGAGAGGAGCGTCCCCTGCGGAGGCAGGCGCTGTGAGCATCAGAAAACTCCAGGCGACTCCGAGCGATACGCCGATTGCAGTAATCCCGCTGACGAACAACACGAGCTTGTTCCGAAAAATCGCTGCTATATCCGCTCTCTTGAAGAAGAGTAGTGCTGCGACTCCGCCGCAAAGCAGCCAAAGCGGGGATATGTTTCTAGTGTTAGCGAGAGTGATGGCGGCGACGCCGACGGTTAAAATTCCCGGTCGTGCCCTATGCAATTGTTTGGAGTTTTCAAGAATGGAAACAAGCCCGCAGAAAGCAGCCATGGAAGCCGAGACCTCTATCGAATTTGGATTGATGCCACTCGCCAGGAACATGACCATGGGAGTGGTAGCTACGGTAGCCGCAATGATGGGCCACTTTGGGTTTCGGAGGCGTGAAAGTGCTGTGAATCCAGCAGCATACGCGGCGGCCGAGAGCAGGCCGCTGACGATTCTCATGGCGTATATCGCCGGCGCCCCGGAAATAAAGAGGCTGGGAAGTCCCACAATCCAGTAGTAGACAGGGTTGTAGAGGCCAGCGGAGGTTACACCAATTGTAGGTAGCGTGTCCCCCATCGGGATGGCCGGCGCGCAGTTTGCCGTCTTGTCCTTAAGGAACGCGAAACACATCTGGGATTGAATGTTTGCGATGTAAGACGGTACTTGAACATGGACGCCGTGACCGTAGGATTCACCAGGCGCCGGAAAGAATTGCCCGCGGGCGACTGCTGCCGCCTTCACTGTGTGCGCAGGTTCGTCTGGGTAAGCCATCAGCGGTGTGGCGAGAATCCACAGAGTAACTAGCGCGGAGATGAACGCGAAGACTCGTACGAAGAAACTTAGGCCAGCCCGTGTGTCGGGCGACAGTGCGACCTCCCCTAGTTTGAAGATTCTCGAACCTGTCGAAGACCTTCTCGGAATTGGCGAATCTTGGGGATCTACCTGGGTGATGATCAACCTGCTGCCTCAATCTCTTTGATCCTCTGTGCTGACTTCCGGAGAGCAACTTCGCTCGGCGAACCAACGTTTCCAAAGTAATTGGAAGCTATCTGTCCGTCAGCTCCGAGGACATACAATGCCCAAGACTTAACGAGGGTGGTCAGCTGTTGACTCGGGTAGGTGCTGCAGAAAGCCTGGAAATTAACGAGCCCGAGTGGGTAACCTCGCTCGCTGTGAGCGGGAAGCGTGAATTCGACGCCGGTCGCCCCTTCGGAGGTCAAACCCTCTCTGGCCGCTAACGCAATTGAGTCCTTGGATTGGCGTATGAAGTCGCCACCGAAGGACAAGAGGGCAGTGTCGAATCTATTGCCTATTGAAGCAACATCCATGAAGGCAATTGCCCCAGCTGTTTCATTCAACTTTGACGGAAGATCCCTGTATTTCTTAACCTCGAGCCCGGTTCTCGGGACACTCCAGACGGGTACATCTCCCACGAGCCACTTCTGGCTCGAGCTCAAATACTTCGTTGCCGCTAAAGTCAGGGCCGAAGACTCGGTTGCCACGATTGGGACTATGTCTGCAGAAGGGAGGCGGGTATTCGGGTTGATGGAGACTATTGCATCGTCGTCCCATCGGTTAATGTTGCCCGAAAAGATTTCGGCGAGTACTGCAGGAGAAAGCTTTAGGCCTGTGACACTTGGCAGATTGAAGGCTACACCCAGGGAAGTAACAGAGACGGGGACGGAGAATGCCCCGGCAGGCCCGCACCTAGCTTGGGTTTGGGTCTGATCTTGAGGCGAAATAGGGGAGTCAGTGGCGGCAAAGTAGGCCTGGCCCGTTGCAAGGGCCGTGATGCCGACCCGGGAGCCGTCGGGCGAATAATTGAGAGACGTCGCGGTGTTGGTCTTCCGCCATGCGTTGCTCCAAGCATCGATGGCGTCGCTCTGCACCGGACTCCCTACGGCAGTGAGTGCGCCGCGAATTTCGTTGCCAGAGGTGCCGTTGGAGCAGCTTGTGGTGGCCAAGCCAACCAGCAGGAGACTGGCGATTGCTCCGCATAGGGACCGAGGTTGCAAGGAGAATCCTTTCACTCCATGTTCAAGCAGTTCTTTTACACCCTAACGGCTCCGCCCAGCCGGGATGGGAGGGCCTCTCATTGGGCTGCATGCCTTGTTTCCACCGGAGCAGTTGAAGGCGTCACTTAGCCCCGGCCGACGTGCTTTGGCACGACGGCCGGAGTCGGCGTCTTGAGTGCGGGCCTCAACCCTCGTCAGAATCGTGACCAGGAACGGATGGCTCCCAGACGACCCTACAGGGCGTTCGCGGGCCCGGACCTGCCAGCTATTTATATCACCCGTGGTTGAGCGAGTGGGACTAGTAGGACAATGTCTTGCAACCAAGCAGGGGGTTGCCAGGGCCAAACTCGGCGATGCCGATTCCATAGGCGCAGACGGTGTATGGTCCGCGCTGGGTCAGGGGAGTGAACGTGGAATACCCGTGGTTTCCGCCGATTCCGAATGCCTTGTTGACGTCTGGCCTCGAACGGTCGGCCGCGAAGGCATAGCCCGTGCGGTTTCCATCTGGAGAGGTCACATAGATGTGTACGGGATTTGAAGCCGCTGGAATTGCCGGATCAAAGGTCCAGCCGTCCACGGCAATGCTTGCTTGTCCATTCAGGGACTGGATTCTGGCGCTGTCAACATATCCTAGGGGCGCTGGAGTCTGGGAAACCGTGACTGCGGTGCACCCAAGAGTGGTATTGCCCGCGGATAGGGGGGCGACGGGGATCGCGTATGCGCACACCGAGTAGGTCCCCGTTCGGACGACATCGATCTGTACGTTGAATCCATGATCTCCGATGGTCCCAATGGCCTGGTTGACATCGGGGCGCGGTTTATCAGCGGCGAAGGCGTACCCAAAATTTGATCCATCAGGCGAACGAACATAAATGTGAACGGGCGTGCTCGCTGCTGGTGCCGTTCGATCCAAGGTCCACCCGGTCACTTGAAGTCGTGCGGCCCCGGGCGTTTGGACCACGCTGAGGGTGTCATAGGAGCCCGTCGGGGCCGGGTTTGATTCGACTGTGAATTGTTTGCAACCCAAGGCGGTGTTCGAGTATTGCCCGATTGCGTAAAGACAAGCCGAATAGGTCCCCGCTTGGGCAATTGCGATCTGGCTGTCGAAGCCATATGCAACCGATGCGTTGACATCTGCTCGCGCCTTGTTGGCAGTTAGTCGGTAACCCGTTGTTTTGCCGTCCGGGCCAGTGACATAGGCGTCGGCCCAAGTGGCTGATGCCGCATTAGCCTGGTCTATTGCCCAGCCGGAAAGCCGCAACGAGACGTTGCTGGATGTCCTCACCTGCCCAAGGACATCAAACGAGCCAACGGGGGGTTCGACGCCGAACGCTTGGAAAGTTTTGCACTCGAGTAATGTGTTGTCAAACCTTCCAATCGCGTATGCGCAGGCCTTATACGTTCCGGATTTCGTGATCCTTATCGAATTATCAAAGCCGTGGGAAGATCCGAAGCCTAGGGCTTGATTAACGTCGAGACGGTACTTGTCGGATGGGAATGCATAGCCCGTGGTCACGTTCGAAGGGTCAGTCACATAGACGTGCACTTGACTGGAAACCTGAGGCTGTGAAAGATCGACGGCCCACCCACGGACGCGCAAAGACACCTCGCTACCGCTTCGTACCTGCGAGAGTTCGTCGAAGGACCCAGTTGGGAGCCGCACTCCCGCGAAGCGCTGAAGTGAGGCGTAGTCGCCGTTCCAGACATTTGAATCGCCGGTGTACGGACCCGACTCGCTGTATTGCCAGATGCCATAGCTGGACCAGCTGGCAGGAATCGGCCCGGCGCTATTCGAGGCCGAGCTCGGGTAGGAGGCCAGCCAGAGAGGGTTGTCGCCGAAGCCGAGGGGATTTCCGACACAGTCGCTCCACCAGTAGTTGCCGGTGTATATAACAGGCAGCCTGCCCGTCATTGCCTGCATGGTGTTGCTGAAGTCCCTCGCCCAGGCCGTGAGTGCAGCCGGGGACATGTCATAGCAAGTGTTGCCCTGGTAATATCCACCGATGGTTTGCCCTGCGTAAGGATTGCCCTCGAAGTCGAGAACCGGCGGCAGCGTGTATCCATCGCCAGTCCAGCCCCCACCGCTCTGCACAAAGATCCTGGCCTGGTCGGCGCCGGAGGATGCCGAGGGGTTTGCGTAGTGGTAGGCGCCGCGCATCATTCCGACGCTCCGTGACCCGCCATACTGGGCGCCGAAGAGGGGATTCTTGTAGTAGTTTCCCTCGGTCGCCTTGACGTAGGCAAATCTGGCACCCATGGTCCACTGCT
Source organism: Arthrobacter sp. UYEF3 (assembly GCF_040546245.1). Lineage (NCBI taxonomy): Bacteria > Bacillati > Actinomycetota > Actinomycetes > Micrococcales > Micrococcaceae > Arthrobacter > Arthrobacter sp. UYEF3. The sequence goes on from NZ_JBEPNK010000001.1 coordinate 58,241, forward strand.
GCTGCCAGTCGACACCGGGCTGGTAGGCGCTGACATCGAGGCCTTGCACACCGAACGTCGGCGTCCAAGTGCCCTGCGTTATCAGAGCTCTGGCAGCCCCCGTGCTTGCGGACAAGCCCTGTCCCATTTCTGCTCCACCCCCAACCGTGGCCGCGGCCATTGCCTCGCGATAGCCTAGTGCGGCTTGGGGCGGGACGGGGGCTGACGGCGGCACAGGGGCGGCCACAGCGCTTTGCGGCGTTGCCGGTGGCGCCGGTGCGGGGACCGTTGGCGACGCGCTAGGGGGCGTGGGTGAGACCGGCGAGCCGGTCGCGGATGGTGCGGCCAGCGAAGGCTCAAGGGCAGCCGCCGGTGCAGTAAAGCCGAGCCCGGTCAGAAGCGTTGCAGCCAGTAGTGCGGTGCCAATTCGGTGGCCGCGATGGAACTTCAGGTTAGCTTGGGTCCGCTTCATTTCCACTCCGGAACAATGACGCCAACTACACGGCGTCCATGGATCTCAGGACCGGATCGAGCTCCAAGGAGTGGCCCAGCTGAGAGAATGTCTGACTTGTCGCGCTCACCGTAGCATTGCTGGAGGCCTGAAACCAGAGTTGCAGATGTTGCAGGTGTGAACATTGTTGTAACGGATACCCGACGATTTCCACCTCTGTCCGGGTGGATCCTTGTTCGGTCGCTGGTACGCACTGCTTTACACAAGTCGGGTTGTCCCAGGGAGTGGTCATGTTGGGGCGCCTTGGAAGCTATGCGCATCGTCGCGGACGAGGTCGACGAGCCAAGCGGCCATAGCGGGCTGGACCCATTTCGGCAGGCCGCCAAATGGTCCGGCGGCCCGTGGAAGGGGCCATCAGCGACTACGAAGACCGGACACAGTTCGGCGCCGCTGCCTCCCGACTTGTAGACCGCCCGCCGGCTCGTCTTGACGCACCGGCGGGCGTCGGCGCGCGGCACCCTTTGCTGGATGAATCGTTCGATCGAAGAGGTCTGGCTCCAAGCGTCGGACGCAATCTTTGGATCTCTTGTCCGCCGTTCTCAACGTCGCGCTCCCTTTCGGGTGCGCACAGATTCTCTCATTGAATGACTTCTACCTGCATGCGTCGACGGCTCACCTGGACTGGGCCTGGCAGTTCGGGGAATCAGTTCTGAAATTCGTCAGTGGCAGTTGGAGTCCAAGGTCGGAGTCAGAAAGCTGCTTTGCTGTGAGGCAGCCGTAGCCACGTGCCTCGCCGGCACGCCCGAAGATGAAACCATCCGAACCGCCTTGTCCCACCACGTATGAACCCAGGAATCAAGAACCGCAGCCGCCTTGCTTCGTTAGGTATATTCCGTACGGTCGCTCATTCGAAGGAGACTGGGCTGGGGCTGTGCCCACTTCAGTGGACCGATTTGAACTCTCCAGGCGACAAAAGCAAACGGTGACGGCTCTCTACACGAGGATCCTTTGCGGGCTAGTTTCGGGCCCGCCATGCCTCTTCCATTGAACGCATTCTATGGGTGAAAATCCGCCGAGTTGAAAGAAGCAACTAGGGCCCTGATAAATCAGGGCCCTAGTTGCAGTCGTGGAGTCAGCCCATTAGAGGAAGTATCCAAAGACGTCGGCTACGAGCTGCGTAGTTCCCGTCGATTGATTATAAAGATTGACCTTGCCATCGACGGCTCCCACGGGCACCGTCACCATGTTCGGTACCGTTTGGCCTAAACCGTAGTTCAGGTTGGAAGCGTTGGGGCGCGGACTGCCCGAATCGTAAGCAGTGATGAACCCGGACGCCCGCGGCTCGGTTACGGTAACGTTCAGGATCGTGGCCGAGGCAGTAGCGGGGACCGCGTTTGCCCCAGCGACGGCGACCGACACGGTTCCACCGCCAGCTACTGGTCCACTGCTGGTCCGTGTATCAAGGAAGCGCAGCGGCGCGGTTGGCTGGAACGTGCCTAACGCGGATGCCGTACCGGCCAGATAGTATCCGGCGACATCAGCGACGAGTTGGGTAGTTCCGGTGGATTGGTTGAATAGCGTTACCTTTCCATCCGCTCCGACAGGAACGGTGACCATGTTCGGCACGGTTTGACCCTGGGCATAATTCAGGTTGGAGGTACCGGGGCGAGCCGCACCGGACGCGTAGGCTGTGACGAATCCATTGGACTTGGGTTCTGTCACTGTCACGTTCACGGCCACGGCAGAGACGCCTGATGGGATACCGTTTGCTCCGCCGACCTGGAAGCTAACCGTCCCGTTGGCCGCCACCGCACCGCTGCTAGTGCGTGTATCTAGGAACCTTGACGGGGCCAGGGCTTTAAAGGCACCTGCAGCGGTAGGTGTCCCTACCAAGTAATATCCAGCGACGTCCGCGATGAGTTGAGCCGTACCGGTGGATTGATTGAATAGAGTGACGTTGCCATCCGCGCCGACCGGGACCACGACCATGTTCGGAACGGTTTGTCCCTGGCCATAATTTAGATTGGAGGCATTGGGACGTGTTGCACCTGATGCGTAGGCGGTGACGAATCCGTTGGCCTTGGTTTCTGTCACTGTGAGGTTCATGGCAACGGCCGAGACAGAGGCAGGGATACCGGGTGTTCCCGCGACCTTAAATGAAACAGTTCCGTTGGGTGCCACCGGACCGCTGCTTGTACGCGTATCAAGTAGCCGCGCAGGGGTGATGGGCTGGAACGCCCCCGGCGTCGTGAGTGCCTCCGTGAGGCTGTAGTCGTCCGTCACTAGCGTTCCGGTGCTGCTCAGCGTCAACGCCATGGACATGGCGGTGGCGCCGGCAGGAACGGGAGGTGAGGTCCAGCTGGTCTGGGTGTAGGTCGCGGAGGGAAGCGCGAAGGGGCTGGACGTCCAGTAGTGCCAGGCCCCCTGGCCTATCCGATAGTAGAGTTCGAACTGCGTTTGTGCCGTGGATGTGTACCAGGCCGACATGGTGTAGCGGTGGCCCGGCGTTACGGTAGGCGCGCACTGCCCGGTGTCAAGCGGTGGAAGCATCTTAGCGTCACCATCGGTGTAGCTGGACATGACCAGTTGACTGGCGGCAGTCCCCGAATGGGCGGTCGTCACGGTGCTGGTGGTGTACGCGTTGGTGCCGTAGGCGCCCGGAACCCAGCACGCTGGCGGGCTTCCGGCTACGGAACCGGCGGTCTCAAATCCGGGGTTGCGAATCAGGTTCCCTGTAGTGATTGGTGCGGGTGGGGTCGGCCCATTGGCGGCAGAAGGTTTGACCGCGCCGCCGATCACCTGATCCACAGTTTTCACGATGACCCGACCCGCGGCTTGCTCGGTCGCCAGGAAATCGATCAGGGCGTTGAAATCTGCGGTGGGTATGCTGAGCGATTCACCCGCGACACCGATGTGGTGAAACGTATACTGCATCCAGCCGCCGGCCGGCTCCGCCTTTAGCGTCAGATCTTTCAGGTTCTGCAGAGTCCACGTGTTGTCGACCTGGTCCGGCGCCTTGGTCAGGAAGGGGTCTCCCGGCGGGATTGTCTCAGCCAGCGGGAGGACTGCGGAGTCCGGATTCTTACTGGCGATGTCGCCCAGACCACGAGCGCTGTTGTAGCCGCAGGCCGCCACGATCGGCTCAATTGTCGAGTTCGAGGCAGCGAACGGATAGGCGAAGCTGGTGACGCGGAGACCCAGCGCGATCAGCGCGTTGCGGTCGTTACAGATTTGCCGCTGTTGCTCACCCGTGTCGGCCAAGGTCAAATCTGGGTGGGTCACGGTGTGCCCGGCAATCTCGTTGCCGGCCGTCTGAAGCGCCTTGGCCTGGTCAGTGGTCATGTAGTACTTGGGGTCGGAATTGAGAAAGCCTGACGGGACGTAGAACGTTCCCTTCAGGCCCTTGGAGTTCATGTACGCCGCAGCGGCCACCTGATCGACGTGGGAATCATCAAAGGTAAGCGACACGATAACTGGTCCTGCGGCGCTGGCAGGCTGGGCCAGAATGGCCGAATTGAAGAGGGCCGCCAGCATGATTGCCGTGGTACCCATGGCTGCCGCGGTGGCACCGCGGTTATGACGTTTCTGCAAAGGATGGCCTCGCCTATAGCGTGAGACCCCGGTCCACCAAGATTGCATCGCAGGTCCAATCGTCGCGCCTGCGATCAGACCGGTGGACTCTTTCGCGCCCCTAGTGTGTCTCTCCCATCGCACAGCTACAGACTCACCAGTACTCATCGCAGGCAGTTATTTATCCTCATTAGCAGCGGTCGCGACTATGGAGCAGACCGTTTTCGTCGGCGATCCCATCCCAGCACCCGCTGATGGGCGCCACGCTACGGTTGCCTTTTGACAGGGACAACGGTAGCCATTACTTGGTCTACTACTTGGTTCCAACGCTGGGCTCCACCGGGACTAAGTAGCCGGAGCGCGTGCAGGCGCATTATCGGTTTGTCCCGCTGGTGGTCGATAAGGCTGGTGTTATTTGTCTGACGAGGAGCTCGGCGGCACCGGGCGCAGCCAGAGCGCGGAAGGGGGCAGAAGCCAATGGAGTTGGCTCCTGCCCCTGCCCGTGCACAAGTTCAAGGACCGTTTTGAGAGCCCCGAGTCTGCTGCGACCCTTCCAAGGTTAGGGACCCTGGGCGGTGAGGCTGTAGTCGTCCGTTACGAGCGTTCCCGGGCTGCTGAGCGTCAGCGCCATGGACATCGCGGTGGCGCCCGCAGGAACGGGCGGGGAGGTCCAGCTGGTCTGGGTGTACGTGGCGGAGGGAAGGACGAACGGGCTGGACGTCCAATAGTGCCAAGCGCCTTGGCCTATCCGGTAGTACAGCTCGAACTGGGTTTGCGCCGTTGAGGTGTACCAGGCCGACATCGTGTAGCTGCGGCCCGGGGTGACGGTCGGCGTGCACTCCCCGGTATCAAGGGGCGGCAGCACTTTGGCGTCGCCGCTCGCCCAACTCGTCACGACCAGCTGAGCGGCCGCAGTCCCGGAATGGGCGGTCGTCACGGTGCTGAAGATGTAGTCGTTGGTGCCGTAGGATCCCGGAACCCAGCAATTAGGTGGGCCGCCTGCCACGGATCCGGCCGTCTCAAACCCGGGGTTGCGGAGCATGTTCCCTGTAGTGATAGGCGCTGGGGGTGTCGGCCCATTGGCAGCAAGCGGTTTGACCGCGCCGCCGATCACTTGGTCCACAGTCTGCACGATGACCCGACCAGCAGCCTGCTCGGCCGCCAGGAAATCGATCAGGGCGTTGAAATCTGCGGTGGGTATGCTGAGCGATTCACCCGCGACGCCGATGTGGTGGAACGAATACTGCATCCAGCCGCCGGCCGGCTCCGCCTTCAGTGTCAGATCTTTCAGGTTCTGCAGAGTCCACGTGTTGTCGACCTGGTCGGGGGCTTGAGTCAGGAATGGGTCGGCCGGTGGGAGTGTCTCGGCCAGTGGGAGGCCTGCGGATGCCGGGTCCTGGCTTGCTATGTCGCCCAGACCACGAGCGCTGTTGTAGCCGCAGGCCGCCACGACGGTCTCTATTGCGGGGCTCGATGCAGCAAACGGATAGGCGAAGCTGGTGATGCGGAAACCCAGCGCGGTAAGTGCGTTGCGGTCGTTGCAGAGTTGCCGCTGTTGTTCACCGGTGTCGGCCACTGTCAAATCGGGATGGGTGACCGTGTGCCCCGCAATCTCATTGCCTGCTGCTTGAAGGGCGAGCGCCTGGCCAGTGTTCATGTAAACGGGGTCGGAATTGAGAAAGCCCGACGGTACGTAGAACGTTCCGTGCAGGCCCTTGGAATTCATGTACGCCGCGGCGGCCACCTGGTCGACGTGCGAATCATCAAAGGTCAATGACACGACGACGGGGCCAGCGGCGCGCGCTGGCTGGGCCAGAATGACCGAGTTGAAGAAGGTACCGAGTAGGAGCGCTGCGGTACCCATGGCTAATGAAACAGCCCAGTGATGTTCTTGCACAGGATGGCCCCGCCCAAGGCGTGAGGTCCCAGTCCATCGAGTTTGCATGCCAAGTCCAATCGTCGCGCCGACGACCAGACAGGTAGACCCTTCCGCGCGGTTTCCTGTATCCCTTCATTGCACAGCTACAGAGCCACCGGTACTCACCGCAGGCATTCATTTACAGGCAATCAGCAGTATTCGCGAACATGGAAGCAAACTGGTTCACGTCTGCAAACCTTTGTCCACTGCGGCTGATGGGCGACACGCTACGGCTGCTCAACGGCGGTGTCAACGGTAGCCCCCACTTGTTTCCACCACTCGTTTCCAGCCGCACTAGGTGGCTGCGGTCTGACAGCGCGAGCCTCTCGGAGGCGTGCCGTCGTCAAACCGGCGTTTCGGGTGTTACTCGTGTGACATTTGTTAAGGGTCTGGATGTGGGTTTTCCCCAGACGACCCTGGGGGCCCTTGCCCGACAGGGTCCGCACCCTTAGCTTTAACCCCAGTTGCACTGCCCCAGGGGAGGGGTAGCGGTCATTTTGGGGGGCTCCGTGGAAGCTGTGCGCATCGTCGAGGACGAGGTCCGTGAGCTGATCCGCCGTCGAGGGCTGGACCCGCTGCGGCAGATCGGCGAGGTCCGGCGCCTCGTGGAAGAGGCCATCAGCGACTACGACGAGCGCGCGCTCCTGGCACCCCTGCCTCCCATCGGCTCCCTCGACACCGCCAGACGGTTCGTCTTCGACGCCGTGGCGGGATTCGGCGCGCTGCAGCCCTTGCTGGATGATCCCGGGATCGAAGAGATCTGGCTCAACGCGCCCGATGAAATCTTTGTGGCGCGCAACGGCGAATCGGAATTGACGTCCGTCGCCTTGACCGAGCAGCAGGTCCGGGACCTCGTGGAACGCATGCTCAAGAGCTCCGGCCGGCGGCTGGACCTCTCGTCCCCGTTCGTGGATGCGGCGCTCCCGGACGGTTCCCGCCTGCACGTCGTGATCCCGGATGTCACGCGGCGGCACTGGGCCATCAACATCCGCAAATTCGTGGTCAAGGCCACCCGGCTGGAACACCTCGTGGAGCTGGGAACGCTCACCCCGCAGTCGGCCCGCTTCCTCGGCGCGGCGGTGGCCAGCGGGCTCAACATCCTCGTCTCCGGTGCCACCCAGGCCGGCAAAACCACCATGCTCAATTGCCTCGCCGCCGGCATCGGCACCCGTGAGCGGGTGGTCACGGTGGAGGAAATCTTCGAGCTGCAATTTCCGCTCCGCGACGTTGTGGGGCTGCAGTGCAGGCAAGCCAACCTCGAGGGGGAAGGTGAAATCCCGCTCCGCCGTCTCGTCAAGGAGGCCCTGCGGATGAGGCCGGACCGCCTGGTGGTCGGCGAAGTCAGGGAGGCCGAAAGTCTGGACATGCTCATCGCCTTGAATTCCGGCCTGCCCGGCATGTGCACGGTCCATGCCAACTCAGCGCACGACGCCGTCACGAAGATCTGCACGCTGCCGTTACTCGCCGGACAAAACATCTCCAGTGACTTCGTCGTCCCCACCGTCGCCTCCTGCATCGACCTGATCGTCCACTGCAGCCGTCAGTCGAACGGGCGCAGGCAGGTCACGGAGATCCTCTCGCTGGGTCGCCGGGTGGAAAACGGCGTCATCGAATCGTCCATGGTGTTTGACATGTCCACCGGCCAACTGGCGCCGAGGGCGAATTCAATGCCAGCCGCGGAAAAGTTCGCGCGCTCCGGGTACGACGTCGCGGCGCTGCTGGAGCCGCGCTGATGGCGCCGCTGTTGGGGGTGCTCGGGGGTGCCGGACTACTCCTGGTTTGGTGGTCTGCCTGGGAACAGCCGCAGGCGCCTGAGCGTAGGCAACGGGTCAGCCGGCTGGAGGACCTATTGCGGGCCGCCGGCATTGAAAAGGTCAGCCGCCTCGGCCTGATGGCAACGTGCTGCGGCGTGGGTGCCTTCGTGACCCTCCTGTTCTTCGCAGGCACCAGGTCCTGGCCGATTTCCGGCTGCTTTGGTCTGTTCGGCGGTTGGTTGCCGCTGGGCATCGTGAGGTGGCGTGCCCGGAAGAGAACGGCCGTGCTCCGCGAACTCTGGCCCGACGTCGTCGACCACCTGCGGTCGGCGATCCGGGCGGGCCTTTCGCTGCCCGAGGCCCTGATTCAGCTGGGCGAGAAAGGGCCGTCCGAGCTCCGGCCGTTGTTCCGCGACTTCGGTGCGGACTACCGGTCCGGCGGCCAGTTTGACCCGGCACTGACCCGGCTGAAGGAACGGCTCGCCGATCCCGTGGCGGACCGGATCGCTGAGGCGCTCCGGTTGACCCGGGAGGTCGGCGGTTCGGACCTGGGCCGCCTGCTGGGGACCCTCGCCGAATTCCTGCGGGAAAACGCGCGCACCCGCAGTGAGCTCGAGGCGCGGCAGTCGTGGACGGTCAACGCCGCCCGGCTCGCCGTCGCCGCGCCGTGGATTGTCCTGGTGCTCCTGGCCAGCCGGCCCGAGGCGGTGACAGCCTACAACTCGCCAGCCGGTGCGGCGGTGCTGCTGGGCGGTTTGCTGGTCTCGCTGTTTTCCTACACCGTCATGCTGCGGATCGGTGCACTGCCGCAGGACGAGCGGGTGCTCCGGTGAGCGGGTTAATGGCAAACGCGGTGGTCTGCGGCGCCGTCTTGGGCGGCGGTCTTTGGCTATGTCTGGTACGGCTGCCGTTCCTGCGTCCCATCAGCTTCGCGGAGCGGATCGGACCGCAGCTAAGATCGCACGCCCTGGAATCCCGCCTGCTGCGCCCGGCCCCTGGAAACGCAACGCCGTTCGGCCCGCTGGAGCGGATCCTGCGTCCGGTGATCCGTGACTGGGCCCGGGCGCTGGGCCGCCTCAACCCTGGCTCCTCGGCGCTCAACCGCAGGCTTGCCCGGGCCGGGAGCAGGAAGTCGTCGGTGGATTTCCGCGCGGAGCAACTGCTCTGGGCCGCCGGCGGATTCGTCGCCGCCGCGGTGTCCGTGCTGTTGGGCGGAGCATCCGGCCGGTTCAATCCGTTGTTGGCGGTGCTGATCGTCCTGGCTGCAGGGGTTGCCGGTTTCCTGCTGCGCGACTACGTGCTGGGGGTTCAGGTCAAGAACCGGGAGGCCAGCATGATGGCGGAGTTCCCCAGCGTTGCCGAACTCATGGCGCTGGCCGTCAGTGCGGGGGAGAGCGCCACCGGCGCGCTGGACCGGGTCTGCCGGAGAACCCAGGGGGAACTTTCCAAGGAGTTCGCCAGGGTGCTGGCCGATACCCGTGCGGGCAAGCCGCTGGCCGACGCCCTGCAGGACTTCTCGTCCCGCACCGAACTCGGGCCGCTGGTCCGCTTTGTCGACGGACTGATGGTGGCGGTGGAACGCGGGACTCCGCTGGCGGAAGTCCTGCGTGCGCAGGCCCAGGACGTTCGGGACACCGCGAAGCGCGACCTGATGGAATCCGCCGGCAAGAAGGAAATCGCCATGATGGTCCCGCTTGTCTTCGGCGTGCTCCCGCTGACGGTGGTGTTTGCCGTCTTCCCGGGACTGGCAGCCATCAGCCTGGGACTCTGAGCAACCGTACGACCTGAATTAGCTAGCGCAACACTCAAAAAAGGGGAATTAGTGAAGACACTTGGTATCCGCACCTTGTTAATGGCCCGCGTCTTGGGTCTCCTCGCGTGGCGCTCCGGCGCCCCAGGGATCCCGGATGCGCTGCCGCCGGGAACCGGGGACCCGCGCCAGCGCGGCGACGTGCCCGGCTGGGTAATGATCACTCTGATGTCCGCCGTTCTGGTGGCAGCACTGCTGGCGCTCGCAGGCCCGGCGCTGGAGGGGCTCTTCAACCAGGCCATGCAAAAAGTCGGGCAGTAGGCGGTGGAGGCGGCGGGGCGGCAAAGGCGTGTCGGCCGGAACACGGCGGACGCCGGCCGGGACCCGGAGGACGCCGGCCGGAACACCGAGGACGCCGGCCGAGGGGACCCGGAACCTGCCGACGGCTGGCAACGCGGCTCCGCAGTGGTGGATTTCGTCCTAGTCGGAGCGTTGCTGACGATCTTCTTCCTGGCCATCATCCAACTCGCCCTCGTCCTGCACGTCCGCAACACGCTGATTGACGCCGCCGCCTCCGGCGCCCGGTACGGCACCCTGGCCGACCGCGGCGCCGCCGACGCCAGAGAACGCACCACGCAGCTGATCGGCGTCGCTCTCACCGCGGAGTTTGCCCGGGACGTCAGCACCACGGAGACCGGCTACCGGGGCATTCGCACGCTTGAGGTGACAGTCCGCGCCCCGCTGCCCGTCATCGGACTGATCGGCCCCCGCGAAGTGCTGGAGGTGAAGGGCCATGCCGCCATCCAGCCCTAGCGCCGGGCCAAGCGGCAGCCCTAGCGCCGGGCCCAGCGGCAGCACCAGCTCGGGCCTTAACGCCGGGCGAAGCGGCAGCCCTGGCAGTGACGACGGCGAGCGGGGGAGTGCCGTCGTCGAATTCACCTTCCTCTCGCTCCTGCTGATGGTGCCGGTGGTCTACTTCATCATCACGATCGGCCAACTCCAGGGCGGGTCGTTCGCGGTGGTCGGTGCCGCGGACCAAGCGGCCAAGGTCTACGTCGCCCAGCCGGACGCGGCCAGCGGACGTGCGGCCGCCGAGCAGGCAGTGCTGCTGGCGCTCGCCGACCACGGGCAGCCGGCGGAAGCTTCCAGCCTGGAAACCAGCTGCCATCCCGCCGACTGTTCGGCGGCCGGGACCGCCGTCACCGTCACCGTGCACCTCACCGTCCCGCTGCCGTTCGTGCCGTTCGGCGACGCGCTGAGGCTCGACGCCGGCCACCTGAGCGCCACCGCCACCCAAATCGTCGGCCGGTTCCGGTGACCGCCCGGCCGCGCAGCCACCGAAGCGGCGGCAGCGGACGCGGCGAGGACGGCCAGCTGATGGTGCTGCTTATCGGGTACGTGCTGCTGGCCCTGCTCGTCACCACAGTGGTCACGGCGGCGTCCAGCGTCTACATCGAACACAAAAAGCTGCTGTCCCTGGCCGACGGTGCCTCGGTGGCCGCCGCCGACAGCTTCACCCTGGGGCAGCTGGAGAGCGCCTCCGGAGGTCCCACCGCCGTCCTCAGCGCCGGCCGGGTGCGCAGCACCGCCGCTGATTACCTGAACCGCGACGGCGCGTTTGCCCGGTTCAGCGGCCTCGCCGTCTCCCCGGCGACGGGCAGCCCTGATGGTTCCACCGCCGTCGTCGTGCTCAGCGCAGCCGTTCACCCGCCGATCGTTAACTTCCTGGTCCCGGACGGCATCCAGATCGAAGCGACGTCGACGGCGCGGTCCCGGCTGACGCGGTAGGCTTGAAAAACCATGGCAAACATTGATTTTCCCGCAGAAATCCGCGCGCTGCGCGCCACCTACACCTCGATCGAGAACGTTTCGAATGTCGAGGCGCTGAAGGAAGACATCGCCGAATTGAGCGAGCGCGCGGGCGAGCCGAACCTTTGGGATGACCCCGCCGCCGCGCAGGTCATCACCTCAAAGCTCTCGCACAAGCAGTCTGAACTGGAGCGGCTGAACCGGCTCACCGCCCGGATCGACGACCTGGAAGTCCTCGTGGAATTGGGCCAGGACGAGGACGACGCCGCCTCGATGGGGGAAGCAGCCACGGAGCTTGAATCAATCCGCAAGGCGCTGACCGACCTCGAGGTGGTCACGCTGCTCTCCGGCGAATTCGACGAGCGTGAAGCCGTGGTCACCATCCGCGCCGGCGCCGGCGGCATCGACGCTGCGGACTTCGCCGAGATGCTGCTACGGATGTACCTGCGCTGGGCCGAACGCCACGGCTACCCGACCACCATCATGGACACCTCCTACGCCGAAGAAGCGGGGCTGAAGTCCGCGACCTTCGAGGTCAAGGCCCCCTACGCCTTCGGCACGCTGAGCGTCGAGGCCGGCACCCACCGGCTGGTCCGGATCAGCCCCTTCGACAACCAGGGCCGCCGCCAGACCTCGTTCGCCGCCGTCGAGGTCATCCCGTTGATCGAGCAGACAGATTCCATCGACATCCCGGACAACGAGATCCGCGTCGACGTCTTCCGCTCCTCCGGGCCGGGCGGCCAGTCCGTCAATACGACAGACTCCGCCGTCCGTCTGACCCACCTCCCCACCGGCACCGTGGTGTCCATGCAGAACGAGAAGTCCCAGCTGCAAAACCGCGCCGCGGCCCTGCGGGTGCTGCAGTCCCGCCTGCTGCTGCTCAAAAAGGAGCAGGAAGACGCCGAGAAGAAGGCGTTCGCCGGCGACGTCAAGGCGTCCTGGGGCGACCAGATGCGCTCCTACGTGCTCAACCCGTACCAAATGGTCAAAGACCTCCGCACCGAACACGAGGTGGGCAACACCTCGGCGGTGTTCGACGGCGAGATCGACGACTTCATTGACGCCGGCATCCGCTGGCGCACCGACAACCGCAACGCCGAGAAGTAACGGCAGAATCCCGCGACACGCCCCCGCCCTTCCGGCCCCGGCGCAGTTACCCGTGCGTATAGTCGGAGGGCCGGTGCCCTACTTCCCCCCAAAAGAAAGCCCGCGCCCCGGCAGCAGAACTGGTCTGAAAGATGCCCGGCGCCTGCAGGGAATTTAGGGCCATGATCCGTTTCGAAAATGTCACCAAGGTCTACGACCAGAAGGCGCGGCCGGCGCTGGATTCGATCAACCTGGAGATCGACCGCGGCGAGTTCGCCTTCCTCGTTGGAGCGTCCGGCTCCGGCAAATCGACCTTCCTGCGCCTTGTGCTGAAGGAAGACCGTGCTTCCTCGGGCACCGTCTATGTCGCCGGCCAGAACGTGGCCAGGATTTCCAGCTGGCGGGTGCCGCGGCTGCGCCGGGGGATCGGCGTCGTCTTCCAGGACTTTCGCCTGCTGCCGCAGAAAACAGTTTTCGCCAACGTCGCCTTTGCCATGCAGGTCATCGGCAAGAGCCGCGGCCTCATCCGTGAGACCGTTCCCGAGGTCCTGAAAACCGTAGGCCTCGAAGGCAAGGAAAACCGGCTGCCGCATGAGCTGTCCGGCGGCGAGCAGCAGCGCGTGGCGATCGCCCGCGCCGTCGTCAACCGTCCCGGCATCCTGCTGGCCGACGAGCCCACCGGCAACCTGGACCCGACCACTTCGATGGGCATCATGGGCGTCCTCGACAAGATCAACCAGAACGGCACCACCGTGGTGATGGCCACTCACGACGACGACATCGTCAACGAGATGCGCAAGCGCGTGGTGGAGCTCAAGAACGGCGTTGTGATCCGCGACGAGGCCCGGGCGCTGTACACCTCGATGATCCCGGTGGTGGGCCAGTCCCGCCGGCTGCGGGACGCAAGCGGCCGCGATGACACCGGGGAGGGCCAGCTGTGAGACTCGCCTTTGTCCTCTCCGAAATCGGAAGCGGCCTGCGCCGCAACCTGTCCATGGTGGTCTCCGTCATCCTGGTCACCTTCGTGTCCCTGACCTTCGTGGGCGCTGCGGGCATGCTGCAGCTGCAAATCAACCAGATGAAGGGGTACTGGTACGACAAGGTCCAGGTGGCCATGTTCCTCTGCAGCGACGGTTCGACGGCGCCCGGCTGCGCCGCCGGCCCCGCGACCCCTGAGCAGCAGGACAACCTGCGCAAGCTGTTGCAGTCCCCGTCCGTGGCCCAGTACGTCAACGATTTCCAGTTCGAATCGAAGGACGAGGCGTACAAGCACTTCAAGGAACAGTTCTCCAACTCGCCGATCGTGGACTCGGTCACCCCTGACCAGCTCCCGGCCTCCTTCCGGATCAACCTGAAGGACCCGGAAAAGTACCAGGTGATCAGCGAGAACTTCTCCTCGCAGGCCGGTGTGGAGTCCGTCATCGACCAGCGCCAGCTGCTGGAACGGCTCTTCTCCGCGATGAACGCCGCCTCCCTGGTGGCAGTCAGCGTGGCCGGCGTGATGATCGTCTGTGCCATCCTGCTGATTGCCACCACCATCCGGCTCTCCGCCTTCAGCCGCCGACGGGAAACGGGCATTATGCGCCTGGTGGGAGCGTCGAAGACCGTAATCCAGCTGCCCTTCATCCTGGAAGGCGTGATCGCGGCCGTGATCGGTGCGGCCCTGGCGTCCGGCACCCTGTGGGCCGTGGCGCACTTCTTCCTAGGCCAGTTCCTGTCCCAGCAGTATCCGGACACGGCCTTCATTTCCCCGGCCCAGACGCTGATTCTTGCCCCGGCCCTTATCGGCCTGGGCGTCCTGCTGGCAGGGACATCATCACTCCTGACCCTCCGCCGCTACTTGAGGGTTTAGCTTTGCCCAACGAAGAGGAATGCTCATGACACCGAAGGACCGACGGGCCGCCCCGGACCGACGCACGGCCCCGGACCGGCAGGCCGTCCGCCGCAGCCGCCTGATCAGTGCCGCCGTGGCCCTGGTCCTGGCGGCCAACCTGGGCGCCTCCACCCCGGTGGCCTTCGCGGACAGCCTCGAGGACCAGCAGGCAGCCCTCAACGCCGAGGCCGCGCGCGCCCAGCAGTCACTGGAATTCGTAGATGCCCGGATCGCCAAGGCCGCCGGCGACCTGGTCCTCTATCAGGGGCAGCTTCCCGGCGCCCAGCAGGCGCTGCTGGATGCGCAGGGCCGTGTGGCCGGCGCCGTCAAGGAGGTGGAAGCCCTCGCCGCGCGCGTGGATCTGGCGCAGCAGAACAAAGCCAAGATCACCCAGCAGCTGGCAACCGACCAGCAGAAGATGACCGGCACCAAGAAGCTGATCGGCCAGATTGCCACGCAGGCGTACAAGTCCGGCGGGGTGCCGTCCAACCTGGCGCTCTTCTTCGGCTCGAACAAGAGCGGCAGCCTGACCGACACGATTGACCTGGCGGACCAGGCCCTGCGCAGCCAGAACTCCGCGATGGACAAGCTCACCCAGCAGAACGCCACGAACGTGAATTCCCAGGCCCGCCTCCAGGCAGTTGAGGCCGAGATTACGGACCTCAAGACTAAGGCCGACGCCGCGCTGGCCCGTGAGAAGACGGCACGCGACGAGGCCGAAGGCAGGAAAGCCCAGGTGGACAAACTCGTCGCCGACACCACCCGCCTCAACGGCGAACTCGAGGCGGCCAAGCCGGGCATCCAGAATCAGATCGCGCAGGTGAAGGCCCAGCAGGATACCGTCGCTGCGGAAATCGTCGAACGGGACAGGAAGCTGCGTGAGGCCTGGGAAGCCGAACAGCGGCGCATCGCCGAAGCGGCGGCAGCCGCGGCTGCGGCAGCCGCCCGCGCCCAGGGCCAGATAGAGGCCAAGCCGGCGCCCTACGTTCCCGCGGCCCCGGGCCCGGTGTCGGCCTTCGGCCTGCGCAGCCCGTTTAACGGTGTCCCGATCACCTCGGGTTTCGGCTGGCGCGCGACGCCGCCGGGCACCATCGACTTCTACGGCCAGGGCGGCTACATGCACACCGGCATCGACTTCGGCGCCGCCTGCGGGACCCCGGTCTACGCCCCGGCAGCCGGCACCGTCTATTCGGCCGGGTGGGGGAACGACGGCGGCGGCAATCACGTGAAGATCTCCCACGGCGTTGTGCAGGGCAACTCGCTGACCACGATCTTTTACCACAACACCTCCGTGGTGGTCTCGAATGGCCAGCAGGTCAGCCAGGGCCAGCTGATCGCCTACTCCGGTACCACCGGCAATTCCACCGGCTGCCACTCGCACTTCGAGACGTGGGTCAACGGCAGGGCAGTCGATCCGATGGGTCTGCTCTAAACTGGAGTACTCCGCGCCAACCCGGCCGGAGTCAGCCATCAACAGATCCGAGGAGTTCTACCGTGCCGAAAGAAAGTGGCCGGAAGGTAGTGGCCACCAACCGCAAGGCCCGGCACGACTACCACGTCCTGGATACCTATGAAGCAGGCATCGCACTCATGGGTACCGAAGTGAAGTCCCTGCGCGAGGGGCACGCCTCCATGGTGGACGGATTCTGCACGTTCTACAACGACGAGTTGTGGATGGAGGGCATCCACATCCCCGAATACCACCAGGGGAGCTGGACCAACCATGCCGCCCGCCGGCGTCGGAAGCTGCTCCTGCACCGCGAGGAGCTGACCAAGATCTCGCATAAGATCCGCGAGTCGGGTTTCACAATCGTGCCGTTGCAGCTGTACTTCGTTGACGGCCGCGCGAAGGTGGAAATCGGCGTCGCCCGCGGTAAGAAAGAATACGACAAGCGGCAGACGCTGCGGGAGCAGCAGGACAAGCGCGAGGCCCTGCGCGTCATGCGTGAGCGTAACCGGAAGTAGCGCCAGGACCGCAAGCCGGGAATGATTCCCGGCAGGCATGCGTTATGCTTGGTAGTCCGGGAAGGAACCGATAGGTTCAGGTCCGGCTTGCTGAAGCAAGGTTGATAAAAAAATACGGGGATGATCGGTTTCGACGATGTTAGTCGCGACAGGTGAAGCGGGCCGAGGATGCAGAATTATCTCGTAAACGCTGTCTGCAAACCAATAAGTGCCGAATCAAAACGCACTGACTTCGCTCTCGCTGCCTAAGCAGTAAGACAGTCCGTCAGCCCGAGGTTGCTATTGCCCCGGATCCTGGCGTCATTTAGATAGCCACTGCTGTTTACCTCCGTCATCGGGGTGAACGGGACTCTTAGATGACTGGGCCCGGATCAGCCACCTGTTTGCAGGATGGCTGGGGCCGAGAAATTCCGACGCAAACTGCGCCCGGAGAAGACCTGACAACACGACATCGGACGGGGGTTCAATTCCCCCCATCTCCACATACGGAGCCCCGGCAACGGGACTCCACCCCGTAGCAAAAAGGCCGGAAGCATCAGCTTCCGGCCTTTTTTGCTGTCTTCGAGGCATCCGACCGCGCCGACGGCGGTCTGCCGGGCAGGAGCCGGTCAGCGCTTCTTGATGTGCGCCACCGGATCGGTGTGCTCGTCCACGATGTGCTTGGTCTTCTTATCGACCCGTTTTTCTTTGATGGTTTTGACCGGCTTCTTCGTGAGGTGCCGGTGCGGCGACTTGTCAGGCATTTCGCGCTCCCTAAAAAATGGGGGCCCGGGATGAGCCCGTGCTTTTAAGGCTACGCCTCGGGCACTGAGACGTCCACGATGCCGACGAAGCGGCTCCCCACACCCTCATATTCGCTGCGGACCAGCCCTGCAGCCAGGTCCGGCCGTTCGTAGGGGGCGTGGTGGGCGCAGCAGACGTAGGTGAAATCCGGCCACCACTTCTTCGGTCTCGCCATCTCGGAGAAGCCGCAAACGGCGCAGCTCAGCTGAACCCAGACCGGGCGTTTGCCCGTCCGGTTGGCCCTGGACTGGAGGAGCCAGGCCGGCGGGCTGTCCAGCAGTTCGCCAAGTTCGGCGTCGGACAGGCGGGATGGAATGCCGTGACGGTGGGCCATCTCCAGCGGAATATCAAGGGCCTGGGCAGCTTCACGTCTCGTAACCATCCTGCAATTTTACGGGATCCCGGGCCCCGTCCGGCCCGCCGCTGCACCGGCGCCGGCCGGTGCTAGGCTCATTCCGTACCCGGCCCCCACCAGGCGGATAACAGCCAGGCAGACAGCCAGAGAGCCGGGACGGCCGTGAGGAAGGCAGCAGCCATGTCCCGCACCCCCGCCGCGGCCTTGACCGGCCTCGAGAAGCGCGTGCTGTACGTGGCGATCGTCGCGTCCTTCATCGCCTTCCTCGACGGCTCGGTGGTCAACCTTGCCCTCCCGGCAATTGGCCGTGAGCTCGGCGGCGGGCTGGTGGTCCAGCAATGGGTGGTGGACGCCTACCTGCTGACCCTGGGGGCGCTGATCCTCGTGGCCGGCTCCCTCTCTGACCAGTTCGGCCGGGTACGGATCCTGCAATGGGGCCTGGCCGGCTTCACCGCTACCTCCGTGCTCTGCGGGCTCGCTTGGAGCGGTGAGTCCCTCATTGTGGCGCGTGGCCTGCAGGGCGTCGCCGGGGCCCTGCTGGTGCCCAGTTCGCTGGCCCTGATCGTGTCGGTCTTCAGCGGGCCTGCCCAGTCCGCCGCGATCGGCAAATGGTCCGCCTGGACCTCCGGGGCCATCATCGCCGCCCCGCTGCTCGGGGGCATCTCCGTGGATGTCTTCACCTGGCGGGTGATCTTCTTCCTCAATATCGTGCCGGCGGTGGCGGTGTGGCCGGCGCTCCGCCGGTTGCGTACCCAGGACCTGGCGCGCGCGCCCGGCAGCACGATAGACGTTACGGGCACCGTCCTGGCGGTCATCGGACTGGGCGGCATCGTGTACGCCTTCATCGAACGCGGGGCGCTTGGCTGGGGCTCCCCGCAGGTCTGGCTGCCGCTGGTCCTCGGCGTTGCCGGACTCGCCGGGTTCCTGCTGCACGAGCGGCGCACCCCGGCGCCGATGATGCCGCTGCGTCTTTTCGCTATCCGCAACTTCGGCTGGGGCAATATCGCCACCGCGGTCATCTACGGGGCGCTGAACCTTGGCTTCTTCGTTCTGGGTCTCTTCCTGCAGCAGGTCGCTGGTCTGGGCGCCACCGCCGCGGGCTTCGCCCTGCTGCCCTCCACCCTGATCCTGCTCCTGCTGTCCGCGCGGGTCGGGGCCCTCTCCGGCCGCTACGGTCCGCGCTGGTTCATGACGGCGGGGCCGCTGCTGTGCGCGGCAGGCTTCCTGATGCTGCTGGGCATCGGCCTGCCGCTTGAGTACTTTTCCGAGGCTTTCCCCGGTCTGGTGATCTTCGGCGTCGGACTGGCGGTGACCGTGGCGCCCCTGACCGCGGCGATCCTGGGCGCCGTGCATCCGGAAGAGGCGGGGATCGGGTCGGCCGTGAACAACGCCGTATCCCGCATCGCGGGGCTGGTGACCATCGCCTTCGCCGGGCTCATCACCGGACCCATGATTACGACGTCGGGGCTGCACGCCACGGCGGCAGTCACCGCCGGGTTGTTCATCGCGGGCGCCGTGGCATCGGCCGTCGGGATCCGCAACCCGCCCCCGGAAGCCCCGGAAGCTCCGGAAGCCCCGGAAGCCGGGGGAGCGGACGCCGCATCGGCCTGACCGGACCGGCCGGCCTAAGAGACCAGAAAGATGCCGAGGGCGGCGGCGGAGAGGCCGGCCGCCAGGTTGGCTCCCAGGTTAATTGCGGCTGCCCGATACCGGGCCTCGCTGACCAGCCTGACGGTGGCGGTGGCCCAGGAGCTGAAGGTGGTCAGGCCGCCCGCCAGGCCGCCGGCGACGCCGGCCTGCCACTCCGGTCCGAGTCCCAGGTGCGGCGTGATCCCTAGGGACAAACCGATGATGAAAGACCCTGTGACGTTGACGGTGAGGGTGGCCCAGGGCCAGTGCGGATGCGGACCATGCCGGTGCGCAAACCAGGAATCCACCGCGAACCTGAGCAGGGCGCCGGTAATCCCGAAAATCCCCACTAGCAGTGCGGTGATCACTGCGCGCCGTCCCGCAGGCCGGCGAGCACCTTGCCCGACTTCCAGCCAGCCGCCGACGCACCGAGTCCCAAAACCAGGGACAGCGCCAGGTAGGCCAGCCAGAGAGCGTGGAAGCCGTCATGGATCTGCTGGTCCAAGGTGAGGGCCAGCGCCGAAAAGGTGGTGAAGGAGCCGAGCAGCCCCGGTCCTAGGCCGGCCCGGAGCCAGAAAGCGGTCCCCGGCCGGGTGATCCAGAAGGTGGTCAGGGCGGCCAGCACGAAGCTTCCAACCACGTTGATCGACAGGGTGGTCCACGGCACGGCCCCGGCCGACTCAGGGAAGACCAGCCCCGCACCGTAGCGCAACTCCGTGCCGATCAGACCGCCGACGGCGACGGCCGCCCACGCCCGCCAGCCCGGAACTCCGGACACTGCGGCCGGGCGCCGCTCGGGCAGCGTCCTCATTCAGCGCCCGCGACACTGCAGCCGGGGTGGGGCGAGTCGCTGTGCACCCAGAGGGCGGAGGCCACCCCATCGGCGAGGTCGAGGTCGCGTGACTCCCTGCGGCTGCTGACGCGGACTACGATCGGGCCGCCGAACGGTTTCCGGCCTACAACCTCGACCTCGGCGTCGAGGTCGATCCGTTCCGCGGCGAGATAGCGCAGCAATTCCGGATTTTCATCGCTGATCCGGGTGATCCGGCCGGTATGGCCGTCGTCGAGCTCATTCAGACGGTAAGCCGGCGGCATCAGGACCGAGCCGTCGGCGGCCGGAATCGGATCGCCATGGGGATCCCGGACGGGGTTTCCCAGCTTCGCTGCCATCCGCTCGATGAAGGTTTCCGAGACGGCGTGTTCAAGGAGTTCTGCCTCGTCGTGGACCTCGTCCCAGCGGTAGCCGAGTTCCTGGACCAGGAAGGTCTCGATCAGCCGGTGCCGCCGGACCATTGAGAGGGCCAGCCGGACGCCATCGTCGGTCAGGGTGACGGCACTGTACGGCTTGTGGTCCACCAGGCCCTGGTCCTTGAGCTTGCGGACCATCTCGGAGACCGATGAATTGGCCACGCCCAGGCGCTGGGCCAGTTGCGTGGAGCTGATGGGCTTGTCCTGCCACTCCGTGAAGGAATAGATGACCTTGACGTAGTCCTCGATCGAGGAGGATGGCGGACTGGTCTTCACGGCCCCAAGCCTACCGCCCGGCGGCACCGGAAAAGGTGAGCCACAGCAGGACCAGGTTCAGAGCGACCACCAGGATCACGCTGAGGATCGCGGCGGTGCGCAGCGCCGGCCCGTCAACGAATCCTCCCATCAAGGACTTGCTGCTGGTCAGCACCACGAGCGGGACCAGGACGAAGGGGATCCCGAAGCTGAGCACCACCTGGCTGAGCACGAGGGCCCAGGTGGGGTCGAAGCCGACGGACAGCAGGACGATAGCGGGGATCAAGGTGAGCAGCCGGCGCGTCAGCAGCGGAATCCGGATCTTGAGCAGGCCCTGCATGATGGTGCCGCCGGCGTAACAGCCCACGGAGGTGGAGGCCAGGCCGGAGGCGAGCAGGCCGACGGCGAAGACCACGCCGATCACCGGGCCGAGGCTGGCCGTAATGGCGGCGTGGGCGCCCTCGATGGTATCCGTTCCGTCAACGCCGGACAGGGTGGACGCGGCCAGCAGTAGCATGCCGATGTTGACGATGCCCGCGACGGCGAGCGCCACGATCACGTCCCAGCGTGTGGCCTTGACCAGCCGGGCGAGGGCATGGGGCGGGACATGCAGGTGCGGGTCCGGGCGGTGCCGGTCCCGGGACAGCGCCGAGTGGACATATATGGCGTGCGGCATCACGGTGGCGCCGAGCATGCTCGCGGCCAACAGCACCGTGTCCGGCCCCTGGAAGCCGGGCACCAGGCCGGCCAGGACGCCGCCCGGGTCTGGCGGCCTGATGAAGAGCCCGGCCAGGAATCCGACGGTGATGATGCCCAGCAGGAAAATGATGACGAACTCGAAGGGCCGCTGCTGGTTGCGGCCCTGCACGACAAGTAAGGCCATGGACATGCCGCCGACGATGATGGCGCCGAGGGGGAGTGGAAGTCCGAAGAGCAGGTACAGGGCCACCGCACCGCCCACCACCTCGGCCAGGTCGGTGGCCGCGGCCACGATTTCGGCCTGGACCCAGAAGGCCCTGCGCGAGGCCGGCCTGAGCCGCTCGCCGAGGATCTCGGGAAGACTCTTGCCGGTGACGATGCCGAGTTTGGCGGACTGGTACTGGACCAGCACGGCCATGACGTTGGCGGCGACGAGCACCCAGACCAGCAGGTAACCGTACTTCGCCCCGGCGGTGAGGTTGGCGGCCACGTTGCCGGGGTCCACGTACGCGATGGCAGCGACAAACGCCGGGCCGAGCAGTCCCAGGAGGGCGCGGCGTCGGCCCCGGACCCTGCGGACAGGCGGCTGCCCTGCGGGCGGGGGTTCGTGTCCGGTGACGTCAAGCACTGCGGGCTCCGATGAAAGTTCCTGTCGGCCTATATCGAAAAGTTAGGTACACCGAAATACTAGGCGCGGCCGCTGTTCCGCGCAATGCGGGCGCCACCTCAGGCCTTGGTGGCGCGCCAGCTTTGCGTCAGGTAGGGAAGCAGCAGGATTTCCCCGCCGTCGTGCCCCAGGTGCGTGTGGAGGTACCAGTCAAGGTTGCCGAGCACCTTGGCACGGGTGTCCTCGCCGGCGCGCAGGTAGTAGCTGCGTGACTTCGCCAGTTCCAGAATGTCCTGCGTGCCCACGGGCTCCTCCCAGCGGGTGAGATGACTCTCCAGCCCGGTGAATCCGGGGCCCAACGGCGGCTTGAAGTCCGGTTTGTGGACGTCGCCGGCATGCATGATCCGGGACAACCGGTGCACCCAGGGGACCGAGGTGTCGAGCTGGTTCCAGATCAGGCCGAGAACGCCGTGCGGGCGAAGGATCCGCGCCACCTCGGTGCTGGCCAGCAGTGGATCGCACCAGTGCCAGGCCTGTGCCACTGTAACCAAGTCGTACGCCGCCGGCGCCAGGCCCGTGTGTTCGGCGGTGCCCTCGACCGCGGTCACGCCCGGCAGGGCCCGGCGCAGCTGTCCCAGCATGTCCGGCGACGGGTCCACGGCCACGGTCCGGAGCCCCCGCGCAACCAGCAGGGCCGTGAACTTGCCGGTCCCCGCCCCCAGGTCGACGACGTCGCTGGCCGCCGCCGGCACGAGCCAGTCGGCTGAGTCCTCGGGGTAGCCGGGCCGGACCCGGTCGTAGTGCTCGCCGCCGTCCAGGAAGCTCCGGCCAAGCTCCCGCCGCCGGTCCTGGTGCAATTTGGGGCCGCCCCGTGCCACGTGCGATCTCCTTCGGCAGCTGAAGCTGGGTACCTATCGAATTTACCGCACGCGGCGGGCGAGGACGCTCCCGGTGCTAGCGGCTCCCGACGCCGGCCGCTCCCGTTGCTAGTCGAGCGTGCAGGGCGCGGCCCCGGCCGTGCCCGGCGTGTTGGGAGCCCACTGCGGGTAGCTGCGGGTGTCGTTGGCCGGCACCCAGCGGCCGGCGTCCACGACATAGTCCCAGCCGAGGCCGTTCCGCCGCAGCTCCTGGAGCCCGGCGAGCAGCCGCCGGGCGTCATCGAGCCGGGACCCGAGGCCAAAGCTGGCGCGGAGCGAACCGGCCGGCAGACCGAGCCGCTTCAGCAGCGGGTGCGCGCAGAACTGGCCGTCGCGCAGGCCGATCCCGTGTTCCGCGGACAGATATGCGGCGACCAGGCCGGCGTCGTATCCGGCGACCGAGAAGTTTACGACCCCGATCGTCCCGGGGCCGTCCGCCAGTGCGGTGTCCTCGAAGATGTGGTGCACGCTCACGCCTTCGATCTGTTGCAGCCCCTCGACCAGGAAGGAGCGGATGGCATCCTCGTGGGCGTGCCACTGCTGCTCGTCAAGTGCCTCGATCACCTGGCTGGCGCGGGCCAGCGCGGCCGCGCCGAGGACGTTCGGCGATCCGGCCTCATGGCGGGCCGGCCCGGTGGTCCAGCTGACACTGTCCAGCCGCGCGTCCCGCACGGCGCCGCCCCCGGCCAGGTACGGGGTGCCGGCGTCGAGCCAGTCCGGCCGGCCGACCAGCACGCCGGCGCCGAACGGGGCGTAGAGCTTGTGGCCGGAGAAGGCCAGGTAGTCGACGTCGTCCGCGGCAATGTTGATACGGCGGTGCGGGGCCAGCTGGGCGGCGTCAACGGCGATCCGGGCGCCGAATTCGTGCGCGAGGGCGGCGAGCTCACGGATCGGCAGGATTTCGCCGGTGACATTGGACGCGCCGGTGACAGCGAGCAGGCTTACGCCGCCGCGGGCGAGCTCCCGACGGAGCCGCGCCAGGGTGCCGGCCAGGGTAGGGGCTGCGACCACGCTGCGGTGCGGGACGCCCTGCCAGGGGAGCAAGTTGGCGTGGTGCTCGATGTCCAGGTAGAGCACCTCGCCCGTGTGCCGGCCGTGGGCAACGGGCAGGCAGCCGGCCAGCAGGTTCAGCGAGTCGGTGGTGTTCCGGGTGAAGATTACGGAATCGTCCGGGCGTCCGCCGACAAAGCCGCGGACGATGTTCCGGGCGTTTTCGTACACCGAGGTGCTCAGCTGGGAAGCGTAACCGGCGCCCCGGTGGACGCTGGCGTAGAACGGCAGGATCTCATTCAGGAACGCGGAGACCACCGACAGGGCCGGGGCCGAGGCGCCGTAATCCAGGTTCGCGTAGCGGACGTGGCCGCCCTGGATCAGCGGGGCCGGGATTTCGGCGCCGGAGACCGCGGACAGGGGCCGGCGGGCGGCGTCGAAGCGTGCCGCGGAAAGCTCCGGGCCGGCGGGGTGGGTGGGGATGGTGGCAGTCGTCATGGGACCTCGCTTGAAAAGGACCCCGCTGACAGGGATCCGCGCTTGCCGTGTCCGCTCCGGACCGGCCAGGTCGTCACCCGGGGCACCCCGCCGCGAATGGAGGGTTGCCGGCCAGCAAACCGGGGTTTAGCGCTGGCACTCGTGACCTGCACCGAGCCTAAGACATGGCCGGCCGAACCGAAAAGGGAAGTCCGGATTGTGAAGCGTTATGTTACGGCACGGCGCGGCCGGCCCTCCCTGGAGCGGGCCCGCTACAGCAGGTCGTCGAGCCCCGGGTTGAGGCGCTTGAGGACCTCAGAGTGGAGGATCGAGTTGGTGGCCAGGGCGTTGCCGCCGAAGGGGCCATCCTCGCCCTCGAGCGAGGTGAAGCGGCCGCCGGCCTCCGTCACGATTGGAACCAGTGCCGCCATGTCGTAGAGGTTGAGTTCCGGCTCGCAGGCGATATCGACGGCGCCTTCGGCCACCAGGCAGTAGGACCAGAAGTCGCCGTAGGCGCGGGTGCGCCAGACTTCCTCGGTCAGGCCGAGGAACTCGTCGAGGTTGCCGCGCTGTTTCCAGCCGCCCAGGCTCGAGTAGGACAGGGAGGCGTCTGCGAGCTGGGAGACGTTGGAGACCTTCAGCCGGGTGGCGGCTGCGAGGGAACGGCCCATGTACGCGCCGGCGCCCTTGGCCGCCCACCAGCGTTTGCCGAGCGCGGGTGCGCTGACGACGCCGACGACGGGTTCGCCCTCATCGACGAGCGCGATCAGCGTGGCCCAGACGGGGACTCCGCGGACGAAGTTCTTGGTGCCGTCGATCGGGTCGATGATCCAGCGGCGCGAGCCGTGGCCGGAGCTGCCGAACTCCTCGCCGAGGACGGCGTCGCGCGGGCGGGAACGGGACAACTGACCGCGGATGGCTTCCTCGGCGGACTTGTCGGCGTCGGTGACGGGGGTCAGGTCCGGCTTCGTTTCGATCCGGAGGTCGAGGGCCTTGAAACGGCTCATGGTCTGGGAATCCACGGAATCTGCCAGTACATGGGCAAGGCGCAGGTCATCGTTGTAGCTCGAAGCGGGTTGACTCATGGTTACAAGCTACCGTCAAAAAGCGCGGCGGCCGGGGAGGCCACGTCGCAGCCGCCGAGGAGACGCCGTTTGGGAGACGCTGCTAGGAGACGCTGCCGAGTTCCTTGGATTCCTGCGCTTCCATCCGCGGATCCGTGCCCAGCAACCGGCGCAGCGAGGCGAGCCGGGCCGGCCCGGACGGGCCCGCATGGCCGGCCCGTACCCACGCGTCCACCCCGCAGTTGACGGCTGCGGCGTCGTGTTTGCAGCCCCGCTCGCAGTCCTCGGTGCCGGGCGCCAGATCCGGGAAGGAGCGCAGGATCCGGTCCGGGTTTACATGGGCCAGTCCGAAGGAGCGGATGCCGGGAGTATCGATGATCCAGCTGCCGGCAGGTGCGTCGTTCACCTTCAGCGCCAGCGCCGAAGAGGAGGTGTGCCGGCCGCGGCCGGTGACCGCGTTGACGCCGCCGGTGGCCCGTTCGGCCCCGGTGAGCGCGTTCACCATGGTGGACTTGCCGACGCCGGAGTGGCCCAGCATGACGGTGACCTTACCGTCCAGGCAGGCCCGCAGCTGCGAGACCGCGACCTTGTCCAACCGGGCGGACAGGCCGTCGTCGGACCGGGCATCGATGCCGGATGCGGCCGAATCCGCGGTTCTGGAGATGATCACCGGAAAATTGAGGTGCTCGTAGTTGGCGAGCAGTTCGGCGGGGTCCTTGACGTCCGCCTTGGTGACAAGCAGCAGCGGCTCGATCCCGGCGTCGTAGGCGGCCACCAAGGCGCGGTCGATGAAGCCGGTGCGCGGCTCCGGGTTCGCTGCGGCCACGACGATGACGAGCTGGTCAGCGTTCGCGACGACGGCACGTTCGATCGGGTCCGTGTCGTCCGCGCTGCGGCGCAGCAGGGTCCTGCGGTCCTGGATCTTGACCAGCCGCGCCAGCGAGTCGGTCTCCCCGCTCACGTCGCCAACGAGGGAGACGAAGTCGCCGGCGACCACCGGATTGCGGCGCAATTCCCGTGCGCGGGCGGCGATGACCGTGCGTTCATCAGCGGTGCCTTCGCCCACGACGGCGGTGTAACGGCCGCGGTCCACGGTGATGATCCGGCCGGTGACCGCGTCGTCGTGGCTGGGCCGGTCCTTGGTGCGGGGCCGGGAGCCCTTTTTGCTGGGACGGATGCGGACGTCGGACTCGTCCCAGGAGTCAGTGCTGCGGGCCAACGGCGACGTCCTTGTTTGCGGTGGTTCCCTGGCTGAGCATGGCTGCCCACAACTGCGGGAAGTCGGGCATGGTCTTGGCCGTGGCGGCGATGTCCTCCACTTCCACGCCGGGCACGGCGAGGCCGAGAATCGCGCCGGCAGTGGCCATCCGGTGGTCCGCGTAGCTGTGCACAACGCCGCCGTGCAGGGTGGCGGGCCGGATGATGAGCCCGTCGGCGGTTTCTTCGGCATCGCCGCCGAGGCCGTTGATCTCGGCCACCAGGGCCGCGAGCCGGTCCGTTTCGTGGCCGCGCAGGTGGGCGATGCCGGTGAGCGTCGAGGGACCTGCGGCCAGGGCGCACAGGGCAGCGACGGTGGGAGCGAGTTCGCTGGTCCCGGCGAAGGTGGCGCCCTTGATCTCCGGGCCGCCGGTGACGGTCAGGGTGCCGTCCGCCAGGCTGACGCTGGCGCCCATGGTCGCGAGGATGCCGCGCCAGAGGTCGCCCACCTGGGTGGTCTCCGCCGGCCAGTTGGGGATGCGGACGGTTCCGCCGGTGGCAAGCGCCGCGGCCAGGAAGGGTCCGGCGTTGGACAGATCCTGCTCGATCCGCCGGTCGAAGGCGCGGATGGGACCGGGGGAAACGATCCAGTGGTTGGGGACGGAGTCGTCGACGCTGACGCCGACCCCGCGGAGCACGGCTACCGTCATGTTGATGTGGTCCAGGCTGGGCACGGGCTCGCCGGCGTGTTCCCTGCTTTGATGTTCGAGGTGGAGCCCTTCGCGGAAGCGCGCACCGGCCAGCAGCAGGGCGGAGACAAACTGGGACGAGGCGCTGGCGTCGATGACGAGGTGGCCGCCGCGGACCTCTCCGGTGCCCCCGACGGTCAACGGCAGGGACGTCGTCGGTCCGCCGTCGGGCGCCCGGACGGCGACGCCGAGGCCGGCCAGGGCCTCGATGATGGTGCCCATCGGGCGTTTGCGCGAATGCGGGTCGCCGTCGAACAGGGCCGTGCCGCGGCGCAACGCGGCCACCGGCGGCACGAAGCGCATGACGGTGCCGGCCAGTCCGCAGTCGATTGCGGTGTCTGCGGCTGCGGCGAAGCTCATGGGGGTGATGTCGAGGTCCGGGCCGTAGGCGCCGTCGCCGGGCACCTCGGTAATGGTGGCCCCCAACTGGCGCAGGGCGCCGATCATGAGGGCGGAGTCCCTGGAGTGCAGCGGTGCCCGCAAGCGGGAAGGACCGTCCGCAAGGGCGGCCAGGACCAGGTACCGGTTAGTCAGGGATTTGGAACCCGGGACCGAGACGGTGGCGTCCACGGCACGGTCCGCGAACGGCGCGAGCCAGTGCGGACCGCCGCCGGCCGGAAGGGACGGTGCCGTTGCGGCGGTGGTGGTGCGAGTCATTGCCGTCTTAGGCTCCGACTGCGTGGTCGACGGCCTTGCGGACGGCCTTGTCTGCCTTCAACAGGTTTTTGCCGGTGGTCTTCCGGGCATCGGACGTCAGGTGCGCCGTAGTCTTCCGGGCGTCGGCCGCGAGGTGCTCGGCACGCCAGGCCAAGCCAGGCTTGCCTGCGGTGTCCACCGATGCCAGCAATACTCCACCCGTCAGCGAGACGTTCTTCAGCAGCTGCTTGCGCCGGGCGTCGCGGCCCTCCTTGGAGGAGATGTCCGCGCTCCGCCATTCGACGAAGCCGTTCAGTGCCGAGATCAGGGCGAGGACGGTGGCGGCGAGGCGGGCGGATTTGCCGAGCGCGAAGCAGACGCCGGCGCCCACCTGGGTGCCGCCGATCACGCGGGCCAGGACCAACTCATTGGTCTGGAAGGGCAACGACTCGGCGGCACGGCGCAGCAGTGGAGACAGCTGGGTGGCAGTGTCATCCGCATTCCGGAGCTTGTCCACGCCTGCCAGCACGAAACTGGAGGCGAGCATGGGGCGGGCGAGAAAGCGGACAACTGACATGAGTTTCCTCCTGGATGGACGAACCGCGGATGCTGTGCGGGAGAACCGGTTCTAGTCTTGCACTTTTGCGGAATATTTGCCCGTTCCGTGGGGTTGTGCAGGTAGCGCCCAATCGTGGTGCAGAAGCCTGTTGCAGGAGCGCGCGGCAGGAGTTTAAGGGATGGGGGAAGTTTGGTTCTGCTGAGAGAAACCGCACTGCTGGAAGCGGTGCCCGCCGGTCCGTGGGCCTTGGGCCTGACCGGAGCTTTGAGCGCCCGCCCTTGGGTGACAGTAGACTTGAACGCAATGAGCACCAAGGATCCGGCCGTTGCGGCCACGCACGACACCACAGCCGTGGACGATACCGTCGCGGAACGAACTGCCGCGGAAACCGTGGCGGCTGACGGCACCGGCAAGCCGTTGGACACCGACGCAGAGACCACGGACGAGCGCCGCATCCGCTTCGAGCGGGATGCGATGCAGTATGTGGACCAGCTGTACTCCGCGGCCATGCGGATGGCGCGGAATCCCGCGGACGCAGAGGACCTCGTCCAGGAGGCGTACACGAAGGCGTTCTCCGCGTTCCACCAGTACAAGCCGGGAACGAACCTTAAGGCCTGGCTGTACCGGATCCTGACCAACACGTACATCAATTTGTACCGCAAGCGCCAGCGTGAGCCGCTGCAGTCCAACTCGGACACCATCGAGGACTGGCAGCTGGCCCGCGCCGGGTCGCACACCTCGGCGGGGCTGCGCTCGGCCGAAGCTGAGGCGCTGGACCACCTGCCGGATTCGGACGTCAAGCGGGCCCTGCAGTCGATCCCCGAGGAGTTCCGGCTGGCGGTCTACTTCGCCGACGTCGAGGGCTTCGCGTACAAGGAAATTTCAGACATCATGAACACCCCGATCGGGACCGTCATGTCCCGGCTGCACCGCGGCCGGAGAATGCTGCGGGACATGCTGGCGGACTATGCGGCCGAGCGGGGATTCAAGGCCGCGGGCGTCCCCGCCGCAGCGGCCGAACGCAACAATCAGGAGAACAGGAAATGAGCGACTGCCAGGGACTGGGCGACTGCGACGACACGCGGATGCAGCGCATCTACGAATACCTCGACGGCGCCCTCACGCACGACGATATAGCCGAGATCAAGGACCACCTGGACAACTGCCCGGAGTGCCACGAGCAGTATGACCTCGAATGCGTCATCCGCATCATGGTGAAGCGTTCCTGCACCGAGGCGGCACCGGAGAACCTGAAGAATTCGATCCTGGACCGGATCCACTCGATCCGCCCGGTTGAGGCCGGGGCCTGAGCGCCAACTGACACCGAAAGACCCCGGAAGCCGAGAGGCTTCCGGGGTCTTTCGCTTAAAGCTATAAATCCAAGCCGTGGCTCAGGCGTTGGGGCGCTTACCGTGGTTCGCGCCGCCACGCTTACGGTCACGACGTTTACGTGCACGCTTGCTCATAGCTGGCCTCCTTAATTTTGGTACTCAAAAGAGCTGCCCTCAAGTCTCCCACATCAGCGGACCGGCCGCGAACCGGAGCGGGCCCGAGGGGTCTCATCCCCGAAGTGAGTTCCGGATGGAGATCCGGGCCTGGTCCAGGACCGTCTTGACGGTTTCAAGGGTGACCGGGGTGACTGGGCCCGCGCCCGCGTGTTGGCGCAGCTCGATCCGAATGTCGTCCCGGAAGGACTGCACCAGCATCTCGGCCTCCCGCAGCCTGCGGTCGCTGTCCTCGGAGTAGCGCACCCCCGCCGGGGCTCCGGCGTTGCGGACCGTGGTGCGGGCGGCTTCGGCCGTCGCGGCGAGGTCCGCGCGCAGTCCTTGCATGTTCACTCGGATGTCCTGCCGCAATTTGTCGGCGAGCCGGCGGACCGAGGCGGAAATGTCGTTCTCGACGCCGGCCAGTTCCTCGCGCCGCCCGTTGAGCTCCACGAGTCCCGCCGGCGTGATGCTGTAGTTGGTGCGCCGCCCTTCCGTGTGGGTGGCCACGAGCCCCTCCTCCTCGAGCTTGGCCAGCCGCGGATAGATGGTGCCGGCACTGGGGGAGTAGGTGCCGCCGAAGCGGTCGCTGAGCGCCTTGATCAGCTCGTAGCCGTGTTTGGGGCCGGACTCCAGCAGGGCCAGCAG
The DNA here is from genome assembly GCF_040546245.1 of Arthrobacter sp. UYEF3. Classification (NCBI taxonomy): domain Bacteria; kingdom Bacillati; phylum Actinomycetota; class Actinomycetes; order Micrococcales; family Micrococcaceae; genus Arthrobacter; species Arthrobacter sp. UYEF3. The sequence goes on from NZ_JBEPNK010000001.1 coordinate 88,693, forward strand.
ATACAGCCGAAGCGCGCCGTGGGCAAAGACCGGCGCCATCAAAGGCCCGCTTCGGTGTCCGCGCCCGGTCCGCCGTGGAAGATCGAGGTTTTCCCGGACACGGAGTTGGTGCGCACCAGCATCAGCTTGGTGTCGGGTCCGGCGATGGTCTGCACGGTGCCGCCGGGCTGGGCGTACTTCTGGTCGTCGATCACGACCGTGCCGCTGGCGGACTTCGCGATGATGTCCACGCCGACGTCGTGCGGCACCCGGATGGTGACGTCGCCGGAAACCGAGTTTGCGCCGAAATCCTGGGTGAAGCCGTGCAGGTCGAAGCTCAGGTCGCCGCTGACGGTGTTGGCACGGATGTTGCTGAAGTCGCCCGACGCCGTGACCTCGCCGGAGACGCTTTTGGCCGTCAGCACCCCTTGATGGTTGCGGGCGATTACTTCGCCGCTGACGGTGCTCACTGCGAGTTCGCCCGCGGTGCCGTCCGCGAGGACCGAGCCGGAGACGGTGTTCAGCCGGGTGTGGCCGGTAACGCCGGACACCATGCCGTCGCCGCTGACGCTGCCGGTCTCGACGTCGACGCCGGCCGGCAGTGCAATGCTGATGACCACCGAGTTGGCGGAGTTGTTGCTGACCGTGCCCATGAGGTTCTTGAACCACCCCTGCGGGCCGTGCAGCTGGTGCCGCACCTCGAGCCGGCCGTCTGTGAGGCTGACCGCTAGCGGATCGCCTTCGATTTCGGAGACTTCGATGCGGGCTACCTCCTCGTCATGGGTGACGATGTCGAAGCGGCCGCGGACTATGCCGAGCTTGAGCGAGCGGACGCCGTCGACGTCGATGGTCTGGGGACCGGTGACGGTCCACGCGCTCTGTTCCATTGTTCCTCCGGCTGCGGACGGTGCGACCCCGCCGGCGTAAATGCCTGCGATATATCGCGACTATGGAACCACGATATATCGCGTCTGGCAGACGGTCAAGATATATCGCGAACTGTCCGCTACCGCTATGCCGGAGCGTCCATCCCCAGCCACTGGAACCAGCCGCGGTGCAACACCAGCCAGGCCATCAGCCCGTAGCCGGCCTGTCCCGGCGTCCCGCCGTTGGCCGCGAGGTCCTGGCGCCACTGCTCGTGGCTCAGCAGCGGGGAGAAGGTGTCCACGTACAGGTGCTTGCGGCGCGTGGTGACATCAGCGAAGGCGGTGTTGAGCTCGCCCAGCCGCCGGTTCTGGGCCGGATCCAGCGTCGGCGGCGGCCCGACGACGAAGACTTCGATCCTGTTCTGGGAGGCCGAGTCCAGGATGTTGGCCAGGTTGAGCCGACTGCGCGCCGTGGAGAGTCCGAACTCGATGTCGCGGCCGGACAGGCCAATCACTAGGCGGTTCTCGTGCCGCGGCGCGAAGCGCCGGCCAGCCTCCTCAAGCCAGCGCTCGGCCAGGCCCTCGGTACCTTCCTGCGGGCAGGGCAGGGAGTAGCTTTCCAGGGTCAGCCCCTCCTGCGGGGTACGGGCCAGGACCCGTCCCAGCCAGCCCAGCGCCCGGGGGTCGCCCAGGCCAGCCAGCAGCTCATCTCCAACGGCTGCGATACGCAGCTTCCGATCTTCCACGACTACCCCTTCATTCCCAATGCCGGTTCTGTGCCCCGGTTCTTTGCCGCATCGGCCTGCTCCCGGACACGGATGCTGCCTTAAACAAAGCTGCCCGGCCGGAGTCGTGATATTCGACGTCCGGCCGGGCAGCCTGGCGCTACTTACGTGCGAATGCCTGTTTGAGCAGAGTATCCTGCTCGGCCGCATGGCGCTTCATCGACCCGGCAGCGGTGGCCGCCGAAGCCGGCCGGGACACAAGCCGCACCCGGCGGTCCAGCGCATCCGGCAGGTTCAGGCCGATGAACGGCCACGGACCCTGGTTGGCAGGCTCGTCCTGTGCCCAGACCACATCCGCGTTGGGGTATTTAGCCAGCTCGGCGGCGATTTCGGCGGCGGGCAGCGGGTAAAGCTGCTCAACCCGGATGAGCGCCGTCGTCGTGTCGCCGGTCTTCTGCCTGGTGGACAGCAGGTCGTAGTACAGGCGCCCGGAGACCAGCAACACGCGTTCGACGGCGCCGGCATCCAGTTGCTCGTGCTCGGGGATGACGGGCCGGAAGGTACCCGTGGTGAAGTCTTCCACCGAGGACGCAGCGGCCTTGAGGCGCAGGAGCTGCTTCGGGGTGAAAATGATCAGGGGCTTGCGCGGCCTGCTGTACGCCTGGCGGCGGAGCAGGTGGAAGTGCGAGGCCGGCGTCGTGGGGTTGGCCACGATCATGTTCTCTTCGGCACACATCTGCAGGAATCGCTCGATGCGAGCCGAGGAGTGGTCCGGGCCCTGGCCCTCGTAGCCGTGCGGCAGCATCAGCACCAGTGAGGAGCGCTGGCCCCATTTCTGCTCGGCCGAGGAGATGAACTCATCGATGATGGTCTGCGCGCCGTTGACGAAGTCACCGAACTGCGCCTCCCACAGCACCAGGGCGTCCGGGCGCTCGACCGAGTAGCCGTATTCGAAGCCCATGGCCGCGTATTCGGACAGCAGGGAGTCGTAGATCCACAGCTTGGCCTGGTCGTCCGAGAGGTTTGCCAGCGGCGTCCACTCGTCACCATTGGCGCGGTCATGGAAGACGGCGTGGCGCTGTACGAAGGTGCCGCGGCGGGAGTCCTGGCCGGCGAGCCGGACTGGGACGCCCTCCATGGTCAGCGAGCCAAAGGCCGCGAGCTCGCCGAAGCCCCAGTCGATCCCGCCCTCGCGGGACATCAGCTCACGCTTCTCGAGCAGCTGCTTGAGCTTGGCGTGGACCGTGAAGCCCTCTGGGAACTCTAGGTGCGCCGTGCCGATCCGGGCCAGCGTCTCGGCGGAGATCGCCGTGGACTCCGGTACACGGACGCCCGTGTCGGCCTGCTGCGCGGCGGGGCGCTCAAGATCGGCCACCGCGGCGGAATCTGCGGTGATGATCGGGATCGGGGACGTCTGCGCGGCGTGGGTTTCGGCGAAGACGCGTTCGAGGCGTTCCTGGTAGTCGCGGAGCAGCTGTTCGGCTTCTTCCTCGGTGATGTCCCCACGGCCGATCAGCGACTCGGTGTAGAGCTTGCGGACCGAACGCTTGGCTTCGATCAGGTTGTACATCAGCGGCTGCGTCATCGAGGGGTCGTCGCCCTCGTTGTGGCCGCGGCGGCGGTAGCAGACCATGTCGATGACGACGTCCTTGTGGAAGCGCTGGCGGAACTCGTAGGCGAGCTGGCCGATGCGGACCACTGCCTCCGGGTCATCGCCGTTGACGTGGAACACCGGCGCCTGGATCATCTTGGCGACGTCCGTGGAGTAGGTGGAGGAACGCGAGGAGGACGGCGCCGTGGTGAAGCCGACCTGGTTGTTGACGACGACGTGGATGGTGCCGCCGGTGCGGTAGCCGCGCAGCTGCGAGAGGTTGAGGGTTTCCGCGACGACGCCCTGCCCGGCGAAGGCCGCGTCACCGTGCACCATGATCGGCAGCACTGGGAAGGTTTCGCCCTGGTCCAGACGGTCCTGCTTGGCGCGGACGATGCCCTCGAGGACGGAGTCCACGGCTTCCAGGTGCGAGGGGTTGGCGGCGAGGTAGACCTTGGTCTCCTTGCCGCTGTCCGAGGTGAAGGTGCCCTCGGTGCCGAGGTGGTACTTCACGTCGCCGGAGCCCTGGACGGAACGCGGGTCCTGGGTGCCCTCGAATTCGCGGAAGACCTGGGCATAGGTCTTGCCGGCGATGTTGGTGAGCACATTGAGGCGGCCGCGGTGGGCCATGCCGATGGCGACTTCGTCGAGTCCGTCGTCGGCGGCGTCGGAGATGATGGCATCCAGCAGCGGGATCAGCGATTCGCCGCCCTCGAGCGAGAAGCGCTTCTGGCCGACGAACTTCGTCTGCAGGAAGGTCTCGAAGGCCTCCGCGGCGTTGAGCTTGGAGACGATGCGGAGCTGCTCGTCACGGCTCGGCTTGGAGTACGGGTGTTCGAGCTGGTCCTGGAACCACTTGCGCTCCTCCGGGTCCTGGATGTGCATGTATTCGATGCCAGTGGTGCGGCAGTAAGCATCGCGGAGCACGCCCAGGATGTCGCGGAACTTCAGCATCGGCGCGCCGCCGAAACCGCCAGTGGGCCACTCGCGGTCCAGGTCCCAGAGCGTGAGGCCGTAGGTCAGTACGTCGAGGTCCGGGTGCTTGCGCTGGACGTACTCGAGCGGATCGGTGTCCGCCATAAGGTGGCCGCGGACGCGGAAGGAGTGGATGAGCTGCTGGATCCGGGCGACCTTGTTGATCTCATCCGCCGGGTCAACCTGCAGGTCGAGGCTCCAGCGTACGGGCTCGTACGGGATGCGCAGCGACTCGAAGATCTCGTCGTAGAAATTCTGCGCCCCGAGCAGAAGCTGGTGCACGAGCTTGAGGAATTCGCCGCTGCCGGCACCCTGGATGACGCGGTGGTCATAGGTGGAGGTGAGCGTGAGTACCTTGCTGATGGCGCTCTGCGCGATGATCTTTTCACTGGCGCCCTGGAACTCGGCCGGGTAGTCGAGTGCGCCGACGCCGATGATGGCGGCCTGGCCCTTGGAGAGCCGGGGGACCGAGTGCACGGTGCCGATGCCGCCGGGGTTGGTTAGCGAGACAGTGGTGCCTGCGTGGTCGTCCGCTGTCAGCTTGCCGGCGCGGGCGCGCTTGATCAGGTCCTCGTAGGTGTGCCAGAACTCGGAGAAGTTGAGGGTCTCCGCCTTCTTGATGTTCGGAACCATGAGCAGGCGGGTGCCGTCGGGCTTGGGCATGTCGATGGCGATGCCGAAGTTCACGTGCGCCGGCTGGACGGCGACGGGCTTGCCGTCAACCACGTCGTAGTACACGTTCATCGAGGGGAACTGGGCCAGCGCCCGGATGACGGCGTAGCCGATCAGGTGCGTGAAGGAGACTTTGCCGCCGCGGGCACGGGCAAGGTTGGAGTTAATGACCACACGGTTGTCGATCAGCAGCTTGGCGGGGATCGCCCGGACGCTCGTCGCGGTGGGCACCTCCAGGCTCGTGATCATGTTAGTGGCAATGGCCTTGGCCGGACCGCGCAGGACGGAGACAACGTCTTCCTCCGGCGCCGTGGGGGCCTTGGTGTTCTTGGGCAGCTGGGCCGGGATGGGCTGGGTGCCGGCGCCGGGCTCGGCGTTCTTCGCGCCGTCGCGGGCAACAGTAGCCGGGGCCTTCTGGGGCGCGGCGGGGGCGGGAGCCGGAGCGGCGGGTGCTGCCGGTGCCGGCGCGGCGGCGGGGGCTGCTGCAACGGGGGCTATGACCGGGAGTTCACGGGTGGAAGGGTTCGCGACGGCGGCTGCCGAGGCGCCGTTGGTCGAAGAACCGTCACTGGCATCGAAGGATTCGAAAAGCGGCCACCATTTGGCGTCCACCGTGTTCTTGTCCTGCTGGTACCGCTCGTACAGTTCGTCAACGAGCCACTCGTTTCCGCCAAATTCCTCGGGTAGACGATGGCTGGGCTGCTCTGGCACTTGAAATACGCCTCTTCCATGAGTTTGGTTCCCGCTGGTTTCCACGGTGCCGCAGCACGTCAATCGAACCAGTTCTCCGCGTCCAGTTGAACCCAGACCTTTGCCAGTCTAGTGAGGATCCCGGCGAAACTGCCAATAAGGGTGACTCAAATCATCGAGGAGTCGCGAAGGCGTGCCTTCCGTCCCGCCGGACCCGCTGCCGGGGCGCCACCGGGCTCGCCCTGAATAACCCCTGAGAACCCCCTTGATCGAGGAGTTGCCGTGCGTTTCCTGAGTGATCCGACCACCGACCTGACCTACTCCGACATCTTCCTGGTGCCGTCCCGCTCCGACGTCACCTCTCGGCACGACGTGGCCGGCCGCAGTTTTCCGCCGTGCTGGAATGCTCGGCCGCTGCACGCGCCTCGGGCGGCAGGGTCTGGGCCGACGGCGGGGTCCGCTACCCCCGCGACGTGGCCCTGGCCCTCGCCGCCGGTGCGAGCCAGGTCATGATCGGCTCCTGGTTCGCCGGCACGCACGAGAGCCCTGGCGACCTGCAGCTCGACGCCAACGGCCGCCAGTTCAAGGAGAGTTTCGGCATGGCTTCCGCCCGGGCCGTGCAGAACCGCAACCAGCGCGAGGGCGCGTTCGAAAAGGACCGGAAGGCACTCTACGAAGAGGGGATTTCCACCTCCCGGATGTATTTGGATCCCGGCCGTCCGGGCGGGGAGGACCTGTTGGACCTGATCACCGCCGGACTCCGGAGTTCCATGAGCTACGCCGGCGCGGCCGATCTGGCGGCGTTCCGGGAGCGGGCCGTGGCGGGCATCCAGTCGGCCGCCGGGTACGAGGAGGGCCGCCCGGTTCCGCAAAGCTGGTGACCGGCCCTCCTGTAGACTGTCATTCTTATGGACAGTAAATCTAGGTGCCGGCCTGGGGGCTGTCAGCGCGGAACACACAACGTTCCCGCCCAGTCCACCCGCAGAGCCGGCAAACCCCGTTCACGCGCCCATCACTCCCCGGCAGCACGGCAGCAAGGTTTCCACGAAAACAATGCCGTCCCGGAAAAAGGGTCTGCCTCCGCAGACCATCCTCCGCCGGCACGCTCTTCCCGCCCGGCACGCCTGCACTCCGAAGCGGGCAGCTAAATGGAATGGCTGCTGCTCGGAGCCGGACTGCTCCTCATCCTCGGCACCGGTTTCTTCGTCGCCGTCGAGTTCTCCCTGGTCGCGCTCGACCAGGCCACTGTGCAACGTGCCGTGGACAACGGCGACACCGCCGCCGGCCCGCTGCTCAGGTGCCTCAAATCCCTGTCCACCCAGCTCTCCAGCTGCCAGCTCGGCATCACCATGACCACGCTGCTTACCGGCTACGTGATGGAACCGTCTGTGGGCAGGCTGCTTGAGGGCCCGCTGACCGCCGTCGGCCTGCCGGAAGCCGCCGCTGCCTCCGTCTCGCTGGTCCTGGCGATGGCGCTGGCCACCCTGCTGTCCATGCTGATCGGCGAACTGGTTCCGAAAAACGCGGCCATCGCGCTCTCGTTCCCGGTCGGCAAGGCCCTTGCCCGGCCCCAGCTGGTCTTCACCGCAATCTTCAAGCCGGCCATCATCGTGCTTAACGGCTTCTCCAACAGGATCCTGAACGTCTTTGGCCTCGAAGCCAAGGAGGAGATTTCCGGTGCCCGCACCCCCGCTGAGCTGGCTTCCCTGGTGCGCCGCTCGGCCGCGATGGGAACCTTGGATGAACGGACCGCCAACTTCATCTCCCGCACCCTGAAGTTCTCCGGCCGGACGGCCGCGGACGTGATGACGCCGAGGATCCGGGTGGAGACGATCGACAGCCACCAGCCGGTCTCGGACATTGTGGAGGCCGCCAAACGCACCGGCTATTCACGCTTCCCCGTGATCGGCGAGTCTTCGGATGACATCCGCGGGGTGGTGCACATCAAGAAAGCCATCGCCGTTCCGGCCGACCGGCGGGCCAAGCTGGAAGCCGGCGCGATCATGACCGAGGTCCTCCGCGTGCCCGAAACCATCCACTTGGACGGCCTGCTCGCCGAACTTAAGGAAGGAAACCTGCAGCTCGCCGTCGTGTTGGACGAGTACGGCGGCACCGCCGGGATCACGACCCTGGAAGACCTGGTCGAGGAAATCGTCGGTGAGGTGGCCGACGAACACGACAAGGTCCGTCCCGGGCTGCTGCAGAGCGCCTCCGGGGACTGGTATTTCCCGGGTCTGCTGCGGCCGGATGAGCTGTCCGAACAAATCCCCGGCCTGACCGTGCCGGACGAGGCGACCTACGAAACCGTGGGCGGCTACGTCATGAGCCAGTTGGGGCGAATGGCGGCGGTGGACGACACCGTCGACGTCGCCGGCGGCAGCCTCAGGGTGACCCGCATGGACGGACGCCGGATCGACCGCATCTGCTTCACGCCGGTCGCGACGGAGCACGAGCAGCACGGCGGCAAGGACGGGCGCATTGACGCTGCCGGAAAGGCCGGTGCCGCATGAGCGACTGGCTGGGAATCCTCTGGCTCGCCCTGCTGCTGGTGGGCAACGCGTTTTTCGTGGCGGCCGAATTCGCCGTCATGTCCGCCCGCCGCAGCCAGATCGAGCCCCTCGCCGAGGCCGGGTCCAAGCGGGCCCAGACCACCCTGCGGGCGATGGAAAACGTCTCGCTCATGCTGGCCTGTGCCCAGCTGGGAATCACTGTCTGCTCCCTGCTGATCCTGCAGGTGGCCGAACCGGCCATCCACCACCTGCTGGCGGTCCCGCTGGGAGCGCTCGGCGTGCCGCTGGAAATCGCCGACGTCGTGGCGTTCGCCGTCGCGTTGCTGGCCGTCACCTTCCTGCATGTGACCTTTGGTGAGATGGTGCCGAAGAACATTTCGGTGTCGGTCGCGGACAAGGCCGCGCTGCTGCTCGCACCGCCGCTGATCTACATCGCCCGTGCGGTCAAGCCGGCGATCGTGGCGCTGAACTGGTCCGCGAACCACATCCTGCAGCTGATGCGGATCGAGCCGAAGGACGAGGTCACCTCCTCCTTCACGCTCGAGGAGGTCCAGTCGATCGTGCAGGAATCCACGAGGCACGGCCTGGTGGACGACGACGCCGGGCTGATTACGGGCGCGCTTGAGTTCTCCGAATACACGGCATCCCAGGTGATGGTTCCGCTGGAGAAGCTGGTGATGCTCAAGGCTCCCACCACGCCGGAGGAATTCGAGAAGGCCGTGAGCCGGACCGGCTTCTCCCGCTTCCCGATGCTCGACGAGGATGGCATGCTGTCCGGCTACCTGCACATCAAGGATGTGCTGTCGATCCCGGAGGCCGGCTATTCGCACGCGATTGCCGAGAGCCGGATACGCTCGCTGGCCAACCTGGCCATGGAGGATGAGATCGAAGAGGCGATGTCTGTCATGCAGCGCACCGGCTCGCACCTTGCCCGGGTGATCGGTCCGGACGGCCACACCCGGGGAGTGCTCTTTTTGGAGGACGTGATCGAGCAACTGGTCGGGGAAATCCGGGACGCTACGCAGGCCACCGGCTACCGCAGGCTCGGACAGGAGTAAGGCATACGGCGCTGGCCTGGCTCTAAATAGGAATGATTCCCATTTACGGTTAGACTCGTTGTATTGCTAACGTTTCTCAATAACAGATCCGAGGTATTCCCGTGCGCCGTTCCGCCGCCGCAGTTCTCCTCGCGGGCCTCAGCAGCCTCCTGCTGACGGCCTGCGGCCCGACGCCGGGCGTCGACCGGGCCAGCGCCGCCGGCGGTGTGGTTGAGGTCGTCGCCTCCACCAGCGTCTACGGCGACATCGTCCGCGCCGTCGGGGGCGACAAGGTGCGGGTCACCTCGATCATCTCCCGGCTTAGCCAGGATCCGCATTCCTACGAGGCCACCACCCAGGACAAGCTGGCCGTCTCCAAGGCCGGGCTGGTGGTGGAAAACGGCGGCGGCTACGACGATTTCCTGCACAAGCTGGCCGGGGACACCGGGCTGGACCCGGGGAACCTGCTCAACGCCGTCGACGTCTCGGGGCTGGCCTCGGCGGCGCCGGCAGCGTCCGGCGCCGACGGACACAGCCACGCTGATGCGGCCGCGGGATTCAACGAACACGTCTGGTACAGCCCAGCAGCCATGAGCCGGCTTGCTGATGCGCTGGCGGAAAAGCTGGGCGCCCTCGAGCCGTCCTCGGCCGGCGGCTTCCGGAACAACGCGACGGCCCTGAAGAAGGAGTTGGCCGGCCTGGACGCCCGGCTCTCGGCGCTGAAGGCCGCGGCGGCTCATGGCGGCGTCGCCGTCACGGAACCGGTCCCGCTCTACCTGCTGGAAGAGGCCGGCCTGGAGAACCGGACGCCGGCGGAGTACACCTCCGCCATCGAATCCGGCACGGATGTTCCGCCTGCCGTGCTGCGGTCCGCCCTCGACCTCGTGAAGTCCGGCGGGATCCGTCTGCTGGCCTACAACCCGCAGACGGAGGGACCGCAGACGCTCGCGCTCAAGGAGGCCGCCGTCGCCGCCGGCGTCCCCGTGGTGGATTTCAGCGAGACGCTGCCGGAGGGCAAGAGTTACCTGCAGTGGATGTCCGGCAACGTGGACAACCTGGCCAAGGCCCTCGGCCGGGGCTAGCCGGGCCTAAGATAAATCGGAACCGCGCGGCCGCCTGGCCCGGCAGAAATCGAGGAAAACCCAGTTGACACCCGTAGTAAGCCTGCGCGGGGCCGCCCTGAAGTTCGGCCAACGGACCCTGTGGGAGAACCTGGACCTGGACATCAACCACGGCGAATTCTTCGCCGTGCTCGGCCCCAACGGTAGCGGCAAGACCACTTTTCTCAAGGTCCTGCTCGGGCTGCAGGAGCTGACCTCCGGCACCGCTGTCCTGGACGGGCATCCCATCGCCCGGGGCAACCAGCGGATCGGCTACGTTCCGCAACAGGAATCCTTCGATCCGGATACGCCGCTGCGCGCCCGGGACCTCGTCGGCCTCGGCGTCGACGGCCACCGCTGGGGCATCCGCCTCGGCGGGGCCAAGGTGAACCGCAAGATCGACCGGCTCCTGGGCCAGGTTGGCGCCCTGGATTACGCCAAGGTGCCGGTGGGCCAGCTCTCCGGCGGGGAACAGCAACGGCTGCGGGTGGCGCAGGCCCTCGCGACGGACCCGAAAGTCCTGCTCTGCGACGAACCCCTGCTGTCCCTCGATCTCCAGCACCAGCAGGCCGTCAGTTCCCTGATCAACGAACAGTGCCACGAACACAACAGTGCCGTGGTGTTCGTGACGCACGAGATCAACCCGATCATGGACTACGTCGACCGGGTCCTCTACCTTGCCGGCGGACGGTTCCGGGTCGGCACGCCCGCGGAAGTGATGACCACGGAGGTCCTCTCCAAGCTCTACGGCAGCCGCGTCGAGGTGATCCACGCCAACGGCAGGATGATCGTGGCTGGCATCCCGGACGCCGTCACGCATCATCACGAGGACGCACACGCTGTCACAGGGGAGGTGGGATAAGTGGACCTCGACAACCTCCTGCATTCAATTTTCAATTTTGAAAACTACGGCGAACTTGTTGCTCTGGTGCAGAACTCCATCTGGGCCGGCGCGGTGCTGGGCCTGCTGGGTGGCCTGGTGGGCACCTTCGTGATGAAGCGCGACCTGGCCTTCGCCGTGCACGGCATTTCCGAGCTTTCCTTTGCCGGTGCGGCCTGTGCCCTGCTGTTCGGCGCCGACGTGGTCCTCGGTTCCTTAGCCGGCTCGGTGGTGGCGGCGCTCCTGCTGGGCCTGATGGGCGTCCGGGCCCGGGACAAGAACTCGACCATCGGCGTGATCATGCCCTTCGGCCTAGGGCTGGGCATCCTGTTCCTTTCGCTCTACGAGGGCCGCGCCGCGAACAAGTTCGGCCTGCTCACCGGGCAGATCGTGTCCGTGGGCACCGTGCAGCTACAGGTGCTGGCCGTCGCCGCGATGGTCGTCATGCTGGCGCTTGTGGCCATTTGGCGGCCGCTGACTTTCGCCAGTGTGGACCCCGCCGTCGCCGCCGCCCGCGGAGTTCCGGTCCGCGGTCTGGCTCTGGGCTTCATGTTGCTGTTGGGCGTGAGCGTGGCACTGTCCATCCAGATCGTCGGCGCGCTGCTGGTGCTGGCGCTTCTGATCACTCCGGCGGCCGCGGCCCTGCGGGTGACCTCATCGCCGCGGCTCGTGGTGCTCCTCAGTGTGCTCTTCGCCATCACGGCCACGGTGGGCGGCATCCTGCTGGCCTTGGGCGGCCGGCTCCCGATCAGCCCGTATGTGACGACGCTGTCGTTTTTGATCTACGTGGTGTGCCGTGGGATCGGCGGCCTCAGGGCCAGGCGCGCCCTCAACGGCCGAGTGGTGCGGGCGACGCCACCGCCCGCGGAGGCAGCAGTTCAGTAAGACCCGGCGTACCGAATGTCATAACCGCGGCCGGGTCCGGTGCCGTGGAGCGCGTGCAGGCCCGGCGATCGTTACCGTCACCGCTTCGCAGAACGGACAAGCACCCGTTGTGCGCTCCAGTCCCTGAACCTGCCGCCGGCATACTGGCGCCGCGGCCTGGGTTCCGAACTTTTCTTGGCGTCTCTGGCCGGACTCCGGTCGATGGGCTACGCGACGCCCGTTTTGCTCCGCCGCTGCTGGAACTAAGGATGTCTGCCCACTTGGGCTGACTGCGCCGGCCGGTGAGCAGTAAGTGCCGCTAGCGTCAGGGCTGCAGGGCTGCGCACTCGGGACACAGCCCGAAGACTTCGACGGTGTGCTCGACATCGGTGAAACCGTGCTCGCTGGCGATCCGCGCTGCCCAGGCCTCGACGGCGGGCGCTTCGACCTCCACCGCCTTGCCACAGTTGCGGCACAGCAGGTGATGGTGGTGCACAGTGACGGCGCAACGGCGGTAGACCACCTCGCCGTCGGCGTTCCGCAGCACATCCACCAGGCCGTCGTCGGCGAGGGACTGCAGGATCCGGTAGGAGGTTGCGAGGGAGACCGAACTGCCGCGTTCCCGCAGAATGCGGTGCAACTCCTGGGTGCTGACAAAATCGTCCAGCTCATCCAGGGCCGCGCTGACCGCGAGACGCTGCTTCGTGACGCGCTGTTCCTTGCCCGGCTGTTCCTTGCCCGGCTGTTCCTTCATGCCGGCGACGGCCTCGGCCGGTGCCTGGCTGCCGCCGGTGGTGGCGCCCTGGGACATTGGGAGAACTCGCTTCGCTGGGATTGTGCTCTGGTACGGGCAGGGTCCCAGATTACCAGCCGGGCCTCGTGGACACCGCGTCGGGCCACGCCATAGGCTGGCCGGATGAAGCTGACGAAATTCACTCATGCCTGCGTCCGGCTCGAAAAAGAGGGACGGGTGCTGGTGCTGGACCCGGGAATTTTTTCCGAGACCGAGCAGGCCCTCGCCGGTGCGTCCGCCGTGCTGATCACGCATGAGCACGCGGACCACATCGACGTCGACGCCGTCTCCGGCGCCCTACTGGCCAACCAGGATCTGCAGCTCTTCGCGCCCGACGGCGTGGCGGCACAGCTGCGCGGCAAGGCCCCCGGGGCGGCGGAGCGGATCCACACTGTCGCAGCCGGCGAGACCTTCGAGGCGGCCGGCTTCGTCATCCGGAGCTTTGGCGGCCAGCACGCCCTCATCCATCCGCAGATTCCGGTGGTCGCCAACGTGGGCTATCTGGTGGACTCCAACGTCTACCATCCCGGGGATTCCTTTGCGATCCCGGACGGCATCGAGGTGCAAACCTTGTTGGTCCCGATCCACGCCCCGTGGAACAAGGTCGGCGAAGTGGTGGATTTTGTGATCGGTGTCCGCGCGCCGCGGGCTTTCCCGATCCACGACGCCCTGCTGAACGAGACGGGACGCGGCCTGGTGGAGGGGCACGTCACCTGGATCGGCGCCAAGTACGGCACGGAGTACCGGCACCTTGCCAGCGGCGAGTCGGTTGACGTTTAGCTAAGCAGGCCACGCTCCGCTGGCAAGGAACTCGCGGATGGTGTCCTCGTGCGGTGCCGGGTCCAGACCCTGCGACTGCAACCACTCGGGGCTGTAGTAGTTGCCTGTATAGCGGTCTCCGGCGTCGCACAGCAACGAGACGACGCTGCCGCGGCGGCCGTCGGCGATCATGCCGGCGATGAGTTGCCACACACCCCAGAGATTGGTGCCGGTGGACGGGCCGGCGTGTAGCCCGGCGTACTCGCGCAGGTGGCGCATCGCCGCCACCGAGGCTGCATCGGGCACCTGGATCATGTGGTCGATGACGTCCGGCACGAAGCTAGGCTCCAGCCGCGGTCGGCCGATGCCCTCGATCCGGGAAGGGAGGCCGGTGGCGTGCGGCGTTGTACCGCCGTCGCGGCTGGCCAGCCAGCCCGGGTAGAACGCGGAATTCTCCGGGTCGACGACGGCGAGTCCGGTGGCGTGGCGCTGGTAGCGGAGGTAACGGCCGATGGTGGCGCTCGTCCCGCCGGTGCCGGCGCCCACCACGATCCAGTGCGGGACCGGGTGTTCCTCAAGCGCCAACTGGCCGAAGATGGACTCGGCGATGTTGTTGTTGCCGCGCCAGTCGGTGGCCCGCTCGGCGTAGGTGAACTGGTCCATGTAGTGGCCGCCGGTGCTCCGGGCCAGATCCTCCGCGGCCGCGTACACCTCGGAGGCGTGGTCCACGAGGTGGCAGGAGCCGCCGTATTGTTCGATCAGCGCGATTTTCTCGCGGCTGGTGGTCCGGGTCATCACGGCAATGAACGGCAGCCCTAGTTGCTGGGCAAAATAGGCTTCCGAGACGGCCGTGCTGCCACTGGACGCCTCCACAATGGTGGTGCCTTCCCGGATCCAGCCGTTGACCAGACCGAACAGGAACAACGAGCGGGCCAGTCGGTGCTTGAGGCTGCCCGTGCGGTGGGTCGATTCGTCTTTGAGGTACAGCTGGACGCCCCAGTGCTGAGGCAGGGGAACCGAATAGAGATGGGTGTCCGCTGATCTGTTGCTCTCGGCGTTGATCCGGCGGATGGCTTCGTCGGCCCAAACCCGGTCCTGCTGGCGCTCTGTTGTCACCGCACCAGCCTACCTGCAGCGGTGCAGGCCCACCGTTAGAGTGGGCGGATGGACACGCTGATGACTGTTGCCGAACTCAAAAACCGGATGGACTCAGGCGCGCGGACAGTGCTGCTGGACGTTCGCTGGGCGCTCGGCGACCCGCACGGCAGGGCGCACTTCGTGGAGGGACACCTCCCCGGTGCGGTTTTCGTGGATCTGGCGACCCAGCTTGCGGGCCCTGCCGATCCGGACCGGGGACGCCACCCGCTGCCTCCGCTGGAGCAGTTCCAACAGTCCGCGCGCTCCTGGGGCATCCGGAATGGTGACGTGGTGGTGGCCTACGACGACAGCGGAAACCTCGCCGCCGCCAGGCTCTGGTGGATGCTGCGCAATTCCGGGTTCCCCGGCGTCAGCCTGCTCGACGGCGGCCTGGCCGGCTGGAGCGCCGCCGGGTACGACGTTGACAGCGGCGAGGCGGATGCGGAGCGCGGCGACGTCGTCTTGTCAGACAGTGCCATGCCGGTGATCGGTGCTGCCGAGGCGGCCACCTGGTCCGGCAGGGGGCTGCTTCTCGATGCCCGTGCCGGCGAACGGTACCGCGGTGAGATCGAGCCAGTGGACCCCCGCGCCGGGCACATCCCCGGCGCCATCAGTGCGCCCACGACCGCGAACCTGGCGGCGGACGGCCGGTTCCTTCCCGCCGCAACACTGCGCGAACGCTTCACCGGCCTGGGTGTGCAGCCGGGGCTGCCAACGGCCGTGTACTGCGGTTCCGGCGTGACCGCGGCGCATGAGATTGCAGCCCTGGAGATCGCCGGTTTCCCTGCGGCGCTATACCCGGGGTCGTTCTCGGAGTGGTCCAACAACGCTGACTATCCCGTCGTGACCGGCGCGGCGCCTGAGGGCGGGGGATCCGAGGACGGCACAGCCGCCGAAAGCAGCACACCCTAGGCCGCAGGCTTCGCTGCCAGACGGGAGCCCATGACCAGCTTTGCCTGATGCCTCAGGTTCCGCCGGTGAAGCTCAGACGGCTGTTCGGCGAGGGTTCCAGGCAGCGGTGGTGCGGTGGAGTGGTAGCTGTGGCCGGTGGGGGTGGTGAGTTGGAGTGTGTGTCTTCGGTGACCGTGCGGCGGTTCCGGGGTTGGTCGGGCGCTCCAGCCGGGGGTTTCTTTGGTGTGGTTGCAGGCTTCGCAGAGCCCGGCAGCATTGCTTTGGGTCGTCGTTCCGCCGCCGTGCCAGGGGACGATGTGGTCCAGGTGTCTGATGGGGGCGTCGCAGTACGGGGTCCGGCAGGTGTGGTCGCGGGCCTGGATGAAGCGGCGCAGCCCGGCGGGGAAGATCCGGGCGCGGGAGTCCATGGCGACCAGTTCGCCGGTGCCCGGGGCGGTGTAGAGCCTGCGCAGCCAGGTCGTGAAGGCGGCCTGGTCGTTAGCGCCCGCGGCTCCCGGAGCCCGGGCCGGATTTTGGCCGGAGCCGCTTTTCTGGAGCAGTGCCCGGGCCCACCCGGCGGGGACCACGCCGTAGCCGGGGAGCCGGGCGGGTTCGCTGTCGGCCTGGAAGAGGGTGCGGTCGGTGATGACGAGCTGGATTTCGATGCCGCTGATCCCTCCCGCGGCGCCGGTGGTGCGTTCGACCAGGGTGTCGGCCATGAGCTGGCCCCGGGTGCGGGGATCCCCGGCCGAGCGAAGAGCGTCGGCGCGCCGGGTCAGGGCTGCGTGCATGGCCACGGCGGCGGCGACGGGCAGCAGCGCGGTCAGGTAGCACATGGTGTCCGGGGCCGGGCGGAGACTGACGTGGCGTTCGGTATCGGCGTGGGCGGCGCGCTCGGTCACGGACCGCGGGTCGCGCCGGTACGCGGCGGCCCGGGCCGCGGCCACAATCGCCCGGTCGCCCGCTCCGTCGAAGCTTCCGGCGTCGGCGGCGAGCTCCTCGTCCACCGCCGAACGGTCGGCGGGGGTCAGGCAGGCGGTCTCCCGGACCAGGAGGGTGGCGCGCCATTCGTTGAGCTGTCCGGTTTCGAGGGCGGCGAGGGTGTGCGGCATTTCGGTTTCGAGGGCTTTGGCCAGGCCGAGGAGCCGGCCGCCCCGGGCCGGGGATTCGCGCCGGGCCAGGGCGATCTGCGCGGCGACGCCGGCGCCCTGCTGCTCGGCGGGGATCCCGGCGTCGGCGTGTTCGCGGCGCTGGGCCTGGTCGAAGGCCACGGCGTACCGGGCCTGGCGGGCGGCCAGGGCGCACTTCAGGTCCTCGAGCTCGCGTGTTTCGTCGATGAGCGCAGCCGGACCGGCCGGGTCAGGGAGACCGGCCAGGATCCGGGCCAGGCTTGCGACCGTCACGGCACCCGCCGGCGCCGAGACCACGTGACCCGCTTCGGGCCCTTCATTGCCATCCATAATTCAAGTGCACCAGAGGGGTCTGACATTAATGGCCCGCGGAGGCGTTCCACGGCCGTCGAATCCACCGGGAATCTTCCGGCTCCCGACGAAACTCCCGGAACGCTGCCCAAGGTCACAGCTCCCCGTCCCCGCGCCACGCCTCTGATGACGCCCCGTCCTCCCGCTTGCCGTCCATGATGCAAGTCAACCCCATCACATCGGCGCGCAAGCAATGCCGGCGCCGAGCTGATCAGCATCACATCGCCGCGTCGGCTCGATCGCGGGCTGGAGCAGATCAAAGGAGACAGCGAGTCAACGGGACGGGACAGCCTTCGCTACCGCTTCGACAGCGGAGCGAGGGCTCGTGAGAACCGGGGTCGCAAGCCCCGTCAGGAGGGCAGCAGCCGATTCCATGCTTGCCTGGGCGAGTACGACGACGTCGCAGCGGGTCGAGAGCGCGCGGGCCGCCCGCGCGATGCGGAAGCGGTACGCCTCCGCATTGCCGGCCAGGAAGGCGTCCCACGCCCCATCGGCGACGTTAACCTCAACGGAGATGGCAGATCGCGCGTCCGCGGCCTCCTCAGTGAGGACGCGCGTAGTAGGTTCGACGGTGCTCGTGAGCGCAGCGACGACGCCGATCCGCGGGCCGAGGGCCACGGCGGCGCGCACGCGGTCACCGGTTCCGTCCTGTCTGGCAACCTCAAGTGCTTTGGGATCCACCCGGTGCAGGGTGTGGACGGCGGGCATGTGCTCATGGGACAGAGCGTCGAAGGTAGCAACGTGGACATGCGACGTGTGCAGGAAGCCGACGGCGCCGCGAGCATCGGGGCGGAAATCGGTCATGGTGCCCGACTCTAACAGAGCATGCTGACGAACATCGGCGCCCTCCAAGTGGCACGTGGACTGGTCCCGGGGGTAGCGTCGGACCATGACTCCAGGACGCCCCGTACCGCCGCCCCTCGCCAAGCCGCTGCCCGACCTAAACGACGCAAACGACTCAAACGAAGCAAGCGACGCAGCCGCCGCCGGTCCCGCCGCCGGCCCCGGCCTCGTAGCCGCCTACGGTGCCACGTCCAGCGACAGCGGCCTCGTCCCGCTGACCGTCGCCCGGCGTACACCCAGGGAGGACGACGTCGAAATTGCCATCGAGTTCTGCGGTCTCTGCCACTCGGACGTGCACGCAACCCGTGGCGAGTGGGGGAGCCAGAACTACCCCCTCGTCCCGGGACACGAAATTGTCGGCCGCGTCACCCGGGTGGGATCGACGGTTGCCGACTTTGCCGTCGGGGACCGGGTCGGCGTCGGCTGTATGGTCGATTCCTGCCGCGAATGCGAGAGCTGCCTCGACGGCCTGGAGCAGTACTGCGAGAGGGGCAACGTCGGCACTTATGGCGCCAGGGACGCCCGCAACGACGGTGCCATCACCCAGGGCGGCTACTCGACGTCCATTGTCGTGGACCGCAACTACGTTCTGCGGGTCCCGGAGGGCATGGATCCGGCCGCCGCGGCACCCCTACTCTGCGCCGGCATCACCACCTACTCCCCGCTGAACCACTTCGAGGTCGAGGAAGGCGACGTGGTCGGCGTTATAGGACTCGGTGGCCTTGGCCACATGGCCGTCAAGATCGCCAAAGCCATGGGCGCGGAGGTGACGGTCTTCACGACGTCGGAACGTAAGTTCGCGGCGGCCCGTGAACTGGGCGCCGACCACGTCGTCCTCTCCACCGACCCGGCCGCGATGGAGGCTGCGGACCGCAGCATCGACGTCATCATTGACACCGTTGCCGCGCCGCACGACCTCAATCCGTACTTCCGCACCCTGCGGGTGGACGGCGCGCTCTTCCAGCTGGGCCTGCCCTCGGAAGCAATGCCGCCGGTCAAGCCGGGCTCGCTGATCCGGCGCCGGATCGCCTACGCCGGCTCGCTGATAGGTGGAATCGCCGAGACCCAGGAAATGCTGGACTTCTGCGCCGAGCACGGCGTGGTGTCCGACGTCGAGGTGGTCCGCGCGGACCAGCTGAACGAGGCCTATGACCGGATGGTAGCCGGCGACGTGAAGTACCGTTTTGTCCTGGACGCCCGCACCCTGGGGTCCCCGGCAGAAAAGGCGGATGTATGAGCACCCTGTTTACCAAGATCATCAACGGCGAGATCCCGGGCCGCTTCGTCTGGCGGGAGGACGACGTCGTCGCCTTCCTGACGACGGGGCCGCTGGCCGACGGGCACACGCTTGTTGTCCCCACGGCCGAAGTGGACCGCTGGACGGATGCCGCGCCGGAAGTGCTGGGCCGGGTGATGGAAGTTGCCCGCAAGATAGGCGCCGTCCAGGTTGAGGTGTTTGACGCCGCCCGGGCCGGCCTGATCGTGGCCGGCTACGAAATCAACCACCTGCACGTGCATGTGTGGCCCTCCAACTCGATGGCGGACTTTGATTTCGGCTCGGCGGACCAGCATCCTGACCCGGCCCGGCTGGACGCGAACGCGGACAGGCTGCGCGAAGGCCTGCGGGAGGCCGGCCACGCGGAGCACGTTCCGGTGGCCTAGCTTCGGCGAAAGGCTACGCCGGCGCCAGCGCCTTGTTCAGCACGGCCCGGATCCGCTTTTCGGAGACCGAATAGGCGGTTCCGAGCTCGACGGCGAAGAGGCTGACCCTTAGCTCCTCGATCATCCAGCGGACCTGGGTTAACTCCGTGCCAATGCGCCGGCCGGGCAACAGCGCGGACACGGCGTCGTCGTAGTCGTCCTCGAGGGCCTGGACCGCCGCCATGTGCTGCGCATCCCGCTGAACGTTGCCGGGGAGCTTTTCGAGGCGCTTCTCAATGGCAGCGAGGTAGCGGGGCAACTGGCTGAGCTGGGCGTAGCCCGTGCGTGCCACGAAACCGGGGAAGACGAGCTGCCTGAGCTGGCTCTTCACGTCGTTGAGCGCACTGATCAGGGCCGGGCTGCTGGTGCCCTTGAGCTGCTTCTCTGTCCGCCGAGTGCTGGCGAGGATCCGTTCGACGACGGCGGTGACGGTGAAGACCGTGTCGATCAGTTCGGCACGGACCTGCTCATACAGCGAGCTGAACGATGCCTCGTCCCACGGCAGCGCGGCGGGGGTGAGCTTGTCGATCGCAGCCAGGGCGCAGTCCGCGATCAGCGCCGAGACGGAGCCGTGCGGGTTCTGGCTGAAGGTCAGTTTCTCGGTGTTGTTCAGGTGTTCCAGGACGTAGCGGTCCGGCGGCGGCACTCTCAGCGCGAGCAAGCGGATCACACCGCCGCGCATGGCCTGTTCCTGCTCCGGGACGGTCTGGAAGAGCCGCAGCGACACGGACGTGCCCTCGTCCACGAGGCCCGGATAGCCGGTGACGGTGTGGCCCTGGACCGTGAACTGTACCTGACGCTGCACGGTTGCGAAGCTCCAGTCCTTAAGGCCGGACAGCTCGGCGAAGCCAGCCGGGGCGGCGGTCGCGCCTTGTGCAGGCAAAGCCGGCTTTCCGCCCGCCCTGCCGTTCGCTTTGGCCTGGCCGGAGGCCTTCGGTGCCGTCGTTGCTGGCGTGGCACCGAGGGACTCGGCGATGGCCCGGCGGGTGGCGGGGGCCAGCTTCTCCTGGAGCGCCGCGAGGTCCTTGCCCTCGTCCAGCACCTTGCCGCGGGAGTCGACCACACGGAAGCTGACCCGCAGGTGCGGCGGCACGGCGGCCCAGTTCCAGGACCCCGGCGGGATGACCTGGCCGCGGATCCGGCGCAGCACGAGTTCCAGCGAGGGCTCGAGGTCGTCCGCAGCGGGGTCGAAACCGGCCTCCAGCGCCGCGACGGACTGGCGTGCGACGTCGGGCGCCGGGACGAAGTTCTTGCGGACGGCCTTGGGCAGCGACTTGATCAGCGCCGTGATGAGTTCCACCCGCTGGCCGGGGATCAGCCAGCGGAAGGCGGCGTCGTCCAGCTGGTTCAGGAACAGCACCGGCACCTCCGCGGTGACTCCGTCGGAGGGGTTTGGTTGTGAACCGGGCGCGACGGGGTGGAATTCGTAGCTCAGCGGCAGTTCGAAGCCCTTGTGCAGCCACGTCTTCGGGTACGCGGAGTCATCCAGCGCGGCGGCGTCCTCGCTGATCAGCAGCGACCGGTCGAAGTCCAGCAGCGTGGGGTCCTGCTGGCGGGCATCCTTCCACCATTTGTCGAAGTGGCGTTCGGAAACGACCTCCTTACCGATCCGGGCGTCGTAGAACTCGAACAGCGTCTCATCATCGACCAGGATGTCGCGGCGCCGCATCCGCGCCTCAAGCTCCTCCACCTCGTGGAGCAAGGCCCGGTTGCGGTGGAAGAACTTGTGGTGGGTCTGCCAGTCGCCCTCCACCAGCGCGTGCCGGATGAACAGCTCACGGCAGAGCTCCGGATCCACCCGTCCGTAGTTGACCCGCCGGCTGGGAATGATGGGCACGCCATAGAGTGTGACTTTTTCATGCGCCATCACCGAGCCCATCTTCTTGGACCAGTGCGGTTCGCTGTAGCTGCGCTTAATCAGGTCCGGTGCCACCTGCTCGGCCCAGAGCGGATCGAATTTCGCGGCAACCCGGGCCCAGAGCCTGCTGGTTTCGACCAGCTCGGCGGCCATCACGAAGGTGGGGGCTTTCTTGAACAGGGCCGAGCCGGGGAAGATCGCGAAACGGCTGCCCCGGGCGCCGGCGTACTCGCGCTTG
Organism: Arthrobacter sp. UYEF3; assembly: GCF_040546245.1. NCBI lineage: Bacteria > Bacillati > Actinomycetota > Actinomycetes > Micrococcales > Micrococcaceae > Arthrobacter > Arthrobacter sp. UYEF3. Next base: position 110,283 of record NZ_JBEPNK010000001.1, read on the forward strand.
CGTTCGTCCAGGATGCCGATGTGGCTCAGCAGCCCCGAGAGCAGGCTGATGTGGATGCCCTCGTGGTTGCCCACCGGATCGGTGAGCCGTTTGTTGTCCAGGCTGATGCCCAGCGGCCGGGCGAGCTGGCGCAACTGGGCGAAGAGATCCTGCCATTCCCGGACCCGGAGGTAGTTGATGAACTCGTTGCGGCAGAGCCGGCGGAAGGCGGTGGAGGAGAGTTCCTGCTGTTTCTCCTGCAGGTAGTTCCACAGGTTCAGATAGCCGGTGAAGTCCGAGTTCTCGTCGCGGAAACGGGCGTGCTTCTCGGCGGCCAGCTGCTGCTTCCCTGAGCCGTCGCCCTGGGGGCGCTCGCGCGGGTCCTGGATGGTGAGGGCGGCGGCGAGGATCATCACCTCGCGGACGCAGCCGCGCTTGCCCGACTCGACGATCATCCGGCCCAGGCGTGGATCCACCGGCAGCTGGGCAAGCTGCTGCCCGACGGCGGTCAGGCCGCCGCCGTTCCGGCCGGAAGCCGCCCGGCGTCCGGGTCCGGCGTCGGCGTTGTCCGTCGGCTCCTGCGGGCGCGCCGCGCTGAGGGCGCCGAGTTCGCGCAGGAGGGTGACGCCGTCGTTGATGGCGCGGGAGTCCGGCGGCTCCACGAACGGGAAGTTCTCCACGTCCTTGGGACCGCGGGCCACACCCATGGCCGTCATCTGCAAGATGACAGCGGCAAGGTTGGTGCGCAGGATCTCCGGATCGGTGAACAGCGGCCTCGACTCGAAGTCCTCCTCCGAGTAGAGCCGGATGGTGATGCCGTCCGAGACGCGGCCGCATCGGCCGGAGCGCTGGTTGGCCGAGGCCTGGGAGACCCGTTCGATCGGCAGCCGCTGGACCTTGGTGCGGTGCGAGTAGCGCGAGATGCGGGCGGTGCCGGTGTCGATGACGTACTTGATGCCGGGCACCGTAAGGGAGGTTTCCGCGACGTTGGTGGCCAGCACGATCCGGCGTTTGCTGCCGGGGTGGAAGACCTTGTGCTGCTCCTGCAGGCTCAGGCGGGCGAAGAGCGGGAGAACCTCGGTGCCGGCCAGCCGCCGGTTCGTCTGGATCCGGGCGTTGAGCGCCTCCGCGGCGTCGCGGATTTCGCGCTCGCCGGAGAAGAAGACCAGGATATCGCCTGGGGCTTCAAGGGCGAGTTCGTCGACGGCGTCGCACACCGCGTCCAGCGGGTCCCGGTCCTCTTCGAGTTCGTCGTCGGAGGCCGCGTCTGCATCGTCACCCGCGGCGCCCGCCCCGCCGGCCGGCTGGGACAGCGGCCGGTAGCGGAGCTCCACCGGGTAGGTGCGGCCGGACACTTCGATGATGGGCGAGGGCGCCTCCTCGCTGCCGAAGTGCTTGGCGAAGCGCTCCGGATCGATGGTGGCCGAGGTGATGATGACCTTCAGGTCCGGGCGCTGGGGAAGGATCCGTTTGAGGTAGCCGAGTATGAAGTCAATGTTGAGGCTGCGCTCGTGTGCCTCGTCGATGATGATCGCGTTGTACTTGCGCAGCAGCTTGTCGCGCTGGATCTCGGCCAGCAGGATGCCGTCGGTCATCAGCTTGACCTTGGTGGAGCGGCTGACCTCGCCGGTGAAGCGGACCTGGAAGCCGACCTCCTGGCCGATCTCGACGCCGAGTTCCTCGGCGATGCGCTCGGCGACCGTCCGCGCGGCGAGCCGGCGCGGTTGGGTGTGGCCGATCAGGCCATTGTCGCCCAGACCCAGTTCCAGGCACATCTTGGGGATCTGGGTGGTCTTACCGGAACCGGTCTCACCGGCGATAATGGTCACCTGGTTTGCGGCGATGGCGGCCATCAGGTCCTCGCGGCGCTCAGAGACCGGCAGCTCGGCGGGGTAGGAAATATGCAGTGTCATGGCTGCACACAGTCTACTGGCCGCGCGGCCGGACAGAGATTTGCCCGGTAACTCTGCGGGGCCGGGCAATTCGTGCAGGGGAGCGGCTTAGAAGATTCGCAGGTTGTAGCTGGTGCTGGGAAGATCGTGTCCCATCCAGTACTCCTCCGAGCGGACGGGCGGGTTGTGGCCGAGTCCGTCTTTCGTGAGGCTGCGCAGGGTGGCGGCGACGGCGGCAAGGATCAGGACGATGAGGGCGATTCCGATGAGTTCCATACCTCCATGGTTCGCCGATGCGGGCTTCAACTGAAGTGGCAGAAATGACCAAAAAGCTATAATTTCTGCCACACTGGAAGCATGATCAATTCAGTGGCAGTGATCGTGGTCCCTAACTTCTCGATCTTCGAGTTCGGGACCGCCTTCGAGGTGTTTGGCGTCGACAGGTCTGACCGCGCCACCGGTGTGCCCGCCTTTGATTTCCGCGTCTGCGCGCCGGAGCCGGGCGACATTGCGATGAAGTCGGGGCCGTCGATGCACGTGGAACTCGGACTCGAGGCGACGGCTGATGCGGACCTGGTGATCATGACCCCGTTCGGCAAGGATTCGGACGTTCCCGAGTCCGTCCTGGAGGCGCTTCGCGCTGCGCATGCCCGGGGGGCGTGGGTCATGTCGATCTGTTCCGGGGCCTTCGCGCTGGCCCGGGCCGGCCTGCTGGACGGCCGACGCTGTACCACCCACTGGCACTTCTCGCAGGAGCTCGCCGCCCGCTACCCGGCCGCGCTGGTGGACGAAAACGTGCTCTACGTGGAGGACGACCGGATCATTACCAGCGCCGGCACCGCCGCCGGCATCGACGCCAGCCTGCATTTGGTCCGGGTGGAGCTTGGCGCCAACGTGGCGGCGAGCATCGCCCGGGACATGGTGGTTCCACCGCACCGTGACGGCGGCCAGGCGCAGTACATCGACCGGCCGATGCCGAGGTGTGGTTCGCAGCCGATGGAAGAGCTGCTTGGCTGGATGGTCCGGAACCTGGACGAGGACCACTCCGTCAACGAACTGGCGGCCCGCGTCCACATGTCGCCGCGGACGTTTGCACGGCGGTTCCAGGCTGAGACAGGCGCGACTCCCGCTGCGTGGCTGAACTCCCAGCGGGTGCTCCGGGCGCAGGAGCTGCTGGAGACGACAGATCTCAACATTGATGAGATCGCCCGGGAAGCGGGGTTTGGCCACTCGGTGCTGCTGCGGCACCATTTCGCCAAGGTGCTCGACACCAGCCCGCAGTCCTACCGGCGGACCTTCCGCGGGCACCTGGCGGCGGTCTAACTTGGCGGCCGCCTAATCCGGCCGGGCGGGCGACTCTGCGGCGGCGCGCATAGTGTCGACGAGGATCCGCCAGGGACCGATGAGGTCCTGCTCCGGCAGGGTGGCGCGGCGCTCGCCGGCCCGGATCCGGTAAATGTAGCGATCCGGCCGGGCCGTGTTCCCGGCGGGCAGCTCGTCCCAGGGACAGGCCTCGACAAGGGGCTGCCACTGGCTCCGGTCATCGGGGGTGACCGCCTGCACGCTCCAGACGCGCTTCATCCCGGCAATGCCACCGCTGCGCTGGACACTGATCTTCACGGGCTTACTTTCACTGGCTTGATCCTCCGGCAGGCGCCGTTTAAAGCCTCACTTTCACAGTGTCCCACGCCTGCCGGACGGCGTCATGCTCGGCCGATTCCGCTCCGTAAAGCTCTTTGGCGGACGCTGCGGTGGCCTTGGCGAAGGTGCTGAAAGTTGCGGCGGCAGGCAGCGACCCTCCGGTCAGTGTGTCGTACCAGATGCGCCCCGGAGTCTCCCACGCCTTGCCGCCCAAGGTTGTCGCGGCAAGGCAGAATGCGCGGTTGGGAATCCCCGAGTTCAGGTGCACCCCGCCGCTGTCGGCACCGGTGTGGACATAGGAGTCCATCGAGTCCGGCTGCGGATCCTTGCCGAGCACGTCGTCGTCGTAAGCGGTTCCGGGCGCCTTCATGGAGCGCAGCGCCGTGCCCTGGACCTGGTCCGTGAAGAGGCCCTCGCCGATCAACCAGCTGGCCTCCGAGGCGGACTGCTGCTTCACGTACTGCTCCACGAGGGCACCAAAGACGTCCGAAAGCGATTCGTTGAGCGCTCCGGCCTGGTTGCGGTAAGCGAGGCCGGCGGTGAACTGGGTGACGCCGTGCGCGAGCTCGTGGCCGATGACGCTCAGCGAGGCCGTGAAGCGGTTGAAGACCTGGCCGTCGCCGTCGCCGAAAACCATCTGGCTGCCGTCCCAAAAGGCGTTGTCGTAGCGCAGGCCGAAGTGCACGGTGGCGTCCAGGGGCAGGCCGTTGCCGTCAATTGAGTTACGGCCGAACGCCTCCGCATAGAGCCGGTGCGTGCTGCCCAGGCCGTCGTAGGCTTCATCCGCGGCCGGATCGCCGGTGGCTGGTTCGCCGTCCCTGCGCACCAGCACGCCGGGCAGGTTCTCCGAGGCCTTCGCGTCGTACACCGTGCGTTGCGGCGGCCCCGGTGTGAGCTGCCGCAGCCCCGGGGGCGTGACGGGCGCCGCGGCCACCCGGGAAGCCTGGAAACTCTTGACGTGACGCAGTGCTTCCTTTGCTGCGCGGGCCGCAATTTGAAGACGCGGCTCCTGATGCTGCGCTGCCAGCCGGCGCAACAGGTAGGGAGGGATGATGGAGCAGTACATGTGAGACCCCTTACTTCTGCCGATGCCAACAGACTACGAGGGGGCCCCGACATTTGGCAGGGTCGGCGCCGGAGAGCCTCCTCGCGGGCTGGACATGCCCGCCCCTGCGCGTGTGCGATGGACATATTGGCACTATGTCCATCCGTGGCGGCAGCCACGGGACATGTCCAGCGCCGGGCGGCCCCAGGCAGGGCCGGGCCGGGGCGTCGGTGATCGGCGCGCAGGCCGCGGCCAAGGTCGGCCGGACGCGCCGGCCTCTGGGAAGGAACGCAAAAACCCCGCCGTTTCGCTGAAACGGCGGGGTTTTGGTGGTGCCCTCGATTGGAATCGAACCAACGACCTTCTGCTCCGGAGGCAGACGCTCTATCCCCTGAGCTACGAGGGCAATCGGGGATCCTGCCGTTACCGGCGGGACGTCCTAGAGCTTAGCAGGAAGGTGGGCTCCAACGGAAAATCGCGTGTCCCGCACCGCCCGCACCCATCCCCCGGGAACACCGCAGCCGAACATGACGACGCCGTAGTTCCGCGCTGCTGCGGGCCCCCGGTAGGCTAGAACCGTGACCCCAGAAGAACTCTCCCTCGCCATATCCGCCTGCCTGAAGGACGCCGTCGCTGCCGGTGAAATCGCCCTCGCCGCCACCGACATCCCCGAAGCCGTGCGTGTGGAGCGACCCAAGAACAGGGAACACGGGGACTGGGCCACCAGCATCGCCCTCCAGCTGGCGAAGCCGGCCGGAACCAACCCGCGTCAGCTCGCCACCCTGCTCAGCGCGCGGCTGGCCTCGATCGCGGGAGTCTCCGCCATCGACGTCGCCGGACCGGGATTCCTGAACATCACAGTCGACGCCGCCGCAGCCGGAACCCTCGCCAAGGCGATCGTCGAAGCAGGGCCCGCCTACGGGACCAACACCGCGCTCGCCGGCCGCACGGTCAACATGGAGTTCGTCTCGGCCAACCCCACCGGGCCGCTGCACATCGGCCACACCCGCTGGGCCGCCCTGGGCGACTCGATTGCCCGGGTGCTCCGGGCCTCCGGTGCCGACGTCACGGCGGAGTACTACATCAACGACGCCGGCTCGCAGATGGACGTCTTTGCGCATTCGGTGCTGTCCCGGCTCCACGGCCGCGGCGTCCCGGAAGGCGGCTACCCCGGCGAATACATCGCGGACCTCGGCCATAAGGTCCTGACGCAGCACCCCGACATCCGGGAACTCACCGACGTGGCGGCGCTGCCGGTGATCCGCGGTGCTGCCTACAAGGAGCAGCTCCATGACATCCAGGCGACCCTGGCTGAGTTCGGCGTCGAGTTCGACGTGTTTTTCTCCGAGCAGGAACTGCACGACGCCGGCGCCATCGCGGACGCCGTCGCCCGGCTCCGCGAGCAAGGCCACGTCTTCGACGACGGCGGCGCGGTCTGGTTGCGCACCACCGACTTCGGCGACGACAAGGACCGCGTGATGATCCGCGCGAACGGCGAGCCGACGTACTTCGCCGCCGACGCGGCGTACTACCTGTCCAAGAAGGACCGCGGTTTCACCGAGAAGATCTACCTGCTCGGCGCCGACCACCACGGCTACATCAACCGCCTCAAGGCGATCGCTGCCGCTGCCGGCGATGACCCTGAGGTCAACATCGAGGTGCTGATCGGCCAGCTGGTCTCGGTCAACGGCGCCAAGCTGTCCAAGCGGGCCGGAAACATCATCGAGCTCAAAGACCTGATCTCCTGGCTGGGCAAGGACGCCGTGCGGTACTCCCTGGCGCGCTTCCCGGCCGACTCGCCGCTGACCCTGGACCCGGAGCTGCTCAAGAAGCACAGCAACGAGAACCCGGTGTTCTACGTCCAGTACGCGCACGCCCGGTCGCGCGGCGCCGCGCGCAACGCCGAGGCAGCCGGCGTGGACCGCAGTGTTGAAGGGAAAGAGGCCTTCGACGCCGCGTTGCTGGACCACGCGACCGAAAACGAGCTGCTCTCGCACCTGGGCAGCTACCCCTCTATCGTGGCAAAGGCCGCCGAGCTGCGCGAACCGCACCGCGTCGCCCGCCACCTGGAAGTCATCGCCGGCGCCTACCACCGCTGGTACGACGCCTGCCGCATCACGCCCCTGGGCGGGGAAGACATCACCGACCTGAACCGCACCCGGCTCTGGCTCAACGACGCTACCAGCCAGGTGCTCGCCAACGGACTGGACCTGCTGGGCGTCTCGGCGCCGGAACGGATGTGAACGCCATGACCGCGAATCCGCATAAGGAACATGCTGCCTCCCCGCTCGCCCCGAACTGGCTCGCTGTCCCGGACGACCTCAATGCCCTGCACGAACCGATGTGGGCTGCCGGCGCGGCGCGCACCGACGCCGGCGAACTCGCCATCGACGGCATCCCGGTCAGCGACCTGCAGCGGCAATTCGGAACGCCGCTGTTCGTGATGAGCGAGAGCGACTTCCGGGCCCGTGCCCGGGCGTTCCAGGATGCGTTCAACGAGGCGTTCTCGGATATCTGCGGGGGAGTGGACGTCTACTACGCCGGCAAATCCTTCCTGTGCACCGCCGTCGTCCGCTGGGTCGAGGAGGAAGGCCTCCGGCTGGACACCGCCTCCGGCGGGGAACTCGCCGTCGCGGCGATGGCCGGCATTCCCGGCGCCGCCGTCGCCCTGCACGGCAACAACAAGTCCGACGCCGAGATCCACCGCGCCCTGGACATGAAGCTGGGCCGGATTGTCGTGGACAGCCTCGCCGAACTGGAGCGGGTAGCCGTTATCGCCGCGAACCGCGGCGAACGGGCCAAGGTCATGCTGCGGCTGACCCCCGGAGTGTACGCGCACACCCACGAATTCATCGCCACCGCGCACGAAGACCAGAAGTTCGGCCTCTCGATGGCCGGGGACTCGACCGACCATGCCGGGTTGTCCGCCGCGGAGGAAGCCGTGGCGGCCGCCGCCGGGCATGAGAGCATCGAACTGCTGGGCCTGCACTGCCACATTGGCTCCCAGATCTTCGAACCGGACGGATTCGCCCTGGCCGCGCAGAAGCTGCTCGACTTCCTGGCCGCGATGCAGTCCAAATACTCGATCGTGCTGCCCGAGCTGGACCTGGGCGGCGGCTACGGCATCGCCTATACCCCGGCAGACACCCCGCGCCCGCCGGCGGAAATCGCACGGGCGATGGCCGCCGTCGTCCGCGCCAAGGTGGCCGAACTGGGCATAACCGCGCCGCGGATCTCGATCGAGCCGGGCCGCGCGATCGTGGGCACCAGCACCTTCACGCTCTACGAGGTCGGCACGTGCAAGACGGTACGGGTCGACGCCCCGGACGGAGCTCCCGGTGAAAACACGGCAGAAAACGTTACGTACCCGCGCCGGTATGTGTCGGTGGACGGCGGCATGAGCGACAACGCGCGCCCGGTGCTTTACGACGCGGATTATTCCGCAATTCTTGCCTCCCGGGCCTCCGGCGCCGCCCCGCAACTGTCCCGAGTGGTGGGCAAACATTGCGAGAGCGGCGACATAGTTGTTAGAGATGTATATCTGCCCGAGGACGTGGCAGCCGGTGATCTGCTCGCTGTACCGGGAACCGGCGCCTACTGCTGGGCCCTGTCAAGCAACTACAACTATCTGGCCCGGCCGGGCGTTGTCGCGGTGCGCGATGGGTCGGTCCGGCTCATTGTCCGCGGCGAAACCGAACAAGATCTGCTCAACCGCGACATGGGAGTCTGAATGACGGAAATGCGAACCCTGAAAGTGGCCCTGCTGGGCTGTGGCAATGTCGGGGCCCAGGTTGCGCGGATTCTAATCGACGACGCTGAGACTCTGGCGTCTCGTGCCGGCGCCCGCCTGGAGCTCAGCGGCATCGCCGTACGCAACCCTGACGCCCGCCGCGACGTCGAACTGCCCCGTGAGCTGTTCACCACCGACGCCGACACTTTGGTCAAGGACGCCGACCTGGTGATCGAGCTGATGGGCGGCATCGAACCTGCGCGCACCCTGATCCTCACCGCGATCCGGCACGGCGCCTGCGTCGTGACCGGCAACAAGGCGCTGCTGGCCCAGGACGGCCCGACCCTCTACGAGGAGGCCGACAAAGCCGGGGTGCAGCTCTCCTACGAGGCCGCCGTCGCGGGTGCCATCCCGATCCTGCGCCCGATCCGGGACAGCCTCTCCGGGGACCGGATCACCCGCGTGCTGGGCATCGTCAACGGCACCACCAACTTCATCCTGGACCAGATGGACACCACGGGCGCGCAGTTCGCCGACGCCCTCGCCGAGGCTCAGCGCCTCGGCTACGCAGAAGCGGACCCCACCGCCGACGTCGAGGGACACGACGCCGCAGCGAAGGCCGCGATCCTGGCCTCCCTGTCCTTCCACACGCGTTTCGCGCTCGAGGACGTCTTCTGCGAGGGCATCAGCTCCGTCACCGCCTCGGACATCGCCGCCGCGAAAGACGCAGGCTTCGTGATCAAGCTGCTGGCCATCGCCGAAAAGCTCGGGGCCGCCGGCACGGAAACAGGCGAGGGGACCGACGGCGTTTCCGTCCGCGTCCACCCCACTCTCCTGCCCCGCGAGCACCCGCTGGCCGCGGTGCACGGCGCGTTCAACGCCGTCTTCATCGAGGCCGAAAACGCCGGCGAGCTGATGTTTTACGGCCAGGGCGCCGGTGGTACCCCGACGGCCTCGGCCGTGCTGGGAGACCTGGTCTCGGCGGCCCGCCGGATCGTCCTGGGCGGACCGGGGCGCACCGAAACCACCACCGGTCATGTCCCCGCGCTCCCCATCGACGCGGCCGTCACCAGTTACTACATCGGCCTCGACGTGGCGGACCAGCCCGGCGTCCTGGCCCGGATCGCGCAACTCTTCGCCGAGCACGGTGTTTCCATCGAAATCATGCGGCAGACCATCCACCGCGACTCCGCCGCCAAGGCGGAGTCGGCTGAACTCCGGATCGTTACGCACCGCGCGAGCGAAGCCGCGCTGGCAGCAACCGTCGAGGCCGTCAAGGGCCTCGACGTCATCAATTCCGTCACATCCGTACTGCGGGTAGAAGGGGTCTAAGTGGCTCACCAATGGCGCGGAGTCATCCGCGAATACGCCGAACGACTGCCGGTCACCGAGGCCACCAAGGTCATCACCCTGGGCGAGGGCGGCACCCCCCTCGTGCACGCTCAGAAGCTCTCCGAGCTCACCGGCTGCACCGTCTACCTCAAGGTCGAGGGTATGAACCCGACCGGATCCTTCAAGGACCGCGGCATGACCATGGCCATGACCGCGGCCGTCGCCTCCGGAGCCAAAGCCGTGGTCTGCGCCTCCACCGGCAACACCTCAGCCTCCGCCGCGGCATACGCGACGTCCGCCGGGCTGCAGTGCGCCGTGCTGGTGCCCGAAGGCAAGATCTCGATGGGCAAGCTCAGCCAGGCGATCGCGCACGGCGCGACGCTGCTGCAGGTGGACGGCAACTTCGACGACTGCCTCGACATCGCCCGCAAACTCGGCGAGTCCTACCCGGTGTTCCTGGTCAACTCGGTCAACCCGGCCCGGATCGAGGGCCAGAAAACCGGCGCGTTCGAGATCGTCGACGCGCTCGGGGACGCCCCGGACATCCATGTGCTTCCGGTCGGCAACGCCGGCAACATCAGCGCGTACTGGAAGGGCTACAAGGAATACGCGGCACCCTTCGAATCCGCCACCGCCGGACGGCTTGCCGCCGTCGCCACGAAGACGCCGGTGATGTGGGGCTTCCAGGCCGCGGGTGCCGCCCCGTTCGTCGCCGGACACCCCATCACGGAGCCGGACACCATTGCCACCGCCATCCGGATCGGCAACCCCGCGTCCTGGGACACCGCTGTCGCGGCCCGGGACCAATCCGGCGGCGTGATTGAAGCCGTCACCGACGAGGAAATCCTCTCCGCGCACCGCTGGCTCTCCGCCCGCGAAGGCGTGTTCGTGGAACCCGGCTCCGCAGCCGGGGTCGCCGGGCTGATCAAAAAGCACGCCGCGGGCGAGGTCCCCGCGGGTAAGACCATCGTCATTACTGTCACCGGCCACGGCCTGAAGGATCCGCAGTGGGCCCTGCGCACCGAGGACGGCAGCGAGGTGCAGCCGGTCAAGGTTGCCAACGACGTCGTCACGGTGGCCGCCGAACTGGGACTGGAAGAAAAATAGCTTTGGAAACCACGCTCACCGTCCCGGCCGAATCTCCCGCCGACACGCCGGCGGTTCCGGCCGGGCTGGCTGTCACCGTCCGGGTCCCGGCCACCAGCGCGAACCTGGGCCCGGGCTACGACAGCCTGGGGCTGGCTCTCTCACTGCACGACACGCTGACAGTGGAAACCCTGGAGAGCGGGGAGCTTGAATTCGAGCTCAACGGCGAGGGCGCGGACACGCTGCCGCGCGACGCGAGCCACCTGGTGGCACGGGCCCTTACCGAGGCCTTGCACCTGCTGGGCTTCCGCCACGATGGGCTGCGGATCACGGCGGACAACGTCAACCCGCACGGCCGCGGCCTCGGCTCCTCGGCCGCCGCCGTGGTTGCCGCCGTCACGGCCGCAAACGCACTGGTCCCGGCGGCGTCGCGGCGCGGCAAGGACTGGATCCTGCAGCTCACTTCCAAGATGGAAGGCCATCCGGACAACGTCGCACCCGCCATTTACGGCGGACTGGCGCTGTCATGGCAGGACAGTGACCAGTACAGCAGCACCTGTGCGAGGGTGGATCCCGCCATCGTTCCGGTGGTCGCGGTGCCGGACTTCGAGCTGTCCACCGAAGCCGCCCGGGCGCTGCTCCCGGCCTCCGTGGGACACCACGCGGCGGCCATGAACTCGGGCCGGGCAGCGCTGCTGATCCACGCGCTGACGCAGAAGCCTGAATTACTGCTGCCGGGAACCGAGGACTACCTGCACCAGCACTACCGTGCCCAGGCCATGCAGCCGAGCGCCGGGCTGATCGCGGCGCTGCGGGATGCCGGCCACGCCGCCGTCGTGTCCGGCGCGGGACCCACCGTGCTGGTACTGGCGGCCAGCGAAAAGGAAGCGGCCGACGTCGTCGAGTTCATCGGAGCTTTTACTGCGGCCAACACGCCGGACGTCACCTGGCGTGTGATGAAGCTGGCTGTGGACACTGAAGGTGCTAAAGTGGAATTGCACCGGCGGTAAGCACGCAAGTTTGTCAAAAGACCGCGATGTTGGCCAAGTTGCCCTCTCTCATCTTTCACTGCGCAATATTTTCCGGTGCCACCTGCTTTCGGTCTGACGCAGGAAGCTGCAGAATTCCTCTGTACCGCTGAAGTGTCAGCCGCCGTTCCTCCATTTCGGGACGCGTATTGGTGTAGCAGTATCCGGCCCTGCTGGCGAAAATCCAACCGGCAAGGCCGAAAATCCCGGCTGCAGATCTGAACTGCAGCCCAGATCAAATCACCGCGTCCAGCTCCTAGCCTGGACGCCGTCGAGGGGGAAGGATCCTTCGTGACCGAAACCACTGAGCTGTCTTCAGCTGTGGAACTATCATCTTCTGCTGCCGAACCGGCAGCACCCGCCAAGAGCAGCGGCCTCGCAGGCCTCAAGCTCGCCCAGCTCCAGGCCCTGGCCAGCCAGCTGGGGATTTCCGGGGGCTCGCGGATGCGCAAGGGCGATCTGGTGACCGCCATTTCCGCCCACCGTGCCGGTACTCCGGTCAGCAAGGCGCCCGCCCGCGCAGCCGAGAAGGCTACCGACAACGGCACTGTCGCCCAAGCGGCTCAGGCCCCTGCACCCGCAGCCGCCTCGTCCGAGGCTCCGGCCCAGGAAAACCCGCGGGCACGTACCCGTGGGCGCAGCCGGCGCGCAGGCAGCGACGGCGTCGTCACCGCCCCCGTTGCTGAGGCGCCCGCCGCAGCAGCGGTGGAGGCTCAGTCCGCCCCGGCCGAAGCCGCTCCGGCCGACCAGACCGCCGAAGGCAGCGACCGCACCCGCCAGCCGCGGACCCGCAACCGCCGCCGCGGCGAGGTTGCCGGTCAGGGGGAAAATGCAGCCGCACCCGCTGCCGAAACCCACACGGAGCAGCCCTCCGCCGAGCAGCGCCAGGAGCGTCACACCGAACAGGGCGGCGACGACGGCCAGCGCCGCGAGAACACCCGCGGCCGTGGCAACCGTGAGGACAACACGTCCGGCAACCGGGACAACGCATCCGGCAACCGGGACAACGCCTCCGGCAACCGCGACAATGCGTCCGGCAACCGGGACAACGCGTCCGGCAACCGCGACAATGCGTCCGTCAACCGCGACAACGACGACGACGGCGGCAGCCGCCGCAACCGCCGCAACCGCCGCGACCGCAACGACCGCAACGACCGCTCCGGCGGCCAGGACAACCGGGACAACAGCTCGCGCAACGACCGCTTCCGCGACCGGAACGAACGCCGCCGCGGCCGTTCCCAGGGACCCGACGTCGACGACGTCGAGGTCACCGAGGACGACGTGCTGCTGCCCGTCGCCGGCATCCTGGACGTGTTGGAGAACTACGCGTTCATCCGCACCTCCGGTTACCTGCCGGGCCCGAACGACGTCTACGTGTCCCTCGCCCAGGTCAAGAAGTACAACCTGCGCAAGGGCGACGCCGTCGTCGGGGCCATCCGCGCCCCGCGTGAAGGCGAAACCCAGCAAGGGAACCAGCAGCAGTCCGCCCGCCAGAAATTCAACGCCCTCGTCCGCGTCACCTCGGTCAACGGCAAGGCCCCGGAGGAGCTGAAGGACCGCGTCGAGTTCGCGAAACTCGTCCCGCTGTACCCCTCCGAGCGCCTGCGCCTCGAGACGGACCCCAAGAAGATCGGCCCCCGTGTCATCGACCTGGTGGCCCCGATCGGCAAGGGCCAGCGCGGCCTGATCGTCTCCCCGCCGAAGGCCGGCAAGACGCTCATCCTGCAGTCCATCGCCAACGCCATCACCACCAACAATCCTGAGGTCCACCTCATGATGGTGCTCGTTGACGAACGTCCCGAAGAAGTCACGGACATGCAGCGCACCGTCAAGGGCGAGGTCATCGCCTCAACCTTCGACCGTCCCGCCGACGACCACACCACCGTGGCCGAACTCTCCATCGAGCGCGCCAAACGCCTCGTGGAAATGGGCATGGACGTTGTGGTGCTGCTGGACTCCATGACCCGCCTGGGCCGCGCCTACAACCTGGCCGCACCGGCGTCCGGACGCATCCTGTCCGGCGGCGTCGACTCCGCCGCGCTGTACCCGCCGAAGCGTTTCTTCGGGGCAGCCCGCAACATCGAAAACGGCGGCTCACTCACCATCCTGGCCACCGCTCTCGTCGAGACCGGTTCCAAAATGGACGAGGTCATCTTCGAAGAATTCAAGGGCACCGGCAACATGGAACTGCGCCTTTCCCGCCATCTCGCGGACAAGCGCATCTTCCCGGCGGTGGACGTCAACGCGTCCGGCACCCGCCGCGAAGAGAACCTGCTCTCGCCGGAGGAAGTCAAGATCATGTGGAAGCTGCGCCGAGTCCTCTCCGGGCTTGAGACGCAGCAGAGCCTGGAGCTGCTGACCAACAAGATCCGGGAGACCCAGAGCAACGTCGAGTTCCTCATGCAGGTGCAGAAGACGACGCTTGGGGCGAAGTCCGATAACGACAAGTAGCTGAGTACAACCGCTCGAAAATTGGCGGCCCCGCCCCTCCGCCGGGTGCCTCACGATCTGCGATCGTGAGGCACCCGGCTACGGCAGGCCCGAAGCCACTCCCTGGCCGCCAATTTCTCGAGCGGTTGTTGGTTTAAAGGGACCGGCCCGCAGTAACTAGACTTGAGAGAGTCGAAAGAGGTTTTGAAATGTTTGAGTCCGTACAGGGGTTGCTGGATGAGCATGCTGCCATCCAGGCCCAGCTTGGGGATCCTGCTGTCTATGCTGACCAGAAGCTGGCCCGGAAGTTGGGGCGGCGCTCGGCCCAGTTGAACGGAATTGTCGAGGCATACCATCGCTGGGAGGCCATCAGCGATGACCTCTCCGCTGCGAAGGAAATGGCGGGCGAGGATCCGGAGTTTGCCGCCGAGGTGCCCGTGCTGGAGGCCGCCCTGGACACGGCGGCGGCCAAGCTGCGCCGTCTGCTCATCCCGCGAGACCCCGACGACGCCCGCAACGTGATCCTCGAGGTCAAGGGCGGCGAAGGCGGCGACGAGGCCGCCCTGTTCGCGGCCGACCTGCTGCGCATGTACACCCGTTACGCGGAATCCCGCGGCTGGAAGACCGAGCTTATCTCGGCCACCGAATCGGATCTGGGCGGTTACAAGGACGTCCAGATGGCCGTCAAGGGCAGCTCCAACGACCCGGCCGAGGGCGTGTACGCGCGGCTGAAGTTCGAGGGCGGCGTGCACCGGGTCCAGCGCGTTCCCGTGACCGAATCGCAGGGCCGCATCCACACCTCCGCGGCCGGTGTGCTGGTGCTGCCCGAAGTGGACGAGCCCGAAGAGCTCGACATCAACCAGAACGATTTGAAGATTGACGTCTACCGTTCTTCCGGCCCCGGCGGACAGTCGGTCAACACCACCGACTCGGCCGTCCGCATCACACACCTTCCCACCGGGATCGTGGTGGCGATGCAGAACGAGAAGTCCCAGCTTCAGAACCGTGAGGCCGGCATGCGCGTGCTGCGCGCCCGCATCCTCGCCCACCAGCAGGAACTGATCGACGCCGAGAACTCGGCCCAGCGCAAGTCGCAGATCCGCACCATGGACCGCTCCGAGCGCATCCGCACCTATAACTACCCGGAAAACCGGATCGCTGACCACCGCACCGGCTACAAGGCGTACAACCTGGACCAGGTCATGAACGGCGACCTGGAGCCGGTGATCCAATCCGCCATCGAGATGGACGAACAGGCCCGCCTCGACGCCATCGGCGACTAGCCAGGTTCCTTGCCGCCGATGACACCTGACAATGAGACCTGAGCCCGGGCCGAGCCTCGCCGAGGCCGTCCGCGAGGCCACCGCCGTGCTGGCCGCCGCCGGTGTACCGAGCCCCAGGGTCGACGCCGAACTCCTTGCCGGCCACCTCCTGGGCGTCGGTCCGGGCCGGCTTCGCGCCATGGTTCTTGGCGACTCGTTGGCGCCGGCCGGTTATGCCGAACTCGTGGCTGAGCGAGCGCAGCGGATCCCGCTGCAGCACATCACCGGCGTGGCGTACTTCCGCTACCTCGAACTCGCGGTGGGCCCTGGCGTGTTCATCCCGCGTCCGGAAACGGAATCCGTGGTCCAGTTGGTGATCGACTGGCTCGTGGACAGGGAGCGAACGCACGGGTTGACGCGGCCCAAGGTTGTGGACCTCGGGACAGGCTCAGGCGCGATTGCCGGGTCGATCGCGCACGAGGTTCCCGGCGCTGAAGTCCATGCCGTGGAGTTCAGCGAGTTCGCACACGCCTGGGCGGCGAAGAACCTCCTCCCGCTTGGCGTCCAGCTGATGCGCGGCGATCTGCGGGACGCACTGTCCGAACACAACGGCAGCTTCGACGTCGTCGTGTCCAATCCGCCCTATATACCCGCTGAGGCAGTCCCCAACGAGCCCGAAGTGGCGCTGCACGATCCGCCCGAGGCGCTGTACGGCGGGGGAGCGGACGGGATGGATCTCCCGACGGCGGCTGCGGCGTCCGCGGCGCGGCTGCTGGTTCCCGGCGGCTACTTCGTGATGGAGCACGCCGAGGTCCAGGCAGGCTGGATCGCCGCGATGCTGGCGCGCTCCGGACTCTGGACCGGGGTGGCAACGCACCTGGACCTCAATGGCCGTGAACGCGCCACCAGCGCCTTGCGTCACACGACCCACACCAGAACTGATGAAAGGATAGGCCAGTGACGACTAGCTACGATTGCGCGGACGCCGATCAGCGCGCCGCAGGACTCGAACACGCCCAGCGGGCCATCCGCGAACACAAGTGCGTGGTCCTCCCCACCGACACCGTGTACGGCATCGCCGCGGACGCGTTCTCCCCCCAGGCCGTAACGCTGTTGCTCGCCGCCAAGGGCCGCGGCCGCACGATGCCGCCGCCGGTGCTGATTCCGCGGCTGAACGCCCTGGACGGCCTCGCCACCGACGTCCCGGCCGAGGCCCGCCGGCTGGCCGAGGCTTTTTGGCCCGGCGGACTGACGCTGATCCTGCACGCCCAGCCCTCGCTGGACTGGGACCTCGGCGAGACGAAGGGCACCGTGGCCCTGCGCCTCCCGGCCGACGACGTCGCCCAGGACCTACTCACCCTGACCGGGCCGCTGGCGGTCTCCTCCGCAAACCGCACCGGCCAGCCGGCCGCGCAGAGCGCCGCCGGGGCCGAGGCGCAGCTGGCGGAATCGGTGGAGGTCTACCTCGAGGGCGGCCACCGGCCGGTCGACGGCAGCGAGGCCGAGCCGTCCACCATCGTCGATGCCACCGCACTGCCGCTGCGCGTGGTCCGGCAGGGCGCCATCAGCCTCGAGCGCCTGCGTGAAGTGGTGCCGGGCGTGCTCGGCGCCGGGGAAGCGGAGCCGGCCATGAACGAAACCCCGGACAGCGGCCCCGCTACCCCCGACGAAACCCCGGACAGCGGCCCCGCTACCTCCGACGAAACATCAAGGAACTGACATGCAGCCCAAAGTCGCCGTCGCGGCCGTAACCTTTGACCGCCACGGGGAACTAGCCCTGCTACTGCAGGGACTGGCCGCGCAGACCGCGCCGATCCACTCGATCGCCCTCGTGGACTCCGGCACCGTTCCGGCCACCGACGTCGTCACGGCCGGCGGAGCGCACAACATCAACTATCTGCGGTCCGAAGCGAACCTCGGCGGGGCCGGCGGCTTCGCGTACGCGATCCTGGCAGCGATGGCCAGCGGCGCCGAATGGATCTGGATGATGGACGACGACGGCCACCCCGAGGACGCCAGCTGCCTGGCCGAGCTGCTGAAGACCGCCAGCGAGCATCGGCTCGACATCGTGAGCCCGCTGGTGGCCGCGACGGCCGACCCGGACCGGCTCTCCTTTAACTTCAGGATCAACGGTCTGCTGACCAACGACCGCTCTCGGCTGGCGCCGATGGGCTACCTCCCGGACATGGTGCACTTCTTCAACGGCGCGCTGATCAGGACCGAGGTGTTCTACAAGATCGGCATCCCGGATGTGAAGTTCTTTATCCGCGGCGACGAAGTCGACTTCCTCTCGCGCGTGAAGAAGGCGGGCCTGAAATACGGCACGCTCGCCACCGTCGCGGTACAACACCCCGCCACCTGGACCGAGATGAAGCCGGTCTTCGGCGGGTTTATCACGCCAGTCATCCCCGAGGGCGAATTCAAACGCTACTGCTACTTCCGCAACCGGGGTTACCTGACCCGCAAGTACCGGAACCTGCGCTGGTTTGGTGCCGACATCATCGGCTTCCCGTACTACTTTCTGAAGGCCGGGGACCTCAAGGGCCTGGCGCACTGGTTCCGCGCCTATTCCATCGGTTTCCGCGGCAAGGGCTTCGGCTCGCCCGCGGAACTGATGTCCGCCAACAGCTAGGCCGCCGTGAAAGACCTGTACGCCGTCGTCGTCACTTACAACCGTGCCGGCTTCCTGGACAATCTGCTCCAATCCTTCGCCCGCCTCGACACCGGCCCGGCGCGGATCATCGTGGTGGACAATGCCAGCAGCGACCACACGGCCGACGTCGTGTCCCGGGCGATCGCGGCCGGCGGGCCGCCGATTGTGTACGAGCGGCTGGGCGAAAACATCGGCGGCGCAGGCGGATTTTCCCGCGGCGTGGAACTGGCACTGGAAACAGGGGCTGGATGGCTGTGGCTGATGGACGACGACGTCGAGGTGCTCCCGGGCGCGGTCGAGGCGCTGGACAAGTTTACGCCGGACTACTCCTGCCTGATCGGCCGCCGTTACGACGCCAACGGCAGGCCCTTTTTCTGGCAGCACCACTTTGTCGAGGCGCTCGGCGTCTTCCTCCCGGTGTCGGGCAATGTTTTCCGACATTCGGAGGTCTTCCGCACCAACGTCGGAAACTTCGAGGGCATGCTGATCAAAGCCTCGGTGGCCCGGAGCATCGGGTTGCCGGATCCGCGCTTCTTCATCACCTGGGACGACCTGATCTACGGCTGGCTCGCAGCTCTTCAAACCCCGGTGGTCTACGTCAACGCGTTCGTCATCAAGAAGGTCCGCGCGCAACGCCAAGTGGACCTGGGCCTGCGCCATCTCAACGATTCGTCCGACCTCAGCCGCCGCTACGTGATGCGGAACCGGGGGCACGTCGCACAGTATCTCAGGGTCCACGGCAGGTTCCACCGGGCCGGATTCGGGGCAGGGACGGCGCTGACGTTCCTGAAGGAAGTTGCCCGGCTCCTCCTCGTCGAACGGACGTTGAAGGGTATCGGCGCGCTCTGGCAGGGATGGCGGGAATCGCGTGCCATCCTCGCCGACCGTGGCTGGAAACCCATGCCCCCGCTGCCGAATTGACGCCCGGTCTGGGACACGGACCCGGGCTGCGGAGGCGGAAGCGATTACTATCGTTCTAGGCCCCGACGCCGTCCGACAGTTTTGCGGCGGGGAATTTTTTGAAACAGGCGGATGGCCGCCGTGGTAGTGGAAGTCGGTTGCAATCTCTGTTGACTACGAAATCTGAAATGCGCGAAGCTGCGGCGGGCCGTGACGAGAAGCCCGCCCTTTGGATCTGGATCCAGCTGTTCCTTGACTCCATGTCCTGGGTCGTGGCGATTGTCCTGGCCCTGCTGCTGCGCTACGAGATGGGAATCCGGGCGGAACAGTTCGCCGGCGCCTTCGCCATCGCCGCCGTCGCCGTCGCCGCCCAGGTGCTCGCCGGCTACGCACTGGCCCTGTACCGGGGCCGCTACCCGTTTGGCAGCTTCCAGGAGGCACGGGCACTCGTCTTCGTCACCGTGATTGTGGCCGCCTCGGTCACCGCGAGCCTGCTGGTGGTCTATGAAGCCATCAACATCGGCCGGAGCGTGGGCCTGATCGCGTTCCCCTTCGCCTGCCTCTTCATGGGGGCCGCCCGCTACGCCAAGCGGCTCTACGTCGAAGGCAAGACCAGGCCCGGCGACGAAGCGCAAAACACGCTGATCTACGGCGCGGGATTTCTGGGCAACTCGCTCCTCACCCGGATGCTGCAGGATCCGGAGTCCCCGTACTTCCCGGTCGGCCTGATCGATGACGACCCGGCCAAAAAGCACCTCCGTCTTTCCGGAGTCCAGGTCCTCGGCCGCGGGGACGACCTCCCGGCGATCATCCGCCGCACCCGCGCGAAAGTTCTGGTCCTGGCCTTCGCCCACGTCGAGGCCCCCATCGTCCGCCGCATCTCGGACGCCGTGGCCGGCCTGAACATCCGCGTGCTGGTGCTGCCGCCGTTGCGGGACATGCTGGGCGGCGGTGCGCCGGACGGCTTCTCCGATTTCCGCGACGTTGCAGTTGAAGACCTGATCGGCCGGCGGCCGGTCGACATCAAGGTCGAAGAGATTGCCGGCTACATCAAGGACAAACGGGTGCTTGTGACCGGGGCCGGCGGCTCGATCGGCTCGGAACTCTGCCGCCAGATCGTGCAGTTCGCCCCGGCGGAGCTGATCATGCTGGACCACGACGAGACCGGCCTGCAGCACACCCAGATCTCCATCACCGGCCGGGGCCTGCTGGCCGGCCGCGATACCGTGCTGGCCAACATCCGCGACGGCGAGGCCCTGTTGGACATTTTCGAGGACCGGCGGCCGGAAGTGGTGTTCCATGCGGCAGCCCTGAAGCATGCCCCGCTGCTCCAGCAGTACCCGGTCGAGGCCTGGAAGACTAACGTTTGCGGCACACTGAACGTGCTGCGCGCGGCCCAGCATGTGGGTGTCTCGCACTTTGTGAACATCTCCACGGACAAAGCGGCCAACCCCACCACCGCCCTTGGCCATTCCAAGCGCGTCGCGGAGAAGCTGACCGCCTGGATGGCAGGCAAGACCGCCAGCAAGTTTGTGTCCGTCCGCTTCGGCAACGTGATGGGCAGCCGCGGTTCGATGGTGCCCCTCTTCACCGAACAGATCCGCGTCGGCGGCCCCGTGACGGTCACCGACCCCGACGTCACCCGCTTCTTCATGACGATTCCGGAGGCCTGCCAGCTGGTGATCCAGGCCGGTGCGATCGGCAGGGGCGGCGATGTCATGATCCTGGACATGGGTGAGCCGGTCAGGATCGTGGACGTAGCCCAGCGGATGATCGCCATGTCCGGCAAAAAGGTCGACATCATCTACACCGGACTGCGTCCGGGGGAGAAGCTGCATGAGGAGCTGGTGGGCACCGGCGAACTGGACCAGAGGCCCCTGCATCCGAAGATTTCACACACCCTGGCGACCGAGCAGAACCCGGACAAGCTGGACCTCAACGTCTGGCTGGCCCGCTGCGAGGCCGAACAGGGCGCCAACATCGCCGAGATCCCCGACGACGAGGCCGATGAAACGGGACCGATCCGGGTGGCGTCGTGACTCCACTGGCCCTGGCGGCCGGGGTCACCCTGCTGGCCAGCCTGCTGCTTCCGCTGGCCGTCAAGCCGTGGCTGGTCCGGATGGGCGTGGTGGACATCCCGTCTGCCCGTTCCTCGCACCAGAAGGCGACCATCCGCGGCATGGGCGTGGCCGCGGCCCTGGCCACCGCCGTCGGCTACTTGGCTGCGGTGCTCCTGCAAGTGGTCACCGTCGACCGGTCCGTGTTCGCCGTCGTGCTGTCGATCATCGCCGCGTGTGCGGTGGTGGGCTGGATCGAGGATCTCCGTGGTCTGTCCATCCGCGGCCGGGCGGCTGCCCAGCTGGGGATCGGTGCAGCCGGCTCCGCTGCACTGATCGTGCTCACGGCCCAGTCCTTCTGGTGGCTGCCGCTGGCGGCCGTGGCGATCGCGGCCTACGTCAACATCGCGAATTTCATGGACGGCGTCAACGGGATATCCGGCCTGCACGGGGTCACCGCGGGCGGCGCCTACGCGGTGGCCGGCCTGCTGGCCGAACAGCCCTGGCTCATGGCCGGCGGCGCGGTGCTGGCCATGTCCTTCCTCGGCTTCCTGCCGTGGAACCTCGGCCGAGGTTCGGTCTTCCTGGGCGACGTCGGCAGCTACCTGCTGGGCGCCTCGATCGCCGCCCTCGCCGTGGCGGGCTTCCTTAGCGGCGTCTACGTCGAATACGTCCTCTCGCCGATCCTCGTCTACGCCGCCGATACCGGTTACACCCTGCTGCGCCGGATCAAGGCGGGGGAGCGCTGGTACGCGTCCCACCGCGAGCATGTCTACCAGCGGCTCACCGACGTCGGCCTTTCGCACCTGCAGTCGGCGGCCGTGGTCACACTGTGCACCGTCGCCGTGATAGTTTTCGGCTTTATCGCCGCCACCGCCCCGCTGCCGGCCGTCGTACTCTGCGTGGCAGGCAGCCTGCTCGTGCTGGGGCTGTACCTGGCGTCCCCGGATCTGATCGGCCGGTTCCGGCGCCGGTCGAAGGTGACCCGCCTGCCCGTAACCTAGCCTTGTTCTATCTCGTGTAGAATTTAGGGGCGGCTTATCGCCGCACTCCTTCCCCTAACAGCCACGAAGATTGGGACCCCATGAGCTCCGACGCCGAGTCCGGACACAAGTCCGGCACCGGATCAGTCGGCGTCTCCGGTCCCACCAGGTCGCTGTGGCTGGGCTTGCTGGCTCTCAGTTCAGCTGCCGCTGCGGGTGTTCTGCTGCTCACCGCTGTCATCGCCTTCGTGTTCAACGGCGGCTTCGGAGCCCTGTCAAGCCTCTTCGGCGGCGCGGTGGTGATGGCGTTTTTCGCCATCAGCCTGGCGATCGGCCACTTCGTTGGACGTAACAATCCCTCCGGTGCCATTGGCATGTTTGTGGCCACCTACTTCGTGAAGGTCGTCGGCTTTGCCGTGGTGCTTTTTGTCATCGGCGCACCGGCCTGGCTGCACGCACGCTGGTTCCTGATCGGCGCCGTCGTGAGCGTGGTCGCCTGGCAGGCGGCCGAGATCATCGGCTTCGCCAGGGCACGGCTGCAAATCTACAACGACCCCGAATCCCCGGAAGGCGGAACCAATGCTTAGACGCAGGTCCGCAGGCAAGAACCCGGGCAGCAAAGCTGCCAAGAACGCTTCCAAAAGTGGCTCACGGACCCCCCGCAGGACCGGTGGCGCCCCCGGCGTGTCGCAGGACGGCAACGACGGCGGGTACAACGCCGGGATCGCCGTCTTCAGCTACATTGTTGGCGGAATCATCGTCTGGAGTTTGATAGGGTGGGGTCTGGATAATCTGTGGGGAACCCGCTGGATTGTGCTCGCAGGCGCCCTGCTTGGAGCCGCGGGAGGGTTCTATCTTTCTCATATGCACGGCCTCACCAGTCAACGGATTCCGACTGGCAGAGAGGGCGCTGCAGGTGGCCCGTCCAAAGACGCGGAACAGTAATGCCAAAAAATTTCACAACGGGAAAGGCTGGCAGGAATGCCGCCGCTCCCCGCCCAACGCCCAATGACGGACACTGCAGAGAGGAAACGCGTTGATCGCGCTTGCGCTCCCGGCCCAAGATTCAGGAGAGTTCACTCCTCCTGGAATTGAACAATTGCACCTGCCGGCTATCCTGCCCTGGGGTGCGGCCGAAGGATTCTCCAAGCAGATGCTGCTGGTGATCCTCTCGGTCGTCATTATCGCCACGTTCTTTTTGCTGGCTGCGCGGAAGCAGCAGCTGGTTCCCGGCAAGCTGCAGTTCGCCGGCGAGGCCGCCTACGGCTTCGTCCGCAACGGCATCGCCAAGGACATCATCGGCGGCAAAGACTTCATGAAGTACGTCCCGCTGCTGTTCAGCCTGTTCTTTTTCATCCTGGTGAACAACATCTACGGCGCGATCCCGGTGATCCAGCTGCCGAGCTTCTCGCATGTCGGCGGGGCCTACGTGCTTGCCGGTGTCGTGTACATCACCTGGATTGCTATCGGCATCAAGAGGAACGGCCTGAAGTACTTCAAGCTGGCCACCGTGCCGAGCGGTGTACCGATCTACATCCTTCCGATCGTCATCCCGATCGAGATCATCTCCAACTTCCTGGTCCGGCCCGTGACGCACAGCCTCCGTCTGTTCGCCACCATGCTGGCCGGCCACCTGATCGTGATGATCGCCGGCTCCGGCATCGAGTTTCTCGTCATGCAGGAGAACGTCCTGCTCAAGGGCGCCTCGGTGCTGGTGCTCGCCGGCTCGGTGGCGATGTACATGCTGGAGGCGCTGATCATGGCGCTGCAGGCGTATGTCTTCACGTTGCTGACCGCGATCTACATCGAAGGCGCGCTGCACGCCGACAG
Source organism: Arthrobacter sp. UYEF3 (assembly GCF_040546245.1). NCBI lineage: Bacteria > Bacillati > Actinomycetota > Actinomycetes > Micrococcales > Micrococcaceae > Arthrobacter > Arthrobacter sp. UYEF3. Next base: position 134,131 of record NZ_JBEPNK010000001.1, read on the forward strand.
CCACTAGGCACCCACAAACTTCCCCTCGGGGATGAAGCAACCCAAACAACCTGCCACCTGGATGGCATCTTGAAAGGAAAACCATGAACGGCTCCATCAACGGCTCCCTCAACCTCATCGGCTACGGCCTCTCCGCCATCGGCGGTGGTATCGGTGTGGGTCTCGTGTTCGCTGCTTACATCAACGGCGTTGCACGTCAGCCGGAAGCCCAGCGCGTCCTGCAGCCGATCGCATTCCTCGGCCTTGCGCTGACTGAAGCCCTCGCCATCCTCGGCCTGGTCTTCGCATTCGTTCTCAAGTAAAGCTTCAGAACCCAGCGAACATCCAGAACCGAGTAGATAAGGACGGGTGAAATATGAAGCAGCTGATCATCTCAGCCGCCACCGAGGGTGACACCAACCCCCTCGTTCCCAACATCTGGGAAATGTTTGTCGTCCTCGTAGGCTTTGCTGTCCTCCTGTTCATCGTGATGAAGTTCGTCGTCCCGATGTTCGAGAAGACGTTCGCAGAGCGTTCCGAGGCCATTGAAGGCGGCATTGCCAAGGCCGAAAAGGCGCAGGCAGAGGCTTCTGCAGCACTGGAAGAGTACAAGCAGCAGCTCACCGACGCCCGCACCGAAGCCAACCGCATCCGTGAGGAAGCCCGCGGCGAAGGCGCCCAGATCCTGGCGGATCTGAAAGAGAAGGCAGCTGCCGAGTCTGCCCGTATCACTGCCCAGGCACACGCGCAGATCGAATCCGAGCGCCAGGCGGCCGTTGTGTCGCTCCGCGCCGAGGTCGGAACGCTGGCGACCACGCTGGCTGGCCGCATCGTTGGCGAGGCGCTCACGGATGATGCGCGTTCGGCCCGTGTGGTTGACCGCTTCCTGGCAGATCTGGAGAACCAGAACGCAGGTGCAGCCAAGTAATGGCAGGTGTATCGAGCGAATCGCTGACCGCGGCACTCGTCGCGTTGGAGGCCAAGCTTCCCAACGCGTCGCTGCAGTTGGCTACGGAACTCTTCGGAATCCTGGGAACGGTGGACAGCTCGGCTGGCTTGCGCCGTGCACTGACTGACCCGTCCCGCAGTGGTGACGAAAAGTCTGCGCTGGTCAAGCAGCTCTTCAGCGGAAAAGTTTCCGCTGAAGCTGTGGAGATCACGAGCGGGCTGGCCAGCTCACGCTGGGCGTCGGCACGTGACATCGGCGATGCACTCGAGACTCTTGCCGCTTCGGTGGTAATTGCCGTTGCAGAAAACAAGTCGGCAGTCTCTGCCTCGGGCATCACCGGCCTGGAAGAGCTCGAGAACGATTTGTTCTCCTTCAACCGGACCGTCGATTCCAGCCACGAGGTTCAGCGTGCCTTGTCCGAGCCGCAGGCGAGTCACGCTGCCAAGGTGGCCCTCGCCGACAAGCTAGTGCCCAGTGCAAGCTCGGAAGCGAAAGTCCTGATTGGACAGGCAGTTTCGCAGCCCCGCGGCCTCAAGGTCACCAAGCTGGTCACCCGTTTTGCCGAGCTAGCAGCCAAGCGCCAGCAGCGCTGGATCGCTACGGTGAGCGTCACCCGTCCGCTGACGGAGGCCCAGGCCAGTCGTCTGCAGACAGGGCTCAACGCCCTGTACGGCCGCGAGCTCAAGATCAACTTGAATGTTGATCCGGCTCTGATCGGTGGCATCCGGATCCAGATTGGCGACGAAGTGGTTGACGCTTCGGTCTTCGCTCGTCTGGGCCAGCTCCAGCGTCAGCTTGTTTAGTTACCCGGACAAGCACAACTTACCGACAAGAAACCCCGGTCATCGTGAGCAACGATGATCACGAAAACAGGAGAGCAGGGACTGCAGATGGCCGAATTGACCATCAACGCCGACGACGTCCGTAATGCGTTGAACGAGTTCGCGGCGTCCTACGAACCCGGAAACGCGGAGCGCGTAGAGGTTGGCCGTGTAACGACCGCAGGTGACGGCATCGCCCGTGTTGAGGGCCTTCCCTCGGTCATGGCGAACGAGCTGCTTCGCTTCGAAGACGGCACGCTGGGCCTGGCCCAGAACCTCGACGTCCGCGAGATTGGCGTCATTATCCTCGGTGACTTCACCGGCATCGAAGAAGGCCAGGAAGTACACCGCACCGGACAGGTTCTGTCCGTTCCGGTCGGCGACGCCTTCCTCGGCCGCGTGGTTGACCCGCTGGGCCAGCCCATCGACGACCTCGGCGACATCAAGGCCGAAGCGACCCGAGCCCTGGAACTCCAGGCGCCCGGCGTGACCCAGCGAAAGTCGGTCCACGAACCGATGCAGACCGGACTCAAGGCCATCGACGCCATGATCCCGATCGGCCGCGGCCAGCGCCAGCTGATCATCGGTGACCGTCAGACCGGCAAGTCGGCCATCGCCATCGACACGATCATCAACCAGAAGGCCAACTGGGCTTCCGGCGATGTGACCAGGCAGGTGCGCTGCATCTACGTCGCCATCGGCCAGAAGGCGTCTACGATCGCGGCTGTCCGCCAGACGCTCGAGGACAACGGCGCGCTCGAATACACGACCATCGTGGCTTCCCCCGCGTCCGACCCCGCCGGCTTCAAGTACCTGGCACCGTACGCCGGCTCGGCCATCGGCCAGCACTGGATGTACGGCGGCAAGCACGTCCTCATCGTGTTCGATGACCTTTCCAAGCAGGCCGAGGCCTACCGTGCGGTGTCACTGCTGCTGCGCCGCCCGCCGGGACGCGAAGCCTACCCGGGCGACGTCTTCTACTTGCACTCCCGTCTGCTTGAGCGTTGTGCCAAGCTTTCCGACGAGCTGGGCGCAGGCTCGATGACCGGCCTGCCGCTGATCGAGACCAAGGCGAACGACGTGTCCGCCTACATCCCGACCAACGTCATCTCCATCACCGACGGCCAGATCTTCCTGCAGTCGGACCTCTTCAACGCCAACCAGCGTCCCGCAGTCGACGTCGGCGTGTCCGTCTCCCGTGTTGGTGGCGCCGCGCAGGTCAAGTCGATGAAGAAGGTGTCCGGCACCTTGAAGCTGGAACTTGCGCAGTACCGCGACATGCAGGCATTCGCCATGTTCGCATCGGACCTCGATGCCGCATCCCGCCAGCAGCTGACCCGTGGCGCCCGCCTGATGGAACTGCTGAAGCAGGGCCAGTACTCGCCGTTCCCGGTTGAGGATCAGGTTGTCTCCATCTGGGCCGGCACCAACGGCTACCTCGACGACGTACCGGTTGAAGACATCAGGCGCTTCGAGTCCGAGTTCCTGGAGCACCTCAAGCACAAGTCCTCCATCCTGACGACGCTGGCGCAGACCAACGTCATGGACGATGACACGGCCGAGGCGCTGAAGACCGCGATTGTTGACTTCAAGAAGGGCTTCTTCGGCGAGGGCGACAGCTTCCTGGTCGGCGCGGGCCATGAGGAGCACGCCGCGATCGGCGAGGACCAGGTCGATCAGGAAAAAATCGTCAAGCAGAAGCGCTAGTTTCGCTGGCAGGGACTGCCGGACCCCCGCGGGTCCCGGCAGTCCCTGCCACCGGGATCTTAGGAAAGGATAAGTATGGGAGCCCAGATTCGGGTCTACCGCCAGAAGATCAGCTCGACGACGTCGATGCGCAAGATCTTCAAGGCGATGGAACTGATCGCTACCTCGCGCATCGGCAAGGCCCGCGCACGCGTAGCGGCTTCACTGCCTTACGCAAATGCGATCACGCGCGCCGTTTCTGCTGTCGCAAGCCAGAGCGAAGTCGACCATCCGCTGGTTACCGAGCCGGAGCAGATCCGCCGCGCCGCAGTCCTGGTCATCACCTCCGACCGCGGCCTCGCCGGATCCTACTCGGCCACCGTACTCAAGCAGGCGGAAGGCCTCGCCGAACTGCTCGTTGAGGAAGGCAAGGAAGTCAAGACGTATGTCATGGGCCGCAAGGCACAGGCATACTTCGACTTCCGGAACCGGCCCTACGAACGGGTATGGACCGGCAACACCGACGCACCGCTGTTCGAGACGGCACGGGAAGTCGGCGAGGCACTGCTGGCAGACTTCGCCACGGCCTACGAAGAGGGCGGTGTCGATGAGATCCACGTTGTCTACACCCGCTTCAAGTCCATGGTGACGCAGGAGCCGACGGTCATCCGCCTGCTCCCGCTTGAGGTCGTTGAAGAGCAGGCCGCCTCCGAATCGGAGCTTCTGCCGCTTTACGAGTTCGAGCCGGAGACGGAGCAGGTACTCGACGCCCTGCTGCCGCGCTACATCGAGTCACGTATCTTCGCCGCCATGTTGCAGGCAGCCGCTTCGGAGCTCGCAGCACGTCAGCGGGCGATGAAGTCCGCCGGCGATAACGCCACGGACCTCATCAAGAAATTCACGCGTCTGCGCAACACTGCCCGCCAGGCTGAAATTACGCAGGAGCTTTCCGAAATCGTTGCCGGTGCCGACGCCCTGAACGCGTCCTAGCCAGCACCAGTCCGGAACCAGCTTTACCTGCAGCAAAGAATTAACTAACCCCCACGCCATCTACTGAGTGAAGTGAGAGAGATGACTGCCACTGCTACCGAACACGTAGCCGCGACGACCGGTGCTACCGGCCGTATTGCACGTGTTATTGGCCCGGTTGTCGACGTCGAATTCCCGGCTGACGCAATCCCCTCGATTTACCACGCCCTCACCGCTGAGATTACTCTCAACGGTGAAACGAGAACCATCACGTTCGAGGTTGCACTGCACCTCGGCGACAACGTCGTTCGCGCCATTTCCCTGCAGGCCACCGACGGACTCGTCCGCGGCAGCGCCGTGGTTGACACCGGAGCACCCATCTCCGTTCCCGTCGGCGACGTCGTCAAGGGACACATCTTCAACGTGCTGGGTCAGCCCCTGGACGTTGCCGAGTCGGAACTCGAGATCACCGAGCGTTGGCCCATCCACCGCAAGGCTCCGGCCTTCGCGACGCTTGAGGGTTCCACCGAGATGATGGAAACCGGCATCAAGGTCATCGACCTTCTCACCCCGTACATCAAGGGTGGAAAGATCGGCCTGTTCGGCGGCGCCGGCGTCGGCAAGACCGTGCTGATCCAGGAAATGATCACCCGTGTTGCCCGCAACTTCGGCGGCACCTCGGTGTTCGCCGGTGTTGGCGAGCGTACCCGTGAAGGTAACGACCTCTGGGTCGAAATGGAAGAGGCCGGCGTTCTCAAGGACACCGCCCTTGTCTTCGGCCAGATGGATGAGCCGCCGGGAACGCGTCTGCGCGTGGCCCTGTCCGCACTGACCATGGCGGAGTACTTCCGTGATGTGCAGAACCAGGACGTGCTGCTCTTCATCGATAACATCTTCCGCTTCACCCAGGCCGGCTCCGAGGTTTCCACCCTCCTCGGCCGCATGCCTTCGGCCGTGGGCTACCAGCCCAACCTGGCCGACGAGATGGGCCTCCTGCAGGAGCGCATCACGTCCACCAAGGGCCACTCCATCACCTCGATGCAGGCCATCTACGTTCCCGCGGATGACTACACCGATCCGGCCCCGGCCACGACCTTCGCACACCTCGACGCGACCACGGAACTTTCCCGTGAAATCGCTTCCCGTGGTCTGTACCCGGCCGTTGACCCACTGTCCTCGACGTCCCGCATCCTGGATCCGCAGTACATCGGGCACGACCACTACAACACGGCCGTGCGCGTCAAGCAGATCCTGCAGAAGAACAAGGAACTCCAGGACATCATCGCCATCCTCGGGGTCGATGAGCTCTCCGAAGAAGACAAGATCGTCGTGTCGCGTGCACGCCGTATCCAGCAGTTCCTCTCGCAGAACACCTACACCGCAAAGCAGTTCACCGGCGTCGAAGGCTCCACCGTGTCCATCAAGGACACCGTGGAAGGCTTCACCGCGATCTGCGACGGCGACCTCGACCACATCGCAGAGCAGGCGTTCTTCAACGTCGGCGGCCTGGATGACGTTGAGCGCCAGTGGGCCAAGATCCAGGAACAGACCAAGTAACATGGCTGAACTTGAGGTTGAGATTGTCGCAGCGGACCACTTCGTGTGGTCCGGAGCGGCCACCATGGTCAAGGCCCGCACCAGCGATGGTGAAATCGGAATCCTGCCCGGCCACTCGCCCCTGCTGGCGATTCTGGCCGAAGGTGAGCTGGCGATCGAGCCGGTGTCCGGTGACCGTATTGCTGTAGTCGTCGACGGCGGGTTCTTCTCCGTCGACAACAACAGGGTCGTCATTGTTGCTGACAACGCCCAAATGGGTGACGCGGCTACTGCGGGGATCCGCTAGTCCTACCTTGATGAACGTCATCGGTTTCCCGTTCATCGTTCTGGCAACGGTCTTCGCGTTGCTGGTCTTTACACTGTGCCTTGCCGGGGTGCGCCGCTTCAATCTGCGGCGTGCCCTTGGCACGGTGGACGCCTCCATCTGCGTGGCTGGAAACAGCTGGCAGATGGGGGTTTGTCGTTATCAGGACAACGATCTTGAGTGGTTCCGGCTCGCCTCGCTGAGCGTGCGGCCGAAGCACACTTTCCGCCGCAGCTCGCTCGAGCTGATCGGCCGCCGTCAACCCACCGAAACCGAACTGGTCCGGGTGCCGCCCGAGACCGTGATCGTAGAGCTGCGCTATGAGGGCCTGGATGTCCTGCTTGCCATGAGGTTCGACGCCTACACCGGGCTCTCCTCCTGGCTCGAGGCCGGTCCGGTCATCGGCGTCGGCACCTGGCGCTAGCCCCGGTGGACTTCATCGAGGACATCCGGCTGGCCGACGGTCCGGTGCTATGGATCGCGTGGGCGGCGGGCGTGGCCGGTCTGGCATATCTGCTGTGGCGGAGCGGGCGGCGTCATACGATCAGTGCCTCCGCCGTGGTGATCGCCGCTGCGCTCATGCTCGCGGCAGCCCTGGTGGCAGGCACCCACCTGCTGCTGATCTACGTCTTACTGGCCTTCCCCGAGGAGCTCCCGTGGGAGACCCTCGTTTGGAGCGTTCCGGCTGTCGCCGCCCTGCTGCTGTGGTTGCTCCGGCTGCATGGCATTTGGGGACGGCGGCCTTTTCTTGCGAGCATCCCCCGCCCCACGCTACCGGTACTGCACCGGGTCCGATCGACCGCCGCGGCATCCGCGGCACTGTTGGGTGTGGTGGCGTTGTCCGCAGTGCAGGTCAACGCCTACTTCGGGCTGAACCATACGGTGAGCGATCTGACCGGTACCGCCGTCGCACGGATCCCTGTCCTCGAGGACGCGCTTAAGCGCCAGCCGGGGGAGAGCGCTACGGTCAGCCTGTCCGACTGGGCGCCGCCGGCAGGCCTGCCGGCGGACGGGATCATCCGGAAGGCTGCCATCCCCGGAACGGTCTCCGGCTTCCGCAGCCGGGACGCCTACATCTATCTACCGCCGGCCTACCAAAGTTCGCCGCGGCCGGCCCTTCCGGTGCTGGTGCTCTTCTCCGGCCAGCCGGGAAGCCCCGCGGACTGGCTCACGGGGGGCGCCTTGCGGAGCCGGCTGGACCGCTTCGCCTCCGGCCACGGCGGCGTCTCGCCGGTAGTGGTTGTAGTGGACCCCAACGGCACACCGTCCGGCAACACGCTGTGCATGGACAGCCGGATCGCGCAGGCGGATACTTTCCTGGCCCAGGACGTGCCGGCCTGGATCCGTGCCACCGTCGACGTCGACCCGGACCCCCGGCAGTGGGCGGCCGGCGGCTTTTCCTTCGGTGCCACCTGCGCGATGCAAATGGTGACCCGGCATCCCGATATCTACAGTGCGGCGCTAGCATTCTCGAGCGAGAAGGAGCCCGCCATCGCCAAGGAGCGGCACAAGACCATTGACGCATCTTTCGGCGGCGACACCGCCGCTTTCGATCGGCTGACGCCGCTGGGCGTTATGAAGGAACGCCGCTTCGACGGCAAGGCCATCTACTTTGGTGCCGGCGAACGGGACCCGGAGTTTGTTCAGTACATGGCGCTGCTCTCCGGGGCCGCCCGGGCTGCAGGCTTCACGGTCGAAGTCCACCGGATTCCCAACGCCGGCCACTCCTGGGAGACCGCGTCCCGTGGGCTGCCGGGCGGTCTGGACTTTCTAGCGGCACGCTGGGGGATCAAGCCATGACGGGCCTGCGCGGTATCTGGACCCAGTTCCGGCATCTTCCGTTCACGCTGTCCGTGCTCGTAGCCTTTCTGTTCACGGCGGCGGCCACCGGAAGCTTCCTGAACGGTCCGCCCGAGTCGCTGCTCGAGGTGGCCTCCGTCAGCGCCCAGGGACTGCAAGCCGGCCGGTGGTGGACGATGTTCACGTCGCTGTTCTTCGCGACCAACCCGCTGGCCTATCTGGCCGCCTCCTTCATGATCGTGGCACTGCTGGGGGCCGCAGAACGGCAGCTCGGCTCGCTGCGCGCCGCGGTGTTCTTCTTCGCGGGCCAGTTTGGTGCCGTATCGCTGTTCCTGCTCGTCACCCAGCTTGCCCGCTACGCCGGCGACGGCTGGCTGGGCCTGATGGTGGACGCCCCGCTGATTGGGCCCTATGCGGCCATCCTTGCGGCCGTGCTGGCGGCTTGCGGGCTGTTGCCCACGCTGTGGCAGCGGCGCTTGCGGACCGCCGTGGTTTCTGCCGCCTTGTTGCTGGTGCTCTACGTGGGCCATCCGGAAACCGTTGCGGGCCTGGCCGGCGCCCTGATCGGGTTGGTGGCGGGCTGGTGGCTGCAGGGGGACAAGGGAACCCTGCACAGGCACCGCTCCACCGGCCGGGAAACCCGCAACCTGCTGGCCCTGACCGTGGCGATCTTCGCCGTCGGTCCGATCCTCACGGCTACCGTGCGGACTCCCACCGGGCCGCTGGCGCTGCTGCGCGACGTTGTACTGAATCCGCTGCCCACCTTGACACAGCTGGAGCAGAACTGTGGGGGCACCGTTGACGTGAACTGCCTGGAAGCCGGTCGTTCGGGCTTCGCCGGCCCGCTGGGTCTGGTGCTGGCCGTGGTTCCCGTGGTGCTGCTGCTAATTTGTGCCGATGGCATGCGGCACGGACGGCAGCTTGCGCTGCGCATCGCCGTCCTGGTCCAGCTGGCGGTCACCGCTCTGGCCACCGTCTACCTGGCGTTGTTTGCCAGGATCCCGCACTACCCCAACCGGCCGCACACTGCGCTCATGGGGTCCGGCTTTGTCCACGTCCTGCCTCTGGTGGCCGTCCCGCTGGCGCTGGTGCTGCTTCTCGCTGCCAACCGGCATCTGTTCCGGGTGGAAACCACGCGCAAGGCCCGCCGCATCCTGGGCCTTGGAGTCGGGGGGACATTCCTGGGGCTCGCAGGCGGCTACGCCGGGGCATGGTTAGCCGCCGGCGGGCTGGACCGCGACGGCGGCTGGCTGGGCCTCGCCGCGGAACTGGCCCGGCAGTACCTGCCCCTGCCCATTCCCAGCGCCTACAACCGCGTCTTCCAGCACCGCAACGCCGTCGAAGCTTTCCTGTTCGCCTACTCGGGGGTCGTCTTCTGGGTGGTTGCGCTGGCCGGTGTGTGGCTCGTGCTGCTGCGCCGGTCCCACGGCACCGACGCCGGAATCGGGGACCGGGACGTGGTGCGTCGGTTGATCCGGCAGGGCGGCGACAGCCTGTCCTGGATGGCACTCTGGGAGCCGAATAAATACTGGTTCAGTCCGGGGCAACGCGGAGCCGTGGCGTACCAGCAGCACGGGAACGTGGCGTTGACGCTGGCCGGTCCGCTCGGTCCGGCGGAGCAGTGCGAACAGACGGCGGCGCAGTTCCTGGACTATTGCGCCGAACACGCCCTCATCCCCTGCTTCTATTCCTGCACTGACGAGCTGTGGCCCATGCTTCAGGCGCGCGGCTACCGCAGGCTCGCCGTGGCGCAGGAGACCCGGCTCGGCCTCCGCGAGCTCACGTTCAAGGGCAAGGAATGGCAGAACGTGCGTACGGCGCTGAACCGCGCCGCCAAGACCGGGGTGCACCCCGTCTGGAGCCGCTACGCCGATTTGTCCCCTTCACTTCGCGCCCAGCTGAGTGAACTCTCCGAAGAGTGGGCGGCGCGTAAGTCCGTCCCGGAAATGGGGTTCACCCTGGGCGGCCTGGACGAGCTGGCCGACCGCGAGGTGCAGTGCTGCCTCGCCGTGGACGTTGACGGCCGCGTGCAGGGTGTCACCAGCTGGCTGCCGGTGTACAACCGGGGGGTCCTGGTCAGCTGGACGCTGGACTTCATGCGCCGGCGCACCGATGCTTTTCCGGGAGTGATGGAATTCCTGATTGCCTCGGCCGTGCTGGAGTTGCGCAATTCCGTGGAAGCCATTTCGCTTTCGGGCTCGCCGCTGGCCACGGAGGAATTGGGGGAGGAATCCGGGGACGATGCAAAGCCGGCCGAAGGACTGGCCGGAATTCTGGACGTGGTGGCCCGGGCCCTGGAACCGGTGTACGGATTCCGCTCGCTGGCCGCGTTCAAATCGCGGTTCAAACCGGAATACCGCACCTTATTTCTGTACTACCAGGACCCGCTGCAACTGCCGGCGATCGGCCGTGCCCTGAGCCGGGCGTACCTTCCCGACCTTTCGGTGCGCCAGAGCGCCCGGCTACTGCGGACGCTCGTCCGCTAAGACAATTGCCGGCGGCCGGACTAAACCGAAGCAAATAAATGATCCCCGGCAATATAGCCGGGGATCATTTATGGAGCGGGGTGCGCCGGAGGCAGCCCCGCCGGGTGAGCCTAGACCAGCGTGACGCCGGTGGCCTGGGGGCCCTTGGCGCCCTGGCCGATCTCGAACTGAACGCGCTGGTTCTCGTCGAGGGTCTTGAAGCCGCCGGTCTGGATCTCGGAGTAGTGAACGAAGACATCGCCATCGGAGTCATCCGGAGTGATGAAGCCGAAGCCCTTTTCAGCGTTGAACCACTTTACGGTTCCCTGTGCCATTAAATTCTCCTCATCATTGATCTTGAATAAGTCCGACGCACTTTGCGCCGGGCTTGGTCACTCTGCGAGAAGAACCTTGGCTTCCGCCCGGAACAACCGGGCCTTGGCGGCAGGAGCTTCGCGCTCGCAACATGTCTTGCGAGCATGAAAAACACCTACACAAAGACTGATACAAGAATTCCATGGGACTTCCGTTAGGTCAACGGCGCCGGCGGATAATTCCGGAAATTTTATGCAAAGCGTGCGTTAACGACTTTGCGTCAGCGGAATGGGCGGCCGTACCTGCCATTCTCCGCCGCGCATTGCGCGCTAAGGTCGTGGCCCGCTGCCGTTAGAAAAGCCGCGACTCGCTATCGTCAACGCCGCGCATGGCGTCGTAGTCCAGGGTGACGCAGGAAATGCCGCGGTCGATCGCGAGCACCTTCGCCTGCGGCTTGATCTGCTGGGCAGCGAAAATGCCCCGCACGGGGGCCAGCAGCGGGTCGCGGTTGAGGAGTTCGAGGTAACGGGTGAGCTGCTCGACGCCGTCGATGTCGCCACGCCGCTTCAGCTCGATGGCGACTGTGACGCCGTCGGCGTCGCGGGCCAGGATGTCCACCGGGCCGATCGCGGTGAAGTACTCGCGGCGGATCAGCGAGAAGCCGGCGCCGAGGGTTTCGATCTGGTCGGCGAGCAGCCGCTGCAGATCGGCCTCCACGCCGTCCTTGATCAGTCCCGGGTCCCGGCCCAGCTCGTGCGAAGTGTCGTGCAGCTGCTCGTGGATGTTGATGATCAGCCGGTCGTCGGTCTTCGCGGACTGCACGGTCCACTGTTCGACGACCCCGACTTCGACGTCGACCTCGTCAGGGGTAGAGACGCGGAGGCTGGCCGGGGGGCTCATCCAGTTCAGCGGCTTATAGGAACCGCCGTCCGAATGGATCAGCACCGAACCGTCGGCTTTGACGAGCAAGAGCCGGGTGGCGAGCGGAAGATGGGCTTTGAGCCGGCCGACATAATCAACGGAGCAACGGGCTATGACTAAACGCACCCGGTCAACACTACCGCCACCGCCGGCGCTGCACGGTCCCCGGCGGCCCGTCGGCGGGCTGCCGACGCGCTGCTGGTGCGCCGTCGATGGGCAGGGAGCGTCCGGGCTGGGGCAGAATGGAACCATGCCCCGTTCCAACCGTCCCCGCCGAGCCGCGTCGGCAAATGCCGCCGCCGGGAAGGCATCCGCCGGTAAGGGTACCGGACGGGCGGCAGGCGGCAAACACGCCGCAGGACCCGCGGCCGAGCTGGACCTGGAACGCGCCCGCACCGGGATCGCGCGGCGGGAGAGTGCTCCCGACGGCGAATGGATGGTCCGCTCGATCTCTGCCAGCCGGGCCGGGAAAACCTATGTCTGCCCGGGCTGCTTCACCGCCGTCACGCCCGGCACCGCGCACCTGGTGGTCTGGTCAGAGGACCACATCTACGGGGCCGCCGCGGGTTTGGCCGAGCGGCGGCACTGGCACTCCAACTGCTGGACCTCGCGCAGCTACCGGTACCGCTGAACCGTTCCCCGCTGTGTCGCTAAGCTGGAGGGCATGACTTTTGACCCGGCGTCCTACCTGTTCAGCCAGCCTTCCGCGCCCACCGCTATCCGTGCCTCCACGGTGCTTCCGGCGCACCGCGAGAATGTGGAACTCCGGACCGAGGACGGGCACCGGCTGGTCGGCGAGCTGGCCGTCCCGGAGTCCGGCGTGATCAAGGCAACCCTGATCACGCTGCATCCGCTGCCCACGCACGGCGGATTCATGGACTCCCATGTGTTCCGCAAGGCCTCCTACCGGCTGCCCGCCCTTGCCGGCGTCGCGGTGCTCCGGTTCAACACCCGGGGGACCGCCTCCCCGCGCGGCACCAGCCAAGGCTCCTTCGAGGAAGGCATCGGTGAGCGGCTCGACGTCGAGGCGGCGGTCCGTTTCGCCGTCGAGCGCGGTCTCCCCAACCGCTGGCTGGTGGGCTGGTCCTTCGGGACCGAGCTTGCCCTGATGTACGGCGCCACCGAACCCGTTGCCTCCGCGATCGAAGGCGCCATCCTGCTCTCGCCGCCGCTGCACCGGGCCACCGATGTCCATCTCAAGGAATGGGCCGCCGCGGGCAAACCGCTGAAGGTGCTGGTCCCCGAACACGACGACTACCTGCAGCCGGACGCCGCCGCGGAACGCTTCAGCCTGGTGCCGCACGCCGAGCTTGTGGGGGTCGACGGCGCCAAGCACCTGTGGGTGGGGGAGAAGTACGCAGGCCGGGTCCTCAACGAGATTGTCGCCGAGGTCACGCCGCGCGGAGGCGGCGCGCCGGCCTTGCCGGAAACGTGGGACGGCCCGGTCGCCAGCGCGCACTCGTGACGCGCACGCGTCACGCGCCCGCCTGACCAGGGCGGCGGGCCCGTACAAAGCGTGTGACTAGTGCTTGTCCTGGCGCGCGATGAAGATTTCCTTGACCAGCAGCATGGTCGCCGCGGCCGTGGGGATGGCGATCAGGGCGCCGAGCACTCCGAGCAGGCTGCCGCCGGCGATGACCGAGATCACGGCGACCGCGCCGGGCACCGCGACGGCCTTCTGCATGATGCGCGGAGAGATGAAGTAGGCCTCGAACTGGAGGTAGGCGAAATAGCAGATCGCGTAGACAGCGGCCGTCTGCCAGCCCGCCGTCAGCGAGATCAGCGTGACCAGGACGCCGGCGATCATTCCGCCGACCAGCGGGATGAACGCGAGCAGGGCCACGACGAACGCCAGCAGCACGGCGAACGGGACACCCACAATCGACATCACTATGAAGGCAAAGGTGGCGTTCAGCAATGCGACGCAGACCTGGCCGATGACGTAGTTGCCCACGGAGCCGGTGATCTCCTCGGACAGCGCCTCGACCCGTCCCCGGCGTGAGCGCGGCGCCAGCCGGTAGCCCCACCGCTTCATGGCCGGCATGGCCGAGAGGAAATAAAGGCTCAGGACAAGGACGATCAGTGCACCGAACAGGCCGTTGGCCACGGTGGAGCCGAAGCCGACGACGCCGCCGAAGATGCCGCTCATGGCCTCCGGGTTATTGACGAACTTCGCGAGTTCCTGGCTGACCCGGTCGCGCACACCGAACTGGTTGTCGAGGGTGTGGAAAAAGTCCGAGGCGATGAAATCCTGGATCCAGCGCGGCGCCTCCTGCACGATCTGGGTCACCTGCTGGACGATCGTGGGGATCAGGGTGGCGAAGAAACCCGCAATGACCCCGGCCAGGACGGCCACGGAGATGACAATACCGGCCGGCCGCGGGACCTTCTTGCCTTCGAGCCAGCGCACCACCGGGTCCAGGCCGAGCGCAATGAACAGGGCCGTGACGATCCAGAGCAGCAGCTGCGTGGTGTTTGAGCCGATCCAGTAGACCAGCAGGGCGGCGCCGACACCGACGGTGCCCATAAAACCGACGTACAGCGGGTGCTGGGACGACAACCGGGGTCCGGGACTGCCGAAGCGTGCCGTGCCCTCGACGTCGAGTCCGGCGTCGTCCTCTTCCTGTTCCGGCGGCATCTCGAACCGCAACCGCGGCTGGGCCCCGGGCAGCGGCTGGCGCAGGCGCCGGGCCATCGAGATGAGGAAGCCGGCGACGGCCGCACGCGGGGTCGATAGCTGCGGGGCCGGCTCCTGCGGGCCGCGTGGCTGGCTAACGGGTTCCTGGCTGGCTGGGTATTCTGTGGGGGTCGGAACCGCTGGTTCAGTCACTGCGTTTAGAGCCCTTTTTGTCTGGTACTTCCCGGCAGATCCGCGGATGCGGGCAGGGGTGTGACGATCACCGCAAACACTATCAGCAGGCTTGCCAGCTGGCGGATTGGCGGACCCGGGAACGCCCCGGCAGGAGGTCGGCAGGGTTTGACCACGCCACCGATCTGACTCGGAGGTAACAAAACGGTTACCCTTAAAACTACGTGTCCGCTGATGATGGGTAATATTTTGCGTTTCAAGACTGCCGTTGCACTAATGATGCTCGGCCTCCTGACATTGCTGGCCGGAATCGGCCAGACAACGGTTTGGGCTCCGCCTGAGACCGTTACCGCCAGCGCGCCCGCCGGCGGGACCGCCACACCGTTGACCGTCTTCGACGGTAAACTGCGGACCCTGCACGGCGGCACAGTGAAGATCGACGTCAAGGGGGAGGGCAGCTTCATGCTGGCCGCCGGACGGCCGGACGACGTTGCAGCGTGGGTCGGTAAGACCGCCCACAACACCGTTTCCGGTGTTTCCGGGGACGGCAAAATGCTGCAACTCGACCACTCCGACGGCGAAGCCGCGGCTCCCTCCCCGGCAGGCTCGGACCTGTGGGTAACGACGGAGAACGCCAACGGCGAGCTGACCTACAACTGGACGCCGCCGGCGGACGGCGACTGGTCCCTGCTGCTTGCTGCCGACGGGACCAAGCCGGCCCCCTCGGCTATTTCGATGACATTCCCCAACGACACCTCCACCCCGTGGGCCATTCCATTCATGGTGCTGGGCGCACTGCTGATCCTGGCCGGCGCAGCCCTGCTGGTGATCAAGCCCAGGACCGGCAACGCGGACGACGACGATTCCGGCGACGGCCAGGGCGGCAGCCGGAAGGGCAGCCCGTTTGCCCGTCGCGCCCGGGCCCAGGCCATGACGCGGTCCAAAGCCCGCAGTGCCGGTACCGACGCCGGCGCCGCGACAGGTGAGACCGGCGGGGCGCCGGGCGGGGCGCCGGCGCCGAAGGGCAGCGCTGAACGCGTTGCCGCCGGTTCCGCCGTCCGGCGGGCCGCCGGCACCGCCGTTGCGCTGCTGACTGCCGCCGCGGTCGCCGGCACGGGAGTCGCGGCGCAGGCCAGCCAGACGCCGTCGCCGAGCGGTTCCTCTGCGGCCGCCGCCACGGGTGCCCCCGCCCCGGGTGCCCAGGCCCCGGTCCTGCTGGATGCCCAATTCCGCCGCATCCTTGAGCAGGTCGCCAGCGCAGTCGATGCCGGTGACGCGGCCAAGGACGCCGCCAAGCTGGCCCAGCGCGTGGCGGCGACGGAGCTGGACGTGCGCACGCAGAACTACAAGATCCGGTCCCAGGTGGGCAGCTACGAGCCGCGGATGCCGGTCCGGGCCACGAAGCTGCTGACCACCGTGGTCAGCAGCAAGCGCGAATGGCCGCGGTCAGTGCTGGCCGTGACGCAGGGTGACGGCAACGTCGTCCCGCAACTGCTTACCCTCGTGCAGGCCTCCCCGCGGGAGAACTACAAGCTGGTCGGCGCCACCCCGCTGCAGCCGGGCACCACCTTCCCGGGTATCAACCGCGGCGGCACCGATACGCTCGCCGCCGCGGACAAGTCCGGGCTGCTGTACAGCGGCGAGGAGGCACTCGCCGGGCTGGGGGACCGCCTGACCACCGCCGAGTCGACCTTCAAGGACAAGCTCACCGAAGGACAGTCCTCGCCGTACATCGCGGACACCCTGGCCTACCAGAACGACGTCGTGAAGTCCGGCGCGAACGGCAACTTCGCCTTCAGCCACAAGGTTGTGCCGGAGAACACCGTGGTGTTCCGCACCGCCGACGGCGGTGCGCTGGTGTTGGGCCGGCTGAACTTCGGCCTTGACGGCACCCCGAAGAACCCCGGTGACAAGCTCACCATCGGAGACGATGCTGCCGCCCTGGCCGGAGGCAAGGAAACGACCACGGGCATGGTCCTGAACTATGCCGAATCCGTCGCGGTCTACGTGCCGCCGGCCGGTTCCAAGGATCCGATGAAGCTGGTGGCGGCCACCCGCGGTTTGGTGGGGGCAAGCTTCAAATAGGCCCGTGGGCGCGGCGTAGTGGATAGAGTGGGGCTATGACTTCGCCAGCTTCCCGCCCGGTCCCTCCGGCCGCCGCCAACCCGCTCAACCTGAGGGGCGCCGTCGACCTTTCCTCGCTGAAACAGCGACCCGCGCCGCCCGCCGGCGGTGCGGGTGCCGGCCGGCCCCCTGCTGCCGGCCCGGCTGCAGGGGAGGCTGCCGACGGCGCTGCAGACCAGAAAATGGCAGGCGCGCCGCTGCGGGTGGACGTCACCGAGGCGAACTTCCAGGAGCTGGTGGATCTTTCTGCGCAGGTCCCGGTGGTTATCGCCCTCTGGGCCGGCTACTCGCCGGGCTCCGCGGAGCTCGTCGACGTGCTTGAGCGGATCGTCGACAGTTACGACGGTCGGCTGGTCCTTGGTGCGGCCGATATTGAGGCTTTCCCCCAGCTCGCGCAGGCGTTCCAGGTCCAGGCCGTTCCAACCGCCGTCGCCGTGGTCAAGGGCCAGCCCGTGCCGCTGTTCCAGGGCGGCGCCGAAGAGCAGCAGGTCCGGAGCCTCTTCGATGAACTCCTGAAGTTGGCCGCCTCCAACGGCGTGACTGGCCGGCTCGGAGCCGGCGGGCCAGGCTCGGCTGAGGCTGAGGCTGAGGCCGAGGTTCCGCCGCTGCCGCCGCTGCACCAGAAGGCGTTCGACGCCATCGAGGCCGGCGACTATGCCGGCGCCGCCGCTGCCTACCGGCAGGCGCTGACGGAAATGCCGGCCGACGCCGAGGCGAAGGCCGGGCTGTCGCAGGTGGAGCTGATGGGCCGCCTCCAGGCCCTGTCCGCCGCAGAAACGGATGCCGTCCGCGGCCGTGCCGCCCAGGAACCGGACAACCTCGATGCCCAGCTAGCCGTCGCCGACGTGGACGTTGCCGGCGGCCACGTCGAGGACGGCCTCGGCCGGATCGTGACGTTCATCGGGCGGAACTTCGGGCCGGAGCGTGAAACTGCCCGGGTCCGCCTGTTGGAGCTCTTTGACGTGGTGGGAACCTCCGACGAGCGTGTCGCCAAGGCCCGGCAAAACCTCGCGCGGGTGCTGTTCTAATGGGCTCGGCGCTGTTCGCTCCGTTGGAGCTGCGTGCGCTGAGGCTGGAGCACCGCGGCTGGGTGTCCCCGATGTGCCAGTACAGCTGCGGGCCGGAGACCGGCGAGGCAGTGCCCAACGACTGGCACCTGATGCACCTCGGGTCCTTCGCAACCGGGGGAGCAGCCCTCATGCTGACCGAGGCAGCCGCCGTCAACCCCGTGGGCCGGATCAGCCCCCGGGACACCGGCCTCTACAACGATGCACAGGCCGAAGCGTGGGAGCGGATCGTCTCCTTCGTGCACCGGCACGGCTCCGCCAATGCCAAGATCGGCACCCAGCTGGCACACGCAGGGCGCAAGGCGTCCTCCTACTGGCCGTTCTCCGGCAAGAGCGGCACGGTGCCTGGCTCCGACGGCGGCTGGGACACCGTGGGGCCAGGTTCGGGCGCCTTCGACGGCTACGCGCCGCCGTCGGCCATGACCGAGGATGAGATCGACGGCGTGATTGCCGACTTCGCCGCCGCCGCCGTGCGCGCCGTCGGCGCGGGCTTCGACACGATCGAGATCCACGGCGCCCACGGCTACCTGCTGCACCAGTTCCAGAGCCCGCGGGTCAACGACCGCACCGACGGGTGGGGCGGGGACGAGGACGGCCGCAACCGGCTGACGCTGGCAGTCCTCGACGCCGTTCGGGACGTCATTCCCGACTCGATGCCGTTGCTGCTGCGGATCTCCGCTTCCGACTGGGCCGAAGGCGGCATCGACGTCGAGGCTTCGGTGCGGCTGGCAAGTGCGGCCGCCGAACACGGTGTGGACCTCGTGGACGTCTCCAGCGGCGGGGCGGTGGCGCACCAGTCGATCCCGATCGGCCCCGGGTATCAGACCGGATTCAGCGCCCGGATCCGGCGCGAGGCCGGAATCCGGACCGGTACCGTGGGGCTGCTGACCTCCGCGGGCCAGGCCGAGCACGCCGTCGCCACCGGGCAGGCGGACGGCGTCTTCATTGCCCGCGCCGCGCTGCGCGATCCACACTGGTGGCTGCGCGCGGCGTTCGAGCTGGGCCATGAACTGGCGTGGCCGCCGCAGTACGAGCGGGCCGTCCCGCGGCACACGTTTTAGCCCCGCGGCCGTCCGCAGGGATCAGGGCCTAAACTACCCCGTCCGGACGGCGCCGTCCGCAGTCGGCGGCGGTTAGTCTATCGATATGACTTTCGAGCACCTGCAACCGCCCGTCGCTGCGGCGCCGGCCAGTCCGGCTGACCCTGCCCCGCCGGTCCCGGCGCTGGCCCTGCGCGGACTAGCCAAACGCTTCGGCACGAAGATCGCCGTCGACGGCATCAGCCTCGTCGTTCCGGCCGGCTCCTTCTACGGGATCGTCGGCCCCAACGGTGCCGGTAAAACCACCACCTTGTCGATGGTAACCGGGCTGCTGCGGCCGGATTTCGGCACCGCACTGGTCCACGGCGTGGATGTCTGGCAGCATCCCCTGGAGGCCAAGAAGTTGATGGGCGTGCTGCCGGACGGGGTCCGGCTCTTCGACCGTCTCACCGGCGAACAGCTGGTCAGCTACGCGGGCCTGCTGCGTGGCATGGACAAGGCGGTCGTGGTGTCCCGGGTCGCCGAGCTGCTCGCGGCCCTGGACCTCAGCCAGGACGCCGGGACGCTGGTGGTGGACTATTCCGCCGGCATGACGAAGAAGATCGCGCTCGCGTCGGCGCTGATCCACGCGCCCAGGCTCCTGGTGCTGGATGAGCCGTTCGAATCGGTCGACCCCGTCTCGGCCGCCAATATCCGGGACATCCTGGAACGCTATGTAGCCTCCGGCGGCACTGTCATCGTCTCCAGCCACGTCATGGACCTCGTCCAGCGGATGTGTGACCACGTCGCCGTCGTCGCCGCGGGCCGGGTGCTGGCCGCCGGAACCGTCGACCAGGTGCGCGCCGGCGAGTCGCTTGAGGACCGCTTCGTCCAGCTGGTGGGCGGCCGCAGCCACGCGGAAGGGCTGGAATGGTTGCGCACCTTCTAAGGCTCAAGCTCACCCTGCTGCGCAACGGCCTCCGGCGCAGCCCCTGGCAACTGGCGGGCCTCGGCATCGGGGCGCTGTACGCACTCGGCGTCGTGGGGATCGGCATCGCCGGACTGTTGCTGCTGCGCCAGGCCGACGTGGCGACGGCGCAGACCGTGGTGGTGCTGGGCGGCGCGGCCGCGGTGCTGGGCTGGGCGGTCATCCCGATTGTGGCCTCCGCGGCCGACATGACGCTGGATCCGGCCCGGTTCGCGACCTTCGCCGTGCCGATGCCGCAGATGCTGTTGGGCCTGGCCCTGGCCGGCCTGATCGGCGTACCCGGGGCGGCGACGTCGCTGGTGGCGCTGGCCACCGTCGGCACCTGGTCGCGAAGCGTCCTTGGCGCATTCGGGGCCCTGGTAGGCGCGGTCCTCGGGGCGCTCACCTGCGTGGTGCTTGCCAGGGTGGTGACTGCCGGTACCGTCGGCCTGGCCAGTTCCCGGCGTTTCAAGGACGTCAGCGCCATCGCCTTTCTGATCCCGCTGGTGCTGATGGGGCCGATCGTGGCCGGCGTTGCCCGCGGGATCGCGGGTTCCGCCGGGTTCGTGGCGGATCTGGGGCGGTTCCTGGAGTGGACGCCGGCCGGAGCCGCGTGGGCGCTCGGCGGTGAGTTCGCCGCCGGCCACTACGGGCCCGCCATGGTCAAGCTGCTGATTGCTCTTGCCAGCCTGGCCGCGCTCGCACTGTGCTGGAAGGTGCTGCTGCAGCGCGCGCTCGTCACACCGCCCTACGCGGGCACCGCAAAGAAGAAGACCTCGGGCCTGGGGCTGTTCGGGGTTGTCCCGGCCACCCCCACCGGGGCAATTATTGCCCGCTCACTGAGCTACTGGCTGCGCGATCCGCGCTACGCCGCGGCGCTTGTGGTGGTGCCGCTGCTGCCGGTGCTGCTGTGGTTCCAGGCCAGCCAGTCCGGATTCTACGGGCTCCTGCAGTTCGTCGGGCCGCTGACGGCCTTCCTGCTCGCCTGGTCCATTTCCTCGGACGTCTCCTACGACAGCACGGCCTTTGCGCTGCACGTCTCTGCCGGGGTGCGCGGCATCCACGACAGGCTCGGCCGGGCCTTGGCCTGCCTGGTCTTCGCGCTGCCGGTTGTGCTGCTGTTCAGCGTCGTCCCGATGTTCATCAGCGGCGGCTGGACGCTGCTGCCCGGCATCCTGGGCCTGTCCCTGGGCGCGCTCTTCACCGGGTTGGGCCTGTCCTCGGTGGTCTCGGCACGTTACAGCATGCCTGTGCCGCTGCCCGGCGACAGCCCGTTCAAGAAGCCCCCGGGCAACGTGGCGCAGACCCTGGCCGTGCAGTTCGGCGGGATGGCGGTCCTGCTGGTTCTCGTGAGCCCGGAGCTGGCCCTCGTGGCCCTGCAGCTCGCGGGCGGCAGCGCGGTGCCGGGCTGGATTTGCCTTGCCCTGGGCCCGGTCCTTGGTGTGGTCCTGTTCGTCGCCGGTGTGAGTCTCGGCGGCAGGTGGTTGGACGCGCGCGGGCCGGAACTGCTCGCGCAGCTGGCTGTGAACCGCTGACCGGGCCTGACGGCCCGGGCTGCGACAGCCGGAGTGGGATAGCCTGCCGGTAGGCGGCGGCGTCCGGCGCCGACCGCGCCCGCCGCACGCCCGGCCTCCAAGGATGCGGGCCGACACAACGAAGGCAGGGACCATGGAAATTGTCATCCTTCCGGGCAGCAGGCCAATCGCCGCCCTCGCCGCCGACGCGGTCGAGGCCCTGTTGCGGAGCAAACCCGAAGCCGTCCTGGGCCTGGCCACCGGATCCTCGCCGCTGCCCGTATACGAGGAGCTGGTGCGCCGGTACGAACGCGGCGCCCTCGACTTCAGCCGTGCCCGGGCTTTCACGCTGGATGAGTACGTCGGGCTGCCCGCCGACCATCCGGAGTCCTACCGTGAAGTCATCCGGCGCGACTTCACCGGCCGCGTGAACATCAGCCAGTCCCACGTCCTCGGACCCGACGGGCAGGCCGCCGATATTCCCGCCGCCTGCCGGGCTTTCGAGGACGCCATCGGCGCGGCCGGGGGAGTGGATTTGCAGCTGCTGGGGGTGGGCACGGACGGCCACATCGGCTTCAACGAGCCGGGATCGTCCCTGGCCTCCCGTACCCGGATCAAGACCCTGCTGGAGCAGACTCGGCGGGACAACGCCCGCTTTTTCGGCAGCCAGGCGGAGGTGCCCCACCATGTCCTTACCCAGGGCCTGGGCACCATTCTGGAATCCCGGCACGTGATCCTGCTCGCCGCCGGGGCGCAGAAGGCGCAGGCCGTTCGCGACCTTGCCGAGGGACCGGTGGCCGCGATCTGCCCGGCATCGGTCCTTCAGCTACACCCGCACGTCACGCTCCTGCTGGACGAGGCCGCGGCTTCCTCGCTGCGCCTCGCCGACTACTACCGGCACAGCTACGAGGGAAAACCGGGCTGGCAGGGCCTGTAACGACCCCGCCGTCGCAATGAGGTCAGTACCAGCGGCTAAGATGGATGTCATGACCAGCATGACGGATCCTATGACGAGTGCCGTGGAAAACCCCTTGGAAAACGACCCGATGCGGGAGCTCTCCGGAGCCGGGACGTCGACGGCAACCATTGAGCGCGAGGAAGTGCGCCAGGAAGTGGAACCGGGCGACCGGGAGCGCTTCTCGCACTACGTACGCAAGGAAAAGATCATGGAATCCGCCCTGTCCGGGGAACCAGTGATTGCCCTTTGCGGCAAGGTGTGGACGCCCGGCCGCGACCCGAAGAAGTTCCCGGTCTGCCCCGAATGCAAAGAGGTCTACGAAGGCCTGCGCCCGGGTGGCGACGGCGGGGACTCCGGCAAATAGAGGGACTCTCCCGCGGCGGCCCGCTCCGTTGCGTTGCCGGCGCCGGCCGGCGCTGTTGGCCCGTGGCCGGGTCCGGGACCGTTGATGTCCGGTTTTTCCGAAAAGATTGGTGTTTTTGTGCTTAATTGGGTTTCTCCGGAACCGGCTCACGTGTGCGGACGGGAGGCCTCGTAGGTGACCGAGACACTCTTCGGCGGACCAGTCCTGCCGCCCGCCTATCCCGAGCGGGCCGCCTGGGGAACCGCACCGAAGCTCCGTGCCTGGCAGCAGGAAGCCCTGGACAGCTACTTCAGCGGCAACCCCAAGGATTTCCTGGCGGTCGCCACACCCGGCGCCGGCAAGACGACGTTTGCCCTCCGGGTCGCCTCCATGCTAATCGACGCCGGGGTGGTCAACCGGGTGACCATCGTGGCCCCCACGGACCACCTCAAGCGCCAGTGGGCGGACGCCGCCGCGAAGGTCGGCATCGCCATCGACCCCAACTTCAAGAACGCCGACGGCCAGCACGGACGCGGCTTCGTCGGCGTCGCCGTCACCTACGCGCAGGTGGCCAGCAAGCCGATGCTGCACCGGGCCAAAACCGAGGCGGCGCGCACGCTGGTGATCCTCGACGAAATCCACCACGGCGGCGAGGCGCTGTCCTGGGGCGACGGGCTGCGCGAGGCCTTCGACCCGGCCACCCGGCGCCTGTCCCTGACCGGGACTCCGTTCCGCTCGGACACATCCCCCATCCCGTTCGTCGAGTACGCCGAGGACCGCGACGGCATCCGCCGCTCCAAGGCCGACTATACCTACGGCTACGGCAAGGCCCTCCGCGACCACGTGGTCCGCCCGGTGATGTTCATGGCCTACTCCGGCCAGATGCGCTGGCGTACCAGCGGGGGCGAAGAAATGGCGGCCTCGCTCGGTGAGGCATCCGTCACCAAGGACGTCACCGCCCACGCCTGGCGCACTGCGCTGAACCCCACCGGCGAGTGGATCCCGGCCGTGCTGGCCGGGGCCGACAAGCGGCTCAGCGAGGTCCGGCGCAGCGTGCCCGACGCTGGCGGCCTGGTCATTGCCACCGACCACGACGACGCGCGCGCCTACGCCGGCCAGTTGAAAAAAATCACCGGCGAGTCACCCACCGTGATCCTCTCCGACGATTCGAAGGCCTCGAACAAGATCGAGGAGTTCTCCGCCGGCGGCAAGCGCTGGATGGTCGCCGTCCGGATGGTGTCCGAAGGCGTGGACGTCCCCAGGCTTTCGGTGGGCGTCTACGCGACCTCCACCGCCACTGCGCTGTTCTTTGCCCAGGCCGTGGGCCGCTTCGTGCGTGCCCGCAAGCGCGGGGAGACGGCGTCGGTGTTCCTGCCCTCCGTCCCGCAACTGATGGGGCTGGCGAACTCGATGGAAGCCGAGCGGGACCACGCCCTGGACCGTCCGGACAAGGAAGACGCCGACGGGCTGTTCAACCCCGAGGACTCCCTGATGGACGAGGCCAACCGCGCGGAGAAGGCCTCCGACACCCTGATGAAGGGCAAGTTCGAGGCGCTCGACTCGCAGGCTTCCTTCGACCGGGTGCTGTTCGACGGCGGCGAGTTCGGGACCGGCGGCGAGGTGGGGTCCGAGGACGAGCTCGACTTCCTTGGCATCCCCGGCCTGCTGGACGCCGATCAGGTGGGGACCCTGCTGCGGCAGCGCCAGCATGAGCAGCTCAGCCGCAAAAATAAGCGCGCCCCGCAGGGCGCTGCGGCGGCCTCCGCCGTTCCCGACGCGCCCGCGGTCCCGGACCACCGGATGCTGATGGACCTGCGCACCGAGCTGGCCAAGAACGTCGCGGCCTGGTCCGCGCGGACCGGAACCCCGCACGGGGTCATCCACAACAAGCTGCGCACCGTATGCGGCGGCCCGGCGGTGGCGCAGGCCAACGAGAACCAGCTGCAGACCCGGCTCAGGAAGCTCCAGGACTGGTTCATCGGCCGGAAGTAATCCGGCGTGATCCTGGGTACTAGCAGCGGACCCTAACGGTCCGGGGAGATACGAAAGGGACCGGGGAAACCCGGTCCCTTTTCGTGTAGGGCCTCGCGCGCGGGTGGTCGGCGCCGTTACTGCGCGGCGCTGCAGGCCTGGGAGAAGACCTGGCCGGCCGAGGTGTACTTGGCCTTCAAGTCCGCCAGTTTGGCCTGGTCCGGGTCCTTCTTGGCGGACTCGTCGAGGTACTCCACGATGGACTGCAGCGGCGCTTGCAGATCCGCCGAGGCGCTGGCTTCGATGGGCCGGATCTGGTTCGCCAGCCGGGTCATGCCGAACTTGTCCGAGCCGGAGGTCGGGGACGCGGTGATGGTCTGGATGCGGGCGCAGGTTTCCTGGCTGGTCATCTTGGGGGCTGAGCAGGCTGCTGCGCCGAGCAGGGTACCGGCCGCGATCAGGACGGTCAGGGTCTTCTTCATGGTGTACTCCGGGAATTTACGGGTCCGACGTTACTGGCAAGGATTCCGAGTCTACTGTGCGCTGCGTGGTGCCACGAGTTCAGGCGAGGTCCACACCGCCCAGCTCCATCTCAGCAAAGGCATCCTCGAGGTCTTCGGCGATCCCCACGGTGAGCCCGCGCGGCACGGTGACGGAGTAGCCGGCCTGGACGGCGTCCAGGGCGGTCGCCTTCACGCAGTGGTCGGTGGCGATCCCCACAACCACTACTTCCTCGACGTCGTGGCTCTGCAGCCAGTCATCGAGCCCGATGGCGTCCTCGTCCACGGCAAAGGCTCGTGCGTCGCCCGCCGGCAGCGAACCGGGTGTGCGGTCCCCGGTGGGGACGGCGTCGTCCGGGGCGAGCAGCCCCTCGAAGCCGGAGTAGGCGGCCGTAAACTGTCCCTTGCGGAAGTAGGCCTGGACGTATTCGGTGTCCAGGTCCGGGTGCAGCTCGGCGCCGCGGGTGCCCGCGACGCAATGCGGCGGCCAGCTGTTGACGTGGTCCGGCTGGTCCGAGAAGTGCGCGCCGGGGTCGATGTGCCAGTCCTGGGTGGCCACGATGTGGTCGAACTGCCCGCGGCGGGCGTCGACGTATTCGCTGATTTCGGCGGCAAGGGCCGCGCCGCCCTGGACGGGGAGAGCCCCGCCCTCACAGAAATCGTTCTGCACGTCGACGATGATTAAGGCGCGTGACATTTCAGTCCTCCTCGTAGATGGTGGGGATCGCTGCTTCGCCGCGCTGGAGCCGGTTTACCGCTGCCGGGAGCTCCTTCATGCTGTCCGCGTGACGCTGCTTGGCCCGCAACACACCCTCGGGTCCGGTCCAGCCGGGCAGCAGTTCGCCGTTTTTGACGAACTGCTGCAGCAGTTGCCGGTCGTTGCCGTCGTCGTCCGGGCGGTGCCCGATGCCGACAAGCTCCTGGGTGGCGGTGCCGCGGTCGTTGAGTTTGCGCAGCGCGTACTTGCGCCCGCCCTTGCTGGCCTTGTTCTTGGCCGTCTTGGCCACCGAAACGAAGGTGCCGGCGTCGTCGGTGTGGCTGACCAGCTTGTAGACCATGCTGGCCGTCGGCGCGCCGGAGCCGGTCACCAGCGAGGTGCCCACGCCATACAAGTCCACCGGGGCGGACTGCAGCGCGGCGATGGCGAATTCGTCCAGGTCGGAGGTGACCATGATGCGGGTGTTTTCGTTGCCCAGCTGGTCCAGGAGCTGACGGACCCACTGCGCCTGCGCGACGAGGTCGCCCGAGTCCAGCCGGACCGCGCCGAGCTTGTCGCCGGCCAGTTCGACGGCGGTGCGGACGGCGGCCTCGACGTCATAGGTGTCCACCAGCAGCGCCGTGCCGGCGCCCATCGAGGCGATCTGCGCTTCGAAGGCTTCCCGCTCGGTGTCATGCAGCAGGGTGAAGGAGTGGGCGGCTGTGCCCACCGTCTTGATCCCGTAGCGGCGGCCGGCCTCGAGGTTGGAGGTGCTGTCGAAGCCGGCGATCACCGCGGCCCGGGCGGCCGCGACGGCGGATTCCTCGTGCGTCCGCCGTGAACCCATTTCGATGCAGGGCCGGGCGCCCGCCGCCGTGATCATGCGGGACGCCGCGGACGCGATGGCGCTGTCGTGGTTGAGGATCGAGAGGATGTACGTCTCGAGGATGCAGGCCTCGGCAAAGGTGGATTCCACGATCATGACGGGGGAGTTGGGGAAATACGCCTCGCCCTCGGCGTAGCCCCAGATATCGCCGGCAAAGGAAAAGCCGGCGAGGTACTCCAGGGTCTCTTCATTGACCACCTTGGTACGGCGCAGGAAGTCGAGTTCGGCGTCGCCGAAGCGGAAGTCGGCGATCCCCTCGAGAAGCCGCCCGGTGCCCGCCACGATCCCGTACCGACGCCCGTCGGGGAGCCGGCGTGCGAAGGCTTCGAATACCGACTTGCGGTGCGCGGCGCCGGAATGCAGGGCTGCCTGCAGCATGGTCAGCTCGTAATGGTCGGTGTACAGGGACGTGCGGGGATGGTCCCAGCCAGCGGAGGTACTCACAAATTCACTCTAGTCCCCACCGGCTCCCTCGTCTCGCTTCGCTTCGGAGGCTGGGCCCTCGCCGGCGTGGGCCCAGCCTCCCCATAGAATGGACAGATGACCCTCAGCGTTGCGCTCGGCCCTGACACCCAGGAGAGCACCCAGACCGGAACAGCGGCGTCGACCGACGTCCTGACCGCCCCGGACATCCCGTGGAACCTCGTGATCTGGAATGATCCGGTGAACCTGATGAGCTATGTGAGCTACGTCTTCCGCAGCTACTTCGGTTATTCCGAGGCGAAGGCCAACAAGCTCATGCTGGAGGTCCACAAGAAGGGCCGGTCCATCGTGGCGCACGGCAGCAAGGAACAGGTGGAGCAGCACGCCGTGGCGATGCACGGCTACGGCCTGTGGGCCACCGTGGAGAAGGCCAGCGGCGGCCCCGGCGGCGGATCGGGCGGTACCGGATCGGGCAGGGGCAAGGGAAAACGTGGCTAAGGCATTCAAATACGGGCTTAAAGGCATCACAGGCTACCTGGAGCCGGCCGAACGGGACCTCCTGCGCAGCCTCTTCGACGACGTCATCTCCATGCTGGAGCCGGAGGAACGGGCTAACCAGGATCCGCTGGCGGCCCTCGTCGGGCTCGACAGCGAGGCCAGGGAACCGTCCGACCGCGCCCTGCGGCGCCTGCTGCCCAACGTCATGAAGGACGACGACGAGGCCTCCCTTGAGTTCCGCCGGTACACCGAGCGCTCGCTCCGGGAGAGCAAGACCGGCGCGCTGAAGGCGGCCGCCCTGGGGCTGGACAAGGACGAGCTGGTCCTGACCCCGGTCGACGCAAGACACTGGTCCACCGCGCTCAACGACGTCCGGCTGGTGCTCGCCGAACGCCTCGACATCCGGGATGACGCCGACGCCGAGCACGTCCGCCGGATGCAGGACTGGTCCCAGGCCGAGGACGTGGAAAGCTACCTGGCCCTCGTCTACAACTTCACCACCTGGCTGCAGGAATCACTGGTCCAAGCGATGCTGGCCTCGCTGGAGGCGTAGCGTGCCTCGGGCCCGCCGTGTGACCCACTAGACACGAGTCGCTCGCCACAATGTGATGGCCGCACCTGCAGCGAAGCCCTATCCTCGAATAATCATGACTTCAGCATCGAGCACGGATCCGGCAGCGGACGCTGCGGCGGAGACCGCAGCGGGCAGCGCCGAAACTTCAGGCCTGGGGGAGCGACCGATCGGGGTCTTCGATTCCGGCGTCGGCGGCCTCACCGTGGCGCGGTCCATTATCGACCAGCTGCCCAACGAATCCATCCTCTATGTCGGGGATACCGCGCACGGGCCTTATGGACCGCTGCCCATCGCCGAGGTCCGCGCCAACGCCCTCGGCGTGATGGACGAGCTGGTGGATTCCGGCGTCAAGCTGCTCACCATCGCCTGCAACTCCGCTTCCGCCGCTGTGCTCCGCGATGCCCGTGAGCGCTACACCGCGCGGTACGGCATCCCGGTGATCGAAGTGATCCAGCCGGCCGTCCGCCGTGCGGTCGCGGCCACCCGTAACGGCCGGATCGGCGTGCTCGGCACCTCCGCGACCATCGGCTCCCGCGCCTACGAGGACACCTTCGCAGCGGCGCCGGACCTGGCCATTACCTCGGTGGCCTGCCCGGCCTTCGTACCCTACGTGGAGGCCGGCATCACCACCGGCCCCGAGCTGCTCGCCGTCGCCCGTGAATACCTGGCACCGCTCACGGCGGCCGGAGTGGACACCGTGGTGCTGGGCTGCACCCACTACCCGCTGCTCACCGGAGTGATCTCCTTCGTCCTGGGCGAGGAGGTGACGCTGGTGTCCAGCGCGGAGGAGACCGCCAAGGACGTCTACCGGGCGCTGGCGTCCCGCGGCCTGGAGCGCACCGGTGCTGCCGCGCCGGAACACCATTTCATCGCGACCGGGGACGCCGCGCAGTTCGAGCATCTGGCCCGCCGCTTCCTCGGCCCGGAAGTCCTCAGCGTGCGCCACGTGGACCACGTCGCCGCGCAATACCCCACCGGCAGCCTGGCCCGGATCACCCCGGAAATGATCGTCGCCGCGCAAGCCGCGGCGGGACGTCCCCGGATCTCCAACTTCGTCTCCTCCGAAGGTCCGCGGCTGACCCGCCTGCACGGGACCGGCCTGTGAAGCTGACCATCGTGGGCTGCACCGGATCCTTTCCGGGGCCCGGCTCGCCGGCGTCGTGCTACCTGCTGACCGCGCACGACGGCGAGCGGCGCTGGAAGATCGTGCTGGACCTGGGCAGCGGGGCGCTGGGCGCCATCCAGCGGTACACCGACCTCGAGGACATCGACGGGATCTTCCTGACCCACCTGCACCCGGACCACTGTATGGACCTGTGCGGCCTGCATGTCGCGGTGCGCTGGAAGCCGGGCGGCTGGGGACGCGGCAGGATCCCTGTCTGGGGGCCCGCGGCCACCGCCGACCGGATGGCCACCGCGTACGGACTGGACCTGGATCCGGGCATGCACGAGGAATTCGACTTCAGCAACTGGGCCGAGCGCAAGGCCGTTGCCATTGGCCCCTTCACTGTCACCCCGTACGCGGTAAACCACCCCGTAGAGGAGGCCTATGCGCTGCGGGTGGAGGTCACCGAGCCGGACAAGGACGGCACCCCGGTCACCCGGGTACTGAGCTACTCCGGGGACACCGACTCGTGCCCCGGCCTCGAGGACGCCGCCCGGGACGCGGACCTGTTCCTCTGCGAGGCGGCCTTCGAGGAAGGCCGCGACGACGCCATCAAGGATGTGCACCTGACCGGAAAGCGTGCCGGCGAGGCGGCGGTGGCGGCCGGGGCGCGGCGGCTGCTGCTGACCCACATCCCGGTCTGGACCTCTCCCACGATCGTGATGGCAGAGGCCAAGGAAGTTTTCGGCCAGCATGTGGCCGTCGCCGTCGCGGGCGTGCACTACACCGTGTAAGGGCTGACCCGCATCCGTGCGGCGACGATAACCCCGGACGCGGCGAAGAGCACAGGGAACAGGCCCCAGACCGGCGCCGTCTGCGGTTGTGGATCAGTTTTTGCCGGCTGAGAGCTGGGAGCTTTGGAAGGCGTCCCAGGCGGCGTAGCTGCCGTCGAGTTCGACCACGTCGTACCCGGCGCGGCGCAGGGCGCTGGCCGCGACGGAGTTCCGCACTCCGCTCTGGCAGTACGTCACGATGCTGCCTTCGGCCGGGAGCTGGTCCAGATGCCACATGACGCGGCCGCCGCTGAGCTGGAAGGAACCGGGAATGTTGCCGGCGATGTGCTCGCCGCGGTTACGGACATCAAGCACCATGGCCGCGTCAAAGTTTGACAGTTCCGCGGGCTGGACCAGCTTCGGGGTGAAGGTGGGCAGACCGTCGATGCTGGTGACGTAGCCGGCGACGTTGTCGATGCCGACCCGGACCAGATGGTCCCGCATCTCCCGGGCCTGCTCCTGCCCGTCAGCGAGCAGTACCAGCGGGTTCTTATCGGTCTCCGGGTTCACTACCCAGGCGCCGTAGCTGGCTACGGACTTGCCCGCCGGGATGTTCAGCGAACCGGTGACGGTGCCCTGGTGGACCTCGGCATTCGGACGGGTGTCGATGAAGGTCAGCGTGTCCTCTGCCAGGCTTGCAGCAACGGTACCGGTTGGCAGTTCATGCAACGGCGTACGTTCGCCCATCACGGCGGGGCCTTCACGGTTCTCGCGCTTCATCCGGCCGAAGTAGGCGTGCGCGTCGGGCTGGCCGTCCAGGAGCTCGGCGATGAAACCCTGCTCGTCGTTGACCGCGAGGAAGTTGCCCCACCAGGCGTAAAGCCGTTCGTAGCCGACGGTGGAGGAGGGGATGGCGCCCAGGGCTTTGCCGCAGGCACTGCCGGCACCATGCGCGGGGTGGACCTGGACGTGGTCCGGCAGGGTCAGGAACTTATCCCGCAGGCTGGCGAACAGCTGCCTGGCGCCCTCGAAGCGGGTGTCCACCCCGCCTGCGGCCTCATCGAGCAGGTCCGGCCGGCCCAGGTCCCCGGAGAAGACGAAGTCACCCGAGAGCAGGTAGCCGGGCTTGTCGCTGAACGCGCCGTCGGTCACCAGGAACGACAGGTGCTCCGGGGTGTGCCCCGGGGTGTGGACGGCCTGGATGCTGATGTTGCCGACGGTGATCTTGTCGCCGTCGTAGAGCCGTTCACCCTCGAATTCGTATTTCCAGTCAGGTCCGCCTTCACCGGAGACGTAGATTGTCGCGCCGGTCGCGGCCGCGAGCTCCCGGGTGCCGGAGAGGTAGTCCGCGTGGATGTGCGTTTCGGTGACGGCGACGATCTTCATGCCGTTCTTCTTAGCCAGGTCCTGGTACACCGCGATGTCCCGCCGGCTATCAACCACGACGGCGGTGCCGTTGGCCTGGCAGCCGATCAGGTAGCTGGCCTGGGCGAGGTCCTCATCGTAAATGCGCTCAATAAGCACTGGTGGTCTCCTTGGTGAAGTGGCGGGAGGGGGGAATCGTCCCGGTGTTCTGATAACAATAATAATACCCTATGGGGTATACGGCCAGTAGGGGTGGGCCGTGCAGTCAACGCTCAGGAGGTGCGCCGGACCCGCCTGAGGATCCGGTTAAGGAACGCAGTTCGCGGATGCCGGTTTCCGGGTCGGGAATGTTCGGCCGGAGGGGCGGCGAAGGCGACGGGGTGACCGTTGCGGTACCACCCGGTGATTCCTCCGGCGGCGTTCACGGTGTCATAGCCGTACCCGGTGAGGATCCTGGCCGCCTGGCCGCCTGGCCGCCTGGCCGCCGGGCTCGGCTGGGCCGCAGAGCAGGCAGACGTGGTGTTCGGTAGCAACGACGGTCCGGATTTTCTGGATCCCTGCGGTGCTGCTCTGCAGCCGGACCAGGGGGACGTGCTTGGGCTGGAGAGCCCGTCCGGACCGCCATTCGGCGACGGTGCGGACATCGATCAGGGTGGCACCTGAGGAAATGAGTTCCTTGGCTTCGGCCACCAAAACGGTCTTATAGGGTTTGCCGAGTGCCTTTTTGAGCGAGCTGATCAGTCCCATGGACTTCTCCCGGGTAACAGTCGGCTGTTAGGCGGTGAGTGTGCCGGCAGAGACCCAGGCTGCGACGGCGAAGATGAGAACCGCGAAGGACATGCGGATGTGCTTGTCCTTCAAGCGGCGGGCAAACCGGGCTGCGATGACCGATCCGAGGAGGGCGGGGATCGCGAACGCCAGTGTCGTTGCCCAGTCGATCGTGTAGCCGGCGGCGTGGGCGCTGAAGCCGGCGGCGGAATTGATGGCGATGATCGCCAGTGATGTCCCGACGGCCTGTTTCATGCGCAGGCCCAGGAAGATCGTCAGCGCCGGGGTGACGAGGAAGCCGCCGCCGACCCCCAGCAGGCCGGTGAGGAACCCGACGAGCAGGCCTACCGCGACAGCTTTGGGGGCGCAGGAGCGGAAAGCCCGGGAGGGTCCGGTGCTGCAGGAGCCCTCGGTTTCGGTGGTGCCGGTGAGCATCCGGATCCCGGCGATCACCATGATGGCTGCGAACGCCAGCATCAGGATGTTGGGGTCCAGCAGGCCGCCCACTGCTGCTCCGCCCCAGGCGGCCGGGATGCCGGCACCGCCGACCAAGAGTACTACGGGCCAGTTCAGGCCCTCCCGGACCCTGGGCAACAGCGCTGCCAGGGAGGACAAACCGACCACGAGCAGCGAGGTCGGGATGGCCTCGGCCGGGTGCATGCCCACCCCGTAGACCAGGGCCGGGACGGCGATGATCGACCCGCCGCCCCCGACCAAGCCCAGCACGATCCCGACGACGAGCCCCAGTACCAGGGGCGGGATCATGCCGCTGCGGTCTCTTCGGACGCGCCGCTACGGACGGGAAGTTGCTGGATGGCCGTTTCGCGCGTGGGCTCCTTGGCGGCCTTGTTCCACGGCATCGCTGAGATGGCCTGGCCCATGGCGCAGGTATTGGTCGCGGCGGAGAAGGTCAGGCCGGTGCCGATGGCCCCGGCGAGCATGCGGATCTTCGGGGAGACGAACCTGCCTCCCGCCAGGCCAAGGACAACGAGGGAACCGGCAGCCAGTCGCACCTGACGCTCCAGGTCCCAGCGGGTCCTGCCGCGGACAACATCACCGCCGGCGGACGCGAATCCGGGAACACCGCCGGTCAGGACGTACGCGGTGCCGATGCCGGCGCCGCCAAGGCGCTGCCGCGCATGCTGGGCCCGCGCCCCGGACTGGCAGACCAGCACCACGCGGCTGCCCAGCCGGTCCGCCAGCTCATTTGTGTGCTCGGAGAGCAGCGGCAGCGGAACGTTGTAGGAGCCGCGGATATGCATCGACTCGAACTCGGCCGCCGACCGTACATCGATCACCAACAGGTCCCCGTGCTCCTTAAACCAGCTGTTCAGGGTCTCCGGAGCCAGTGAAGTATCGGCGGGAGCGGAAGTGGAAGTCATGGATGTCCTTTCGAGACGGATCACGGCGTAGCTGAATACCCCACCGAGTATTACAGATACCCCCCAGGGTAGTCAATTACACCCCAGGGGGTATAGGATAGAGTATTGGTCACCGCTTTAGGGGACCCCATGACCTGCTTTTGGAGAAAAACCTTGGAACTGAACCCGTCAGAACTCACGCCCGTGATCAACCGCCTCAAGCGCGCCCAGGGCCAGTTGGCTGCCGTGACGCGCATGCTGGAGGAAGGCCGGGACTGCAAAGACGTCGTAACCCAGCTCGCTGCCGTCTCTAAGGCCCTGGACCGGGCCGGTTTCGCTATCATCGCCACCGGACTCGAGCAGTGCATCGTCCAAAAAGATGCAAGCATGAACACCAAAGACTTGGAGAAGCTCTTCCTCTCCCTGGCCTAAAACACGGTTGCCGCCCGCCTTGGCGGTGACCTAAGCGCAAGGAGCCCGCATGAGTTATACCCACACCATCACCGTGCCGCTGGACTGGGCGGAAGCGGTCGAACGCACCCGTGAGGCGCTGGCCGGGCAGGGATTCGGGATCCTGACCGAAATTAACGTCCGCGCCACGTTCGAAAAAAAGCTCGGAACCGGGGCCGCCGACGCCGTGGGTGACTATGTGATCCTCGGCGCCTGCAACCCCGAGCTGGCGAGCAAGGCCTTGGCCGCCGAACCGGACCTTGGCGCGCTGCTGCCCTGCAATGTCGTCGTCCGCCGCGGCACCGACGAGGCAGTGACCACCATCCAGGCCATCGACCCCCAAACCATGGTCCAGCTCAGCGGCAGTCCCGCGGTCCGGGAAGTAGCCGATGACGCGGACACGCGGCTCCGGGCAGCCCTCGCCGAGCTCAACGGGACCGGTCCATCCTCCGCCCAGTAAGCGCCTCACCTCACCATGCCCGCGGGCGACCCGGAAGGACACCATGCCAGAAACCCGTAACATCACGCCCCCAGCAACAACCGGCCCCGGCTTGCTGATCCATGCCGCCGGCCCGATGGATGAGGAGGGACTGCTCGCCGTCCTGCGCAGTGCAGCCAACGCCACCGCGGCCCTACCGACCGATAGGCCCATCGAAGTCCTAATCCAGGGCCCAGGGGTCAAATTACTCGCCAGCGACTCGGTCGCGATCGCAGCGGTCCAGGAAGCGCTCGGCGCGGGAACGCACCTCCTGGCCTGCGAAAACAGCCTCCGATCCGCGAATCTGGAACCCGGTCGGCTCACACCCGGTGTCGGCACCGTCCCGGCCGCCATCGCGCACCTCGCGTACCGTCAATGGGATGGCTGGGCCTACGCGCGGCTGTAGGTCGATGGTGCTGACCTCGTTCGGAATCAGAACCATCGACGGCGGGTTCGTCTTTGGCATTGCCCAGCTCCGCAAGACACAGAAGGTCCCCATCACCGTACTCGTGGGCTGGCAGCGGGTCTCTGGCGACTTGAATTCCGTGAACGGACCCTTTACCTGGCGGGTTGAAACGGCCGGTTTTCTGGATAGGCGTGGGGAACTGCGACGACTTGCACTGCGTCCTTGTAGACAAATCGGGAGGGATTGCGGGTTCGAAGCGCTATGGCCAGTCAGCTCCGCCCCGGCGGACGCCATCCTGTTTGGTGGAGCCGCTCGAAACCGTCAAGGAGTAGGTCGAGGGCGAATTCGAACTCGAATCTGTCGTCGCATCCGTGTGCCACGACTGTTCCGTCATGGTCGGCCGCGCCGCTGATCCGCGCGATGTTGGGGTAGCGCTCTGCCACGGCGAGGGTCTGGGCAGATTGCACTTCGGGGGCCGTCTCGGCTGCGGCCGCACTGCCGGAGCTGGGGGATTGGTCGAACAGTTCCTGGGTGAAGCCCCACATCCGGCTGCCCAGAGCGTGCATGACGTGGTGGGTGAGGTCCACGGAGAACCCGCCGGTCAGGAACATCCCGATCGTGGACTCGAGGTAGTCCAGCACGGTCGGCGTGTGATTGGTACGCGACTCAAGTACGGGGCGCGCCCACGGATGCCGCATCAGTACCTGCCGGGCCGAGATAATCCGCAGACGGACAGCCGTCTTCCAGTCGGTGCTGCTGATCGGCGGATCGATCTCGTTGATAATCACCTCGACCATCGCGTCGAGCAGCTCTTCTTTGTTCGCGACGTGCTTGTACAGCGCCATCGGTACGACCCCGAGCTCTTCGGCGAGCCGGCGCATGCTCAGCGCCTCGAGGCCGATCTCGTCGGCGAGCTCCACCGCGGCCTGAAGCACTCGATCGCGGTTAAGACGTGTGCGCGGGGCGGCCAGCCCTGGAGCCATTGCGGTCCCTTTCAGGTTGGGAGACGGTTCACCCTTGACAGGAGTACATCGTACACCTTACAGTCTTTTCACCAAAGGTGTACCGCGTACACCGTGACTCAAAGGAGTTCTTATGACCCCCACCCGCAGAACCGCAGTTCTCATCGGCGGTCTCTTCCTGCTCAGTGAAGTCGGCGCGATCGTCGCCCGGCTCCTCTACGCTCCGGTGCTAAACACGCCAAGCTACGTCACCGGAACCGGCCGGGACCCGTCGGTGGCCCTCGGTGTTTTGTTCGAGGTGTTGCTCGTGATCGCCGTCGTCGGCACCGCAGTGGCCATCTATCCCGTCGTTAGACGCCGGAGCCCAAGGTTGGCCCTGGCCTACGTCGCCGCCCGCATCCTCGAGGCGTCAATCATCACGGTGGGCACTATCAGCCTGCTCACCGTGCTGCTGCTGCGGCAGCAGCCC
Source organism: Arthrobacter sp. UYEF3 (assembly GCF_040546245.1). Taxonomy (NCBI): domain Bacteria; kingdom Bacillati; phylum Actinomycetota; class Actinomycetes; order Micrococcales; family Micrococcaceae; genus Arthrobacter; species Arthrobacter sp. UYEF3. Next base: position 170,384 of record NZ_JBEPNK010000001.1, read on the forward strand.
CACGGCGCCGACGAGGGCACCCTCGAAGTCGTCGCGGCGGCCCTGCTGGCGCTGCAAGACGCTTCGCTCCTGTTCGGCCAGGGCTTTGCGCTCGGCACCGGCTCGATCGTGCTGGCCTGGCTCATGTACACGTCCCGCCTCGTGCCTCGCTTCATCGCGGTTCTCGGCCTCGCAGGTGGCGCGGTCATCACGCTCTCAACCGTGCTGGTCATCTTCGGCCTGTACGGGCAGTTCTCACCGATCGGGCTGCTCGTCGCGCTGCCTGTATTCGCCTGGGAGATATCACTCGCGCTCTGGCTGATCATCAAAGGCTTCAATGCCACTGCACTTGAGCGGGTGGAAGAAAGCCGCGTTGGCACCGAGCGGGCGAAATATTCAGCCATCACCAACTAGCCCTGACAATCGATAGGGACGCGCATTCCTCCGTAGCGGACCGGCCGACAGATCAACGGCCACTATCCATTAATTCCGCCGCTGCAGGTCTCTCCAGGTTCTGGTGTTTGCGGGCCTTGCTGGAACGCGTTGATGAAGGCGGTCAGGCGCGGGTCTGTCGGGTCGGTGACGCTGAGTTGTTTGCCCCAGGCGGTGGCTTCGATGCGGGAGCTTTGGCCGGGGAAGGGGCTGACCAGGACGTGGCTTTGATTTGTTGCGAGTTGGGCGAGCCTGGCGATGTCGTCGGTGGGAAGTCCGGGTTGGTAGCTGATCCAGACGGCACCGTGTTCCAAGGAGTGCACGGCCAGGGTTTCCAGAATGGGCCGGTCATAGGCTCCGCAGTTCGTCCAGATCGGGGCATGGTCTCCGCCGACGCCGGGACGTTGTGGATAGATCACCGCGGTCTGTACGTGGTTCCTACTCAGTCCCGCATAGCTGATGACTCCTTCAATGTTCGTCGGGTCCTTCTCTACTGCCGGGTTCGATTGGTGGGTGCTGTTTGTGCTGAGTCCGTAAGTGAGTGCCCCGACGGCGACGACGAGTGGCACGCCGACGGCCACCAATAGCCGCCGCCATCGGACGGGCGCATGGGGCGTTTGCTTGTTGATGGATGCGTGCTCAGTTGGGCGGGAACCGGGTGGTGTTCTGGGGGTCATGGAGTGGTCCTTCGGATGGGGGCGGTGGGTTGCACGGCTGAACGGTGGGTCTTCTACAGCTTCCCCGAAGGTATGGCGGTGGCGGGTTTCTGGAAGAGGGTGCCTTCGAGGATGCTGCCGTGGAAGGTCCGGGCGGCGACGACGATCCAGGCGGCGACCAGCAGGGCGTAGCCGGTGACGGCCATCGCGTCGAACGCGGTCAGGTGTGTGTGGGCGGCGAGGCCGGTCAGGCCGGTGACGCAGGTCCCGATGGGGAAAGTGAAGGACCACCAGGTCAGGGAGAACGGCAGGCCCTGACGGGCGGTGCGGATGGTGATGGCGGTTGCGAGGGCCGCCCACATGAGTGCGAAGCCCAGGACCGGTACGCCGTAGAGGACGCCGAAAGCTTCCATCGCCCTGGCCAGGGTCCCGGACACGGCGAGGTGGGCGTTTCCGCCGAGGAGATTAGCGGCGGTGATGGACTGACCGAGCGGGCCCAGGACGATCCACAGAGTGGGGACTGCCGCGGCGGCCCCGATCTTGTGTGCGGCCAGCCTGCTCCAGATCAAGGTGATGATGATGATAGAGGCGAGCAGGCTCAGTCCGAACATCGCGTAGCAGCCCATCAGAAGGGTCAGGCGCGCCTGCCCGGCCGGGACGTAGGGCAGCAGCAGTGCCCCGGTGGAGGCCGAGACCATCGGGGGGACCACGGGCATCAGCCAGCCGCCGAACGCGCTGTCCTGTGTGATCTGGTGCCGGGTGAACTGCAGGTACGGGACCGCGACGGCGCTGGCCAGCCCGAGCACGGTCCCGGCGGTCCACAGCACCGCATCGATGCCGAGCGCGAGCTGTTCGCCGAGGATGTCCTTGCCCAGCAGCAGGGTCCCGGCCCCGACGGTAAGCAGCGCCATCGGAGGTGCGCCGTAGAAATGCGCCATCACCGGATGGCTGTGGTGGCTTGCCGCGGTCTTCCGGTGCTGGATCCAGTGCACGCCGGTCGCTGCGGTCAGCAGGATCAACAGCACGGACGCGAGGGCCCAGACGATGGTGGCGCCGGTGCGCAGGCCCGGGAATTGCAGGGGAAGCGTCGCGGCGGCGGTCGCGACGATCCCGGTGCCCATGATGGAGGCAAACCAGTTCGGGGTCAGGTTCGCGAACAGCTCCGACGGCTTCTCCAGCCGGCGCAGGACGCGACGGCCGCCAGCACGGAAGCCCGGGGGCAGTTCCGGTGGTGCGGTGTGGTGTTTATCGGCGGTTAGCAGCATGGTTCCCATACCTTCCATGATCCCGGTCCCGGACCGGCCGCAGTAGGGGGCATAGACTTGTCCGGGTACAAGTCGAACTTGTATCACATGCGCCGTTTTGAAGGAGATTCCCCGATGCTCAGCCCCCGCATACCGCAGCTCTCCGCCCTGGAAATGCTCGCCGCGGTCCATGATCTGGGATCCCTCTCCGCCGCCGGGAAACACCTTGGGCTATCCCAGCAGGCTGTCTCCTCCCGGATGCGTTCCCTGGAATCCCAGATCGGGTCCGCACTGTTGACCCGGACACCGCGGGGATCCACCCTGACAGAGTCCGGCGCCCTGGTCGCGGGCTGGGCGGCGGAGGTCCTCGCCGCCGCGGAGCGGCTCGATGCCGGGATCGCCTCGCTCCGATCCGACACCGCCCGCCAGCTGAAAGTCGCAGCCAGCCAGACGATCGCCGAACATCTGCTGCCGCTCTGGCTGGTTGCGCTGCGCCGCCAGCAGGAGGCCCTCGGGCTCACGCCCACCGTCGTGGAGTTGACGGTGAACAACAGTGAAGCCGCCGTAGCCATGGTCCGATCCGGACAGGCGGCCCTCGGTTTCATCGAAAGCCCGCACCTTCCCCCGGACCTGAGCGCCGCCGCGGTGCAGGACGATGACATGGTCCTGGTCGTCGCACCGGGGCATCCCTGGGCCCGGCGCCGGACACCTGTCACAGCAAGGGAACTGGCGGCAACAGCACTGGTCACCAGGGAACACGGCAGCGGAACCCGGGACGCCCTCGAGCACCTGCTCAAGGCCGCCGGAGCCGCGACCCTGGCAGCTCCGCTGGTGGAACTCTCCACCACGGCGGCCGTCCGCTCCGCCATCGCCGCCGGCACGGCCCCCGGCGTACTTAGCGCACTGGCCGTCCGTGACGACCTTGCCCTGCACCGGCTCGTCGTCGTCGCCGTCCGCGGGCTGCCCCTGCGCCGGACACTGACAGCCCTCTGGCAGACCGGCACCTTACCCCCACCCGGACCGGCCCGGGACCTGACAGCCATCGCCGCCAGGCCTGCGCCCGGGGCTGGCGCGCGCCGTAAGGCATAACCCGGCGGCGTCGAACGAATGGCCCACCGCCGACTTGCACTAAAACGGGTAATGCTCGGACCGCGCTTGCGAGACCGAACGGAGTTGGAGAATTTAGAGCAGCCAGTGTCGGGGAGCAACACGCCCCAGCCGGGCCGTTACACCACGCTAATGGACGCTACTTCTGCGGGAGGGGCGTGCGTGTCCGGCGTCCGCATCCGGTCCAACCGGTTGGTCTTCACCGGGGCTCCGCTAAGGAAGCTCGCGCCGAGTCGATAAGCTAGAAGGCATGACTTCCGAAGCCCTCCCTGCCCCCGTTATCCGCGCCGATGGCCGCACCCCCGACCAGCTCCGCCCGATCAGCATCACCCGCGGCTGGTCCAAGCAGGCCGAAGGCTCGGCCCTGATCGAGTTCGGAAATACCCGGGTGCTCTGCACGGCGTCGTTGACCGAAGGCGTGCCGCGCTGGCTCAAGGGCGAGGGCCGGGGCTGGGTGACCGCCGAGTACGCCATGCTGCCGCGGGCCACCAACACCCGCTCCGCCCGCGAGTCAGTGAAGGGCAAGATCGGCGGCCGCACGCACGAAATTTCCCGCCTGATCGGCCGCTCGCTGCGCTCCATCATTGACACCAAGGCGCTGGGCGAAAACACGATCGTGCTCGACTGCGATGTCCTGCAGGCCGACGGCGGCACCCGCACGGCGGCGATCACCGGCGCGTACGTGGCGCTGGCCGAGGCCATCCGCTTCGCCCGGGAGAATAAACTCATCACGCGCAATGCCCAGCCGCTGGTCGACACGGTCGCCGCCGTCTCGGTGGGCATCATCGACGGTGTGCCGATGCTGGACCTGCCGTACGTGGAGGATGTCCGCGCCGAGACCGACATGAACGTGGTGGTGACGGGCTCGGGTAAGTTCGTCGAGGTCCAGGGCACCGCCGAGGGCGCCCCGTTTGACCGCGACGAGCTCAACAAACTGCTGGACCTGGCCTTGCTCGGGACGGAGCAGCTCGCCGCCATCCAGCGCGAGACGCTGGCCGAAGCCCCGTGACGGGAGTCGCCGCGCCCGTTTTGGTCCTGGCCACCCATAACCAGGGCAAGCTCAGGGAACTGCGCGAGCTCCTACGCGGGCAGCTGCCCGGGGTCGACGTCGACACGCAGGTGGTGGACGCCGGCGCCGTCGGAGCCCCCGACGTCGTGGAGACCGGGGTGACCTTCGCGGAGAATTCGCTGCTTAAGGCCCGGGCTGTGGCGGCCGCCACCGGCCTGATTGCGATCGCCGACGACTCCGGCCTGGCCGTGGACGTCCTGGGCGGGGCGCCGGGCATCTTCTCGGCGCGCTGGGCGGGACATCACGGGGACGACGCCGCGAATCTGCGGCTGCTGCTGGACCAGCTCTCGGACGTGCCGGACGACTTCCGCGGCGCGGCTTTTGTCTGCGCCGCGGCGCTGGCCCTGCCGGCCATGGCCGGCGAGGAAGCCCGGGAGGTGGTGGAGTACGGCCAGCTGGAGGGGACTCTGCTGCGTGAACCGCGGGGGGCCGGCGGCTTCGGTTACGACCCGGTGCTCCAGCCGAGCGGCCTGGACCGCAGCTGCGCCGAACTCAGCCCGGAGGAGAAGAACGCCATCAGCCACCGCGGCCACGCCTTCCGGGCGCTGCTTCCGGCGATCGTGGCGGCGTTGGCCGGCAAGTAGCCGGTGCGGCCGGCCCTGACGGGCCGGCCGGCGGGGGAGTAGCGCTCCCTACGGCGTCTTGCGCTCTTCTTCCGGTTCGTGCTCCTCGATGAATTCCTCGACGACGTCGGTGCCGTTCTTTGCGCCCTGGCGCTTGGCGATCAGGCCCCGGAGTATTTCGATGCCGATCGGGATCACGGATAGCAGCACGATCACGATGAAGATGATGTCGATGTTCTTCCCGACCCAGTCGTACTGTCCGAGCCACGCGCCCAGGAGCGTGACGCCGCCGCCCCAGAGCACCGCGCCGATCACGTTGTAGACGAAGAACTTGTGCTTGCTCATCTGGGCCACGCCGACGATGACCGGGACGAAGGTCCGGATGATCGGGACGAAGCGGGCAAGGATGAGGGCCTTGCCGCCGTGCTTTTCGAAGAAGGCGTGCGCGCTCTCCACGTTTTCGCGCTTAAAGAGCTTGGAATCGGGCCGCTTGAAGATCGCCGGGCCGGCCTTGGAACCGATCAGGTAGCCGGCCTGATTACCGAGTATTGCCGCGACGATGATCAGCGCGCACATCCCCCAGAGATTGAACTTGATGGCCCCCGTCGCGACCAGCAACCCCGCCGTGAACAACATGGAGTCACCCGGCAGGAAGAACCCGATCAGCAGCCCGGTTTCGGCGAAGATGATGGCGCAAACGACCAGAACAACCCAAGGACCCAGCGGAGAATCGCGCAAGAAGACATCGGGGTTGAGCCAGTCGGGCAGGAAGGCGGACAGGTGCGGCTGGACGGGTCCGGCGCCTCCGAGGGTGGTCACGGCGAGTTCGTGCAGGCTAATAGGGTTCACCCATCAAGGGTACTTGACGGGCCGGTCCCGGTTCCGGCGCTAAAGTGGCAGCGTGGGTTTGGACTTTACGGCGATCGACTTCGAGACAGCTAACGGCTTCCGCGGCTCGCCGTGCGCCGTCGGCCTGAGCAGGGTGCGCGACGGTGTCGTCGTCGAGGAGGCCGCCTGGCTGATGCGGCCGCCGGCGAACCACGACGTGTTCGACCACCACAACGTCCGCATCCACGGCATCCGGCCCGAGCAGGTGGCTGGGCTGCCCCGTTTCGGTGAGCTGTTCCCCGAGATCGGCGCCTTCATTGGCGATGACGTGCTGGCCGCCCACAACGCCGCCTTCGACCTCGGCGTGATCCGTTCCGGCCTGGAGGTCTCCGGCCTGCCGGGGCCCGCCTACGACTATGTCTGCACTGTGATGCTGTCCCGGCGCTGCTATTCGCTGGTGTCCAACTCGCTGCCGTACGCCGCCGAGGAGGCCGGCGTCCCGCTGCTCAACCACCACGACGCCGCCGAGGACGCCCGGGCCTGCGCCGGCATCCTGATTGACATCGCGGCCCGCAACGGCGCCGCCAGCATCGCGGAACTGTACCTCTCGCTGGGGCTGGCCATGTCCCGGCAGCAGGCCTTCGACCCGCGCCGCGACCCGCTCTCCAAGGCCACCCGGTCCGCAATCGAGGCGCTCGCCTCCGGCCAGGGTCCGGGTTCCCCGGGCCGCGGGTTCCGTCCGGGCTGGCCGGAGGAGGGAGCCAACCCGGAGCCCAACGCCGCGGCAGAGGCCGACCACCCGCTGTTCGGGCAGACCGTGGTGTTCACAGGGGAACTGGCGATTGCACGGCCCGAGGCGAAGCTGCGCTCGGCCGAGCTCGGTGCCCGGCCGGAAAGCCGTGTCACCGCCCGCACCACGGTCCTGGTGGTGGGGGACGGCTTCGTCGCCGCGGACCTGCGCTCGGGCCGCCTCACCGGCAAAGCGCGCCGGGTCCTCGAACTGCACGAACGCGGCCAGCGGATCGAGGTCCTCTCCGAGGGGGAGTTCCTGCAGATGGTGGGCGGACACGTGACCGAAGTTCAGCCCGCCCGGGCCTTCTAAGCGGGTCATACTGCGCAACAATCGTTTCGCCCGGGCCGGGCCCGCTCCTAGCCTTGGACGATGAGCAAACTGATCTCTGCACCGGTCCGCCCGGCCCAGGTTCCCGCCCCCGGGGCGCGGGGCCGCGTCGACTGGCGCAAGGTCTTCGCCTTCCCCAACCCGGTGAACGAGTACTCTGCGCGGATCACCGCGGCCCTCGTGGTGCTGCTGTCGCTCGTGACCCTGCTGACCGGCGCCGGCTGGGGGCTGGCGGTCATCGCGGCCGGCTTCTGGCTGCGGATGCTGTTCGGCCCGCGGATCTCGCCCTTCGGTGTGCTCTCGGTCAAGGTCCTGACGCCGTTGTTGGGCAGGAAGCGGCTTGTCCCCGGCCCGCCGAAACGCTTCGCGCAGGGCATTGGCGCAGCCATGTCCACGGCTGCCGCCATCCTCTTCGCCGCGGGCCTGGCACCGGCCGCCTGGATCCTGCTCACGGTCCTGATCATCGCCGCGTCACTGGAGGCCTTCGCCGGCTTCTGCCTCGGCTGTGCAATCTTCGGACTGCTGCAGCGCCGCGGACTCATTCCGGACGATGTCTGCGAAGCCTGCAACAACATTTCGCTCAGGCGCCCGTAACCGCCACCAGCCGCGTGGCCATGCCCCGGATGAGCTCGGGGGCCTCGAGCGCGGCCAGCCAGTCCGCGGGCAGGCATCGCTCGCCGTAGTGTGCCCCCAAGATGTTGCCGGCGATCGACGCGGTGGAGTCGCTGTCGCCGCTGTGGTTTACCGCCACGCCGATCGCGGCCCGGAAGTGGTCCGCCGGGCTGGCGGCAGCCGCCGTCGTCTCCGGGGCGGTGGCCAGTACGGCGTAAAGACCGACGGCGAGTGCCTCCTCGGCCGCCCAGCCCTCACCCAGCTGCCGCACCAGTTCTTCGGCGCCCAGCAGGCCGGCTGTTGCGGCTTCGGGGGCCAGGCGCAGGGCCGCCGTCAGCCGCCCGACCAGGGCCGGATCGGGTTCCTCACCCTTCGGCAGCCGGCCCTCCTGCAGCTGTGCGAGTGCGACGCCGGCCGCCTCGTGCAGGCCTCCGCCGTCGACCAGGGAGCGGATCAGCAGGCTGAACACGCCTGCGCTCTGCCGGGCCGAGGGGTGCCCGTGGGTCAGCGACGCCGCGTCCGCACTTATCTTGTAGACCGCGTCCGCCGGGATGTGCGGAATCAGTCCGAACGGGGCCGAGCGCATCACCGTGCCGCAGTCCTTGGACTCCGGGTTGACCGGCCGGTACACGGTGCCCATCTGCCCGGTGGAGAGGCCGCTGAGGCAGGCGTTGCCCGGCGCGCGGCGGTGCCGGAGCACCTCGTGGCTGTCGATCCAGCGCGGCGGCTGGAACGGTGCGGAGTCCGGGAGCGACACGCCCTGGCTGCCGAGCCAGCGCAGGTAGGCCAGCCACAGGCAGGCGTTCGTGTCCGCCGCCACACCGGAGTTGGCCCACTCGAGCGCCTCCAGCAGCCCGTCCACCGTGTACAGCGTCATCTGCGTGTCATCGGAGAAGTGGCAACCGCCGCCGAGTTCGGCGAAGTCCCGCAGCCCGTCCGGCCCGAAAACGGCACGGATGGCGCCGATGGCCTCGAATTCCACCGCGTAGCCCAGCGAATCGCCCAGGGCGCCGCCCAGCAGGCAGCCGTGGATGCGGGACCGGTGGGACGGTACGGGGGACGCTGCAGGGGTGCTGACGGTCTCGAAACTCATGCCCTCAAATTTACCCCGGCGCTCTGCCCGAGGGTAAAGCGGTCCGGCGCGGTGCCTGCCGCTGCCGGTAGGGTTCTATTGGCGCACTGTCAGTCAGGGTGCCGTGTTAAAGGACAAGGAACACGGGTGGAGGAGACGGATGCGCGAACCAGCCTGGCGGAAGACCGGCAGCACGCCCGACTACAGGTTTTCGCTGGCCAACGAGCGGACGTTCCTGGCCTGGATCAGGACCTCGCTGGCCCTGATCGCCGGCGCGCTCGCCGTTGACCAGCTGGCGCCGGGAATCGCGCCGGGTCCGGTCCGGGTGGTGCTCTGTGTGTTGCTGGCGCTGATCGGCGCCGGGCTGGCGGCCCTTTCCTACCGGCGCTGGGGGAAGATGGAGGCGGCAATGCGGAACAATCGCGAATTGCCGTTTTCCGGCGTGCCGCTGGTGGTGACGGTGGGCGTGGCCGCCGCGGCGTTCATCCTGGCCGGCCTGATCCTGCTGGCCCGTTGAGCGCTCCGGCGCACCGGGACCCCGGGCTCCAGCCCGAGCGGACCTCGCTGGCCTGGCGGCGCACCTTGCTGGCGCTCGTCGTCGTCGACCTGTTGGTCTGGCGGAGCTGGGCGCACGGCGGCGGCCCGGCGGCAGGGGGTATTGTCTCCGGAGTCGACCTCCGGGGCCTCTGCGTCCTGGCCGCCATGGCGGCCACCGTCGTGCTTGCCGGTTGCGGGTTCGTGCGCGGCCGGGAGCTGCACCGGGGGTCAGGGGCGCCGCCGGCTGTCCTGATGGGGTGCGCCGCAGCCGCCGTGATCACCGTCGCCGGCGGCACGGTAGCTGCCCTGGCACTGGGCCGCTAAGCTCCGTCCCAGCCAACGTCCAGACTCCGCTGGGAGACTTTTTCCGGCAGCAGGCCCCCAAACGAAGGAATCCCGAGAACATGACGATGCCAGTGTCAGCCTCCGAGCCCGGCGGTCCCCACCCGTCCGCCGTCCGGGACGACCGGCAGCCCGGCCTCATCGCCCGGCTCTCCGCCGAGGCCCTCGGGACCCTGTTCGTGGTGGTCGTCGGCCTGGGCGTGGCGATGTTCGCGATTCCGCAGTACAACCCGATTCCCGCTTCGCTGGCGGCGGGCCTGGCCCTTACTGCGGCCATGCTCGCCTTCGGCTACCTGTCCGGCGGCCACTTCAACCCCGCCGTGACGGTCGGCAACGCGATCGCCGGCCGGATCAGGCCGGTCGAGGCCGCCGCCTACATCGGCGCGCAACTGGTGGGTGCCCTGCTCGGTGCGCTGGCGCTGTTTGGCGTGCTGCGCACCGTGCCCAAGCTCAACGGCACCCAGGCGGCCTTCGACACGGTGGCGGCCGGCTTCGACGCGCGCTCGGTCATCCAGGCCCCGCTGGCCGGCGTCCTGCTGGTCGAGGTGGTCGGGGCGGCCCTGCTGGTCGCCGTGTATCTCGGCACTACCGCAGGACGCAATCCGGCCAGGGCGGCGGCACCGTTCGCCGTCGGCCTGAGCATGGCCGTGCTGTTGCAGCTGGGCCAGAGCGTCGGAAACGCCCCGTTCAACCCGGCCCGCGCCACGGCCGCCGCGCTGTTCAGTAGCCCGGATGCGCTGGGCCAGCTCTGGCTCTTCTGGGTGGCGCCGCTGGTCGGCGCGGCCGTGGCGGGGCTGGTGTTCCGTGGCTTTGCCCACACTTCGGTGCGGGCGGGCTCGGAGTCCGGTGACCCGGCGGCGGAGTCCGCGGACGCCGGTGGCCCCGACGACATCGATGACATCGATGACCTTGGTGACGTTGATCACCTCGACGGCGACACGGCCGCGCCGGCCAGTGCCCCGACCAAGGAGCCGGCGCCGGGCCCGGCGCGCTCCGATGAGGCCCGCGACTTCTTCGACAAGCGCACCCCTTAAGGTTCCCTACCGCCGTCACCGGGCCGGTGCGCAAGACTGTCGGTGGCAGCCGATAGCGTAGTGGCATGCGGTTATTGCACACCTCGGACTGGCATTTGGGCCGGTCGTTCCACGGCGTCGGGATGCTCGACGCCCAGCGGGCCTTCGTCGACCAGTTGGTCGATGTCGTCCGCGAGCGAGCTGTCGATGTGGTGCTGATCGCGGGCGACGTCTACGACCGCGCGCTGCCCGGCGTCGACGTCGTCGGCCTGCTCGACGACGCCCTGGTGCGATTGACCGGCGCCGGGGCGAAGGTGGTGCTCACCAGCGGCAACCACGATTCGGCCATCCGGCTGGGCTTCGCCTCCCGGCTGCTTGAACGCGGGGGAGTGCACCTGCGCACCCGGCTCGCGGAGCTGGACACTCCGCTGCTGCTGCCCCTCGCCGATTGCACGGACGAAGACAGCGGGCCGGTGCTGGCGATTTACGGCATCCCCTGGCTGGAGCCGCGGCTGGTCGCCGGGCAGTTGGGCGTCGAAACCGCCAGCCATTTCGAGGTGACGCGCGCCGCCACCGAACTGATCCGCGCCGACATCGCGGTCCGGTCCGAGTCCCGGACCGTCCATTCCGTGGTGCTCGCCCACACCTTTGCCAGCGGCGGGATCAGCTCCGACAGCGAACGGGACCTGAGCATCGGCGGGGTCGGCGCGGTGCCGCTAGATCTCTTTGACGGCTTCAGCTACACAGCCCTGGGCCACCTGCACGGCCGGCAATCGCTCTCGCCCGGCGTCCGCTACTCCGGTTCGCCGCTGGCCTATTCGTTCTCTGAAGCGAAGCACCGGAAAGGCGGCTGGCTTATCGACCTGGACGCCAGCGGCGTCACCGACGTCACCGAGGTGCTGTGGGAAGCCCCGCGTGAACTCGCCGTGCTGCGCGGCAAACTGGACGAGCTGCTTGAGGACAAGGAGTTCGGGTGGGCGGAGGTCGCCTACTGCCAGATCACGCTGACAGACCCGCAGCGCCCTTCCCACGCCATGGAACGGCTGCGCGCCCGCTTTCCTGACACCCTCGTCCTGGGCTTCGACCCCGACGGCGGCGCGGCAACGGCCAAGATCAGCTACAGCAGCCGGCTCGCCCGGGCCGGGGACGACCTCTCGATCTGCTGCGGATTCCTGGAACACGTGCGCGGCCGCAGCGCCGACACGGCAGAATCCGCCGTCCTGGCTGAAGCGCTCGAAGCCGTCCGGCTGGAAGGGGTGTCCCGGTGAGGATCCACCGCCTGGAAATTTCCGCGTTCGGCCCCTTTGCCGGCACGGAGCGTGTCGACTTCGACCGGCTCAGCAGTCACGGGCTCTTCCTACTCAACGGTGCCACCGGGGCCGGAAAAACCAGTGTCCTCGACGCCATCTGCTTCGCCCTTTACGGCTCGGTACCCGGCGCCCGCCAGGAGGGCAAGCGGCTGCGCAGCGACCACGCCGACGCTGCCGCTGAGCCGCGCGTGACCTGCGAGTTCTCCGCCAAGGGCAGGCACTTCGAAGTGTCCCGGACGCCCGCCTGGAACAAGCCCAGCGCGCGGGGCAAGAACGGCTTCACCGAGCAAAAGGCCAACACGCTGCTGCGCGAGCGGGTCGACGGAGAATGGGTGGAAAAGTCCGGCCGCAATGACGAGGCGGGCGCCGAAATCACGGCCCTGCTGGGCATGGACCGGGACCAGTTCACCCGGGTGGTGATGCTGCCGCAGGGCGACTTCGCGGCCTTCCTGCGCTCCAAGGCCTCCGACCGGCTGGTGCTGCTCCAAAGCCTGTTCGGGACCCAGCGCTTCGAAGCCGTGGAACAGGAACTGGGCCGGCGGGCGGCGGCCGCCCGCGCGGAGGTGGAGAGCCTCAACAACCAGCTGGGGCTGCTGCTGGCGCAGGCCGAGGCGGAAACCGCGGGCCTCGGCGTGGAATTGGACGAGGCGCCGGACCGCGAGGACGCCGATCGGCTGCTGGCCTGGCTTGAGGCCGCTGCAGCGTCCACAGCCGGCAACCGGCAGGGCGCGGCGGCCGAGGCCGAGCGCCTCGGCGCAGACCTGACCGCCCGCTTGGAGGCGGCCGCGGCGCGCGCCGCCCGGGAGGCAAAACTGGCGGCGGCCGAGCGGCGCAGGGCCGACGCCGAGGCAGCCGCTCCGGAGCTGCGCAACAAGGCCGCGCGGCTCGAACAGCACCGCAAAGCCGAAGTGCTCGGCGGCCAGCTGCAGGCCGTGGACAGTGCCAAGACCGCTGAGGAACGGGCAGGCGCTTCCGTGTCCGCGGCGGCCGCCGAGCTGCGTGCCGCGGCGCTCCTGGACCCGGAGCTGGCCGGGCTGCCGGGCACACTTCCGGGCACGGGGCCGGACGCGCTGTCCGACGGCGGTCCGCCAGTCGACGGATCCGTGCTGCGGAGCGGGCTCGCCCGGCTTCGCTCTCTCGGGGCCGTACTGGAGGAGCGGCTGCCGGACGAGGAACGCCTGGCCGCCCTGCTCACCCGCCGCACCGAACTGCAGCTCAGCCTGGACAAGCTCCACACGGCAACCCGCTCCGGTACCGCGGCACTGGACATCCTGCGCGCCGAGGCGAAGGAACTCTTTACCGTACTGGCCCCGCTCGAGGAGCTGGCCGCTGACGTCCAGCTGCGGACCAAGGAGGCCGCCGCCGCGGACGAGCTGGTCAGCATCGTGGGCAGGCACACTTCGGCCGCGGCAGATTGTGCAGGCATCGCCCAGCGGCACCGCCTGGCCCGCGACCAGCACCAGGACCGCCGTCAGCGCTGGCTGGACCTCAGGGAGGAGCGGCTCACCAATGCCGCAGCGGAACTCGCGGCTCAACTGCTCCCGGACCAGCCGTGCCCGGTCTGCGGCAGCCCCGAGCATCCCGACCCCGCTCCCGCCGCGGCGTCGGCGCTCGCCATCGCCGAGGCCGAAAGCGGAGCCCAGGAAGATGCCGAGGCGGCCGAGACCGTGCTGTCGGCGCTGGAACGCGAGCTGGCCGAAGCCCAACAAGTCCTCGCCGTGCTGGCAGCGCAGGGCGGCGACACGGACCCCGACGTTGCCCGCAGCGACGCCGCGCTGACCAAGGCACGGGCAGCCGACGCCACCCGCGCCGTCGCGGAGTTGGCGGCCAACCGGGCCCGGCGCTCCGAACTGGAGCAACAGATTTCGGCCGCGGAACAAGCCCGAACGGCGGCCGCTGAAGGGATCGCCCGGACCGGGTCCACCCTCAGCGAAGTCCGAGAGCAGTCCCAGGGCCTCGAAGCCGCTGTGGCGAGCCTGCGCGGCGGGCACGCAACCCTCGCGGCCCGGCTTGATGCGGTCCGTGGAACGACGGCGCTGCTCGAGCGTGCAGACGCGGCCGCAGACGGCCTCGAACAGGCCCGGGCGCGGACCGCGGACACCATGGCCCTGCTGGACCAGGCCCTGCCTGCCTCCGGCTTCGACTCGGCCGCCGCGGCCCGCGCGGTGCTGCTCCCGGCCCCCGACGCGGCCGGGCTGGAAGCCTCTCTCCGGGCCGGGCATGATGAAGCCGCCCGGCTCGAGGAACTCTTTGCCGGCGAGGAACTCGCCCTCGCCGCCCGTGAACTGGCGACTGACGGGCCCGTGGACCCCGGCATGCTCGATCAGCTTCGGGCCGACTCCGCCGCGGCGGATCGCAACGCCCGTGAGGCTGTGCTGGCCTCCGGACTCGCCGGGAAGTCGGTGCGGACGCTGGGCGGGATCTCCGCCCAGTACGCGGAACAGGCCGCCGCCGGCCGTGGTCCCCGGGACCGGGCGGCGCTGTGGACCGCCGTGGCGGAAGCGGCCCGTGGCGGCGGCGACAACTCCTACCGCATGAGCCTGAACAGCTACGTTCTGGCCGCCCGGCTGGAACAGGTGGCAGCGGCGGCGTCGGAGCGGTTGATCGGTATGAGCGACGGCCGGTACACCCTGCAGCACACCGACGCCCGGGCAGCCCGCGGACAAAAATCCGGGCTGGGCCTGGAAGTCGTGGACCAGTGGACCGGCCAGCGCCGCGATACCGCCACACTGTCCGGCGGGGAGTCCTTCATGGCCTCGCTCGCCCTGGCCCTCGGCCTCGCGGACGTGGTGCAGATGGAATCCGGCGGCGTGGACATCGAGACCCTGTTCGTTGACGAGGGCTTCGGAAGCCTCGACGAGCAGTCACTCGAACAGGTCATGGATGCGCTCGAAGGGCTTCGCGATGGCGGCCGGGTGGTGGGCCTGGTAAGCCATGTGGCCGAAATGAAACAACGGATTACCACCCAGCTGCAGGTGGTCAAGGGCCGCAACGGATCCACCCTGCACATCTCCGACGACGGCCAGGCCTGAGGCCGGCCCGCTCGGCTACACTTGAAGGGTTACCGGGTCGCGCGCATCGGGAGGAGGGACGATGCGCACCATCGAACGAGCCCGGAACCATGAACCCTTCACCGTCGTCTACGACGTCCCTGACCGTTGCGACCCCAGCGGCACCCCGCAGCGGCGGGCGTTTCGCCCGGTTGCCCCTGCTGGCCGGCCCGGGTTTCATCCCGCTTGGGCTCTTCGCCCGTCTGCCGCTGGCCATGCTGACAGTGGGCGCCCTGACGCTTGTCACGGCCGTGACCGGGTCCTACGCGGTCGGCGGTGCCGCGGCCGGGGCCGTCGGGATCGGCTCGGCTCTCGGCGCCCCCGTGCTGGGGATCCTGGCGGACCGGCTGGGCCAACGCCCGGTCCTGCTCTTTTTCGCAGTCTTCAACACCGTGGCCGTGACCGCCCTGATCCTCGCCGCGTACCTTGTCCCCGGCACCCAGGAGCTGTCCGCCGCCGTGCCGGTTCTCGCCGCGGCGTTCGTGGCCGGCGGCAGCTGCCCCCAGGTCGGCCCGCTGGCCAGGGTCCGCTGGATGGCTATGAGCTCCAGCGGCAGCGGCCAGCAGGGGGACCTGGACACCGCACTGTCCTATGAGAGCACCGCCGATGAACTGACGTTCGTGATGGGTCCGGCGCTGGTGGGAATCCTCGCCAGCCTGGTCAGCTCCTGGCTGCCGCTCGCGCTTGCCGCAGCTCTCACCCTCACCCTGGTGCCCGCCTTCGCGGTGCACCCGACGCACCGTGCCGTGCCGCGCACCCCGGCGCTGAGCGGCACCGCTGCGGCCGCCGCCCGGCAGCGCCGGAAAGCCCTGCCGGCGTCGCAACGCGCGGCCGGCGTCTTCGCCGTCGGTCTGCCGGTCCTGGCCATGGTCTGCATGGGAACCTTCTTCGGCTCGACCCAGACCTCCCTGAGCTCGTTCGCAGCCGGCTTCGCCAGCTCGGAGCTGGCGGGGCTGTTGTATGCGGTGATGGGCCTGAGCTCGGCCGCCGCGGCGCTGTCGGTGGCGTACTGGCCCGGGCGCTTCAGCATCCCCGCCCGCTGGCTGGCCTGCGCGGCCCTGATGGCCGGACTCGCGGCACTGCTGCTGCTGCCCTCGACCGCGCCGCCCATGATCCTCGTGCTGCTGGTACTGGGGGTTCCGGTGGGTCCGCTGATGGTCACCGTGTTCGCCATCGGCGGCCTCGTGGCCCCGGAAGGGAAACTCGGCACCGTGATGACGGCGCTGGCCAGCGGCCTCGTCGCCGGAACTGCCGTGGGGTCGTCCATCGCCGGGCAACTCGCACAAACCGTCGGCTATTCGGCCGCGTTCCTGGTTCCGGTCTGCGCCGCCTCGGCGCTGTTCCTGCTCGGGGCGGCAGCCGCCGTCGTACTCCGGCGAAGCACCGGACCCGCGGCCTCAGCCTGACCCCTCAGCCTGACCCCTCTTCCTGACCCCGCTTCCTGACCCAACTGACAGAGCAGATTGAACCGGCAGACTGAACGGCGTTCGACCCGCCGGCCGGGCATTTCCCCGACTATGTGCGACTTATCACAGTTTCATAGTATGATCACGAATACCAACTGACCGTTCGATCAGTAATCACGAGGCACTCAGTTATTCACTTCGCACCCACCCGGGCAGCACCTCTGCCCCCAGCTATGGAGTTCCAATGACCGCAACTTCCACCGTCGATTCAGAGGCCGGCCCCAGCAGTAAACATGAGGAACGCAAGGTCCTCGCCGGGACCCTGGTCGGCACCACCATCGAGTGGTACGACTTCTTCATCTTCGCCCAGCTGACGGCAACGCTGCTGTCTCCGCTCTTCCTGGCCCCCCTGAATGACTCAAATCCCGGCCTGGCGCAGATCCTATCCTTCGCGCTGATCGGAATCAGCTTCCTGTTCCGTCCGCTGGGCGCCATCATCGCCGGGCACCTTGGCGACCGTCTCGGCCGCAAGGCCATGCTGGTTTTCACCCTTGTCATGATGGGAGCCGCTACGGCCCTGATCGGCGTGCTGCCGACCTACGCCCAGATCGGCTTCTGGGCCCCGGTCCTGCTGATCCTGCTCCGAGTCATCCAGGGCTTCTCGGCCGGCGGTGAATGGGGCGGCGCCGCCCTGATGGCTGTGGAGCACGCCCCGATGAGCAAGCGCGGCCTGTTTGGTGCCTACCCGCAGATCGGCGTTCCGGTGGGCATGATCCTCGCCACCGGCCTGCTCTACTTCCTCAACACCGGCATGTCGAAGGAAGACTTTGCCGCCTGGGGCTGGCGGATGCCGTTCCTGCTCTCGATCGTGCTGATCGTGGTGGGTTACCTGATCCGCCGCGCCGTCGCCGAAAGCCCGGTCTTCAAGGAGATGCAGGACCGCAAGGAGGAAAGCAAGGCTCCGCTGGGCGAGCTGATCCGCAAGCACAAGAAGGCTGTCCTCTACTCGACGATGATCTTCATCGGCAACAACGCTGCCGGCTACCTGCTGATCGCGTTCTTCATCTCCTACGCCACCAAGACGCTGAAGATGCCCACGCCGCAGATCCTGCTGGCCACCACGCTGGCCTCCTTCGGCTGGCTGGTCTTCACCCTCGTCGGCGGCTGGCTTTCGGACAAGATCGGCCGGGTCAAGACCTTCCTGATCGGCTACGCAATCGTCTTCGCCTGGATGATTCCGATGTTCGCCCTGATCGACACCAAGAACATCGTGCTCTACGGCGTGGCGTTGTTCGTCCTGACCATCGGCCTGGGGCTGTCCTATGGCCCGATGTCCGCAATGTACGCCGAGATGTTCCCGGCGAACGTCCGCTACTCGGGCATCTCGATCGGGTACGCCTTCGGCGCCATCCTCGGCGGCGCCTTCGCGGCAACGATCGCTGAGGTCCTGCTGCAGGGCACGCACTGGACCGGGTCGATCGGCATCTACATCATGATCCTCTGCGTCATCTCCGCCGTCGGCGTCGTCCTGGCCAAGGAGACGCGCGGCCGCCCGCTGGGCGTCAGCAAGCACTAAGCGGGACCACAGCAACGCGGGATCACCTCGTGCCCGGCCGGAACCTCCGGGCCGGCGCGAAGTGACCCCGCGTTGGCTGTTTAAGGCTGGCTAAGAACGCCTAGACGGCCAGGAAGCTGATGGCGCCCTGCTTGAAGGCCCGGCTGGTGACGGCGTTGGTGTGGTTCCGGCCCGGCAGGATGAGCTGTTCCGCCATGGAGCCGGCCCTGGCGCCCAGCTTAGCGAGGTCGGGCATGGTCGCAGCCCGCTCGTCCTGCTCTCCGGCCACCAGCAGCATCGGCATCGGCGGGACAGCCTCGGCCGGGTCGAACGGCTCGTCCTTGATCGCCTCGATCAGCGACAACAACGCAAAGATGTTGTTGCTCGGCAGCAGTTGCGCCATCTTCAGCAGGCCGGCGGTCGATTGGTCAGCGATCGGGGTGCCGTCGGCCAGGTACCGTTGCGCGGCGACCAGGTCGAAGTCCGCCAGCGGGTCCGCCACGTTGGGGCCGCCGAGGACAAGCCGGTGGACCAGTTCGTGCTGCGTGGCACCGAATTCCCAGGCCAGCCTGGCCCCCAGCGAGTAGCCGATCACGTCCAGCCCGCTCGCCGGATCGCCGTCGCGCAGGGGGCGGGCGCCGGCGTCCGACGCGATTTGGAGCAGATCCGCGCGGATCCGGCTGGGGGAGTACGAGTCCCGGTCCTCCGGGGCGCCGCTGCGGCCGTGGCCGGGCAGGTCCACGGTGATGACGCGGCGGCCGGCCTGGCTGAGGGCCGCGATCCAGCCGGTGTCCTCCCAGTTGAGTTTGGCGGAGGAGGAGAAGCCGTGCAGCAGCAGCACCGGGCGCAACCCGGCGTCGTCCGCTGGATCGTGCACCCCGACGTACAGCCGGGGATCGGTGCCCTCGACGGTGTGGGAATGCTGTTCGCCGGTGTGCCTGCCGCTCATGGTCTCAGTCCTCATCAAGTACGGCGCTCAGGCGGACCCGGCGCTTCGGTGCCTCTTCCTTCGGGACCGTGCCCACGATGCCGGCGGTGTTGTCCGGCACCTCGAACACGATCAACGGCTCGCCGACATTGATCTTGTCGCCGGGCCCGCCGTGGATACGCACTACCTTACCGGCCTGCGGGCTGGGCAACTCGACGGCCGACTTGGTGGTTTCGACCTCCACGAGCGGCTGGTTGCGTTCCACCTGGTCGCCCGGGGAAACCAGCCATTCCAGCACGGTCGCCTCGATCAGGCCCTCGCCGAGATCCGGCAGCGGGAAGGAAATTTCAGCCACGTTTGTACTCCAATACTCGCTGGATGCCGAAGAGGATCCGGTCAATGTTCGGGATGTATTCGTCTTCCAGGTCACCCGAGGGGTACGGGACATCGAAGCCGGTGATGCGTTCCACCGGCGCCCTGAGGGTGTCGAAGCAGTGCTGGGTGATCAGTTGCGCCACCTCGGCGCCCAGCCCGGACGTCAGCGGCGCCTCATGGACGACGACGGCGCGGCGCGTCTTCCGCACGGAGGCGGCCAGCGCCTCGGCATCGATGGGCTTGAGCCAGCGCAGGTCCAGGACCTCGACCTCGATCCCGTCTTCGGCGGCGAGCTCGGCCACCTGCAGGCAGCGGGACACCATGGCGCCCCAGGCGACGAGCGTCAGGTGCTTACCCTCGCGCATGACCTTGGCGCCTTCCGGGGCCCCGCCGGACGGATCGGCTATGACGGGATCGACGTCGCCCTTCTGCCAGTAGCGGGACTTCGGCTCCATGAAGATCACCGGGTCCGGACGGGTGGCAGCGTACTTAAGCAGGTGGTAAGCCTCGTGCGGGTTCGACGGGGAGACCACCTTAAGCCCGGGCACGTGCGCGAAGAGCGCCTCGAGGCTTTCGCCGTGGTGTTCAGGGGCACGGATGCCGCCGAAGCTGGGCACGCGCAGGGTAATGGGCATCGGCAGGGTACCGCGGCTGCGGTAGTTCAGCCGGGCGATCTGGCAGACGATCTGGTTGATCGCCGGATAGGCGAAGCCGTCGAACTGGACCTCGGGGATGGGGTGGAAGCCGGCCATCGCCAGGCCCACGGACATGCCGAGGATGCCGGATTCCGCCAGCGGGGTGTCGAAGACCCGCTGCGCGCCGTGCTTGGCCTGCAGTCCGTCGGTGATCCGGAAGACGCCGCCGAGCCGGCCGCAGTCCTCGCCGAAGATGACGGCCTTGGGGTTGTCCGCGAGCACCTCGTCCAGGGCCCGGTTGAGCGCCTGCTGCATGGACATCACGGTGACGGAAGCTGGCGTGGCTGCGGGCGTGCTTGCAGCGGCCCTACTGTCGAGAATCGAGTTAGACATGTTCGGACTCCTCGCGCCAGTTGGCGGCCTGGGCCTGCAGGGCAGGGGTGGTTTCCTGGAACACCAGGTCAAACATTTCGGCTCCGGGCCGCGGCCCGAGGGCCTCGATGCCGGCCCGGATGTCCTCCTCTTCGGCCTTGGCCGCGGCGAGGGCCTCGGCGAAGAAGGCCTCGTCCGCGATGCCGTCCGCCAGCAGCCGCTGCCGCAGGCGCTCCAGCGGATCTTCACCGGCACCGTCGCGCTCCTCGTCGAGCGAGCGGTAGCGGCCGGGGTCATCGGCAGTGGAATGCGGGCCGCGGCGGTAGGTCTTGGCCTCGATCAGCACCGGGCCGTTGCCGGCCCGGGCGTGTGCGAAGGCGCGGCGGGTGGCGTCGACGACGGCGACGACGTCGTCGCCGTCGATCTGCAGGGCCGGCATGCCGTAGCCGGCGGCGCGGGCGGCGACGGAGCCGCCTGCCACCTGGCGTTCGGTGGGCACGGAGATGGCCCAGCCGTTGTTCTGCACAAAGAAGACCACCGGCGCCTTCATTACGGCGGCGAAGTTCATGGCCTCATGGACATCGCCCTGCGAGGATGCGCCGTCGCCGAAGTACGTCAGGGCGACGCCGTCCTTCTGCTCCAGGGTCTGGCCGTGGGCCCAGCCGACGGCGTGCAGCACGGACCCGGCGACAACAGCCTGGATCGGGGCGAGCCGGGACTCCAACGGGTTGTACAGGCCGCCGTGCCAGGTGGCCTTGTGCGTTGACATGTAGCCCACCATGTCCACTCCCATGGTCCGGGCGACGCCCATCTCGCGGTACGTGGGGAACACGAAGTCGCGGGTGGTGTCCACGGCGTAGCCGCTGCCCACCTGCGCCGCCTCCTGGCCGAGCTCGGGGGCGTAGCCGGGGATGATGCCCTGCCGCTGCCAGGCGATCGCGGAGCGGTCCAGATGCCGCACTGCGACCATCAGTGAGTACAGTTCGCGGAGCTGGGCGGGGCTGAGCGGTCCGGCGTCGCCGCCGGCGATCGCAAGGGGGAGTGCGTCCATATCTGTGACCTTAGTCACCCGTGAAGTGCTGTGCAATCAGCCTGGATATCAGTGATCATGCTGCGCAATTACTTACGCTGGGTCACTGATTTTGGCGACAATTTGTGCAGCCGGTGGTGTTCGAGGTATTACGGGTCAGCGGGGCCCGGGGTCAGCTGCGCGGCGGGAGCGGGTGAGGCGCGCGCCGGCCCAGCACGCGGCGGCGATGCCGGCAATCAGCGCCAGGGTACTGAAGAGCTGCCTGCTGCTCTCCGGGCTGCTGAAGCCGACCGCGAAAATCAGCGCCAGGAGCACCAAACCGAAGATGGTCAGCCTGGGGAAGCCCTTCATCCGCAGTGGCAGGGGAGTGCCCTCGCGGTCGGCCCGGCGGCGGAGGATCAGTTGGGACACCAAGGCCGAGCCCCACACCACGAGGCAGGTGGAACCGACCAGCTGGAACAGCGCCGGCAGCACCCGGTCCGGGAAGAGCAGCTCCAGCACGGCGGCCAGGAAGCCGAAGGCCACCGAGACGCCGACGGCGACCACCGGAACGCGGGCCTTGTTGAGCATCGAGAGGACCCGCGGGGCCTCGCCGCGAACGGATAGCGAAAACACCATCCGCGAAGCGCCATAGAGATTCGCGTTCAGCGCCGAGAGCAGGGCGACGACGGCAACCAGGGTGATGGCCGTGCCCGCCCCCGGAATCCGGGCCGCGTCCAGGACACCGGCGAACGGCGATTTGAGGGCCGCCGACGTCGACGGCAGGATCGCGGCAATGACGAACACGGAGCCGATGTAGAACACCAGGATCCGCCAGACGACGGTGCGGATGGCCAGGCCCACGCTGTGCTCCGGGTTTTCGGTCTCGGCGGCGGCCACGCTGACGATTTCCGTGCCGCCGAAGGCGAAGATGACCACGAAGAGTGCGGTGGCGATGCCGCCCAGGCCTGCCGGGGCGAAGTTCGAGGTGATGTTACCCAACCCTGGGGTGGCGACGTCGGGGAGCCAGCCGAGCAGCAGCGCGACGCCGACTGCCAGGAACAGCAGGATGGCGGCGACCTTGAGGATGGCGAACCAGAATTCGAACTCGCCGAAGTTTTTCACCCCGGCCAGGTTGATGGCCGTGAAGGCGGCCATGAAAATCAGCGACAGCCCCCAGACCGGGATTACGGGCCAGACGGTGAACAGTAGCGCCGAGGCACCGAGGGCTTCGGCCGCGATGACCACCACGAGCTGCAACCACCAGAGCCAGCCCACCGTGGCGCCGGCGGTTTTGCCCATCGCTTTTGTGCGTACACGGAGAAAGCGCCGCTGTTCGGGTTGGCGGCGGCCATCTCACCGAGGGCCCACATGACCAGGATGATCAGGGTTCCGGCCACCAGGTAGGAAATCAGGACGGCCGGGCCCGCCGCCTGGATTCCGGCCCCCGATCCAAGGAACAGGCCGGCTCCGATAGCGCTGCCGAGTCCCATCATGGTGAGCTGGCGGGGCTTCATGGAGTGGCCGAGCTTCAGGGCCGGGCGCTCCGTGGCGGACTTCGTTGTCATGCTGGCGAACCTTCTTAGCTGGTGGCGGCGTCCTTTTGGGACCCTACGAATTTACCGCCCCGGGCGGCCCGTTCTGCACGGAGGGCGTGACAGCATGGTTACAGTCTGTTGAGCCATTGGCACCAATCGCGAAGATTTGTGCTGTCGAATCCCTGAGGTAGAGGAAGTTACGTGAACGTCGACCCGCTGGACGCGAAGATTGTCCGTTTCTTCACGGATTCCCCGCGGGCCTCCGTGCTGGAGGCATCCCGGGTGCTGAAGGTGGCCCGCGCGACCGTGCAGTCACGGTTGGACCGGATGCAGGACAGCGGCGTCATCGGCTCCTGGGTCCCGCAGCCGGACCCGGCCCGCTTCGGCTATCCGGTGGTGGCGTTCTGCTCCCTGACCATCAACCAGGACCTCGGGCACGACGCCGTCGTGGAGGCGCTGTCACGGATCCCCGAACTGATCGAGATCCATACGGTCTCCGGGAGCTCGGACCTGATGGCACGCATCGCGGCGCGCTCCAACTCTGACCTGCAGCGCGTACTCGATGCCATGATCACCACGAAAACCGTACTGCGTTCCTCTTCGGTGATTGTGCTGAACACCCATTTCCAGGGCCGGACCCTGCCGCTGCTGGAAGCCGCCGCCCGCGGCCGGTAGGTCCGCCCCGGGAGCTACAGCACGCTGAGATTCCGGGGAAGGCCGGAGCGGCCGGTGAGCAGGAGCAGCAGGTCCCCCGCCGCGGGCAAGTGCGCGCCGACCGCTGCGGCGAGTTCCAAAGAGGCTGCCACCGCGGGGCCGAGCGCGGCAGGGGACGGAAGGGTCAGCGCGCGGGCCAGGTCCAGGCTGTGCACGGCCAGTTCGAAGGTCCGTGTGGGCAGGTAGCCGATCAGGTTCATCGCACCCGCGGGCGTGGCCACGGCCGCGTCATCCGGGGTGTCGCGGAGCAGTGTGGTGACCCGCTGTACGAGGTCCTTCACGGCGGTGGCCGGTTCAGCCCCCAGCGCATCGCCCGTCTCCCTCCCTCGCCGTGCGATCATATCCGGCGCCATGGAACTGCGGACGGCCAGGAAGTAGGCCGCCGGGCCAGCAACGCTTTCCCCGGTGGCTGGCATCGCTAGGTAGGTCTCCACCGTGCTCAGGGCCCGGCTGGCGTGCCCGGTGAGCCCGCGCACGTCCCACACCCCCAGCGCCGGCTTTGCCCAGGCGGCTTCCGGCACTTGTTCGACCAGCTCCAGGAAGGCCCGGGCGGCTCCGAGGTAGCAGGTCCTGATTGTTTCGCTGTCCTGAGCGCCGTCCATGCCGCCGATTAAAACAGCGGCAGGCCCGGGCTTTCAATAGCGGCCGCGCAATGACGTCCATGCGGCGGCAGACGCACCGCTGGCCGAAACATTTCCCATCCGGGCGATCGGGTCGTAGAATTAGTTCTAGTCATATTGACTATAACTAATCCGGCGGTCGGGCCGGAACCGTCCGGGCAGCCCGCAGGGGCCGGTCCGGACCCCGGACAACGGGGGTCGATCACCGTCTACGCCTCACCAGCCAACGTCTCGGAGCGCCAGCTCGCACCGCCGTCGTTGGCCATTTCCACCGTGATCTTCGCGTTGCGCCCGAGCGAAAGCTCCGGCCGCCCGACGCTGTGGATTCCGCTGGTGCGCCGGATCCGGGAACCCTTCAAGGACCTGTGGGCCCTTCCCGGCGGCCCGCTGACCCACTCGGAGTCGCTACAGGACGCCGCGTCAAGGAACCTGCGCGAGACCACCGGGCTGGCGCCGAACTACCTCGAGCAGCTTTATGCTTTCGGCGGCCTGCACCGCTCACCCTCCCAGCGGGTGGTCTCGATCGTCTACTGGGCCCTGGTCCAGCCCACCGAAGCCGCGCTCGCCGACGAATCCGAAAACGTCCGCTGGTTCCGGGCCGACCGGCTCGGCGAACTGGCCTTCGACCACAAGTCGATCATCGACTACGCGCTCTGGCGGCTGCGGAACAAGATGGCCTATGGCTCGATCGCCTACCACCTGCTCGGCGAGTACTTCACGCTCGCGCAGGTCCGGGAGGTCTACGAGGCCGTTCTGGACCGTGAGCTGGACCCGGCGAACTTCCGGCGCCAGATCAAGGCAGCCCCGGAAATCGAAGAAACCGACGACTACCTCCAGGGCGGCAAGCACCGCCCGCCCCGCCTGTACCGCTTTACCGGCCGCCCCGGCCTCGATCCAGACAACAGGAGCACACCATGAGCAGCGTCAACACGGCGATCCAGCTGATCACGCGCGAACAGGCTGAAGGCACCCCGGCAGAGTCCACCTGCAGCCCGGCCCTGGCCCGCGGCCCCTGGGACTTCGACCTCGCAGAGGCCCGGGCCGGCGTGCCGGCATACGGTCCCGGCGCGTCCGCGGCGGACGTGGCCCCGCCGTCGACCCCCCGGCAGGGCCAGCTTCCGGAGGAATACCGGCTGGCCGGCGACGCCGAACTGGACGCCAGGATCCGGGCCGCCAAAGCGGTACTGGGCGACCGGGCCGTCATCCTGGGCCACTTCTACCAGCGTGACGAGGTAGTCGAATACGCCGACTTCGTGGGGGACTCCTTCCAGCTCGCCAACGCGGCCCTGACCCGGCCGGACGCCGAGGCGATCATCTTTTGCGGCGTACATTTCATGGCCGAGACCGCGGACATCCTCTCCGCCCCCGAGCAGGCCGTCATCCTGCCCAACCTGGCCGCCGGCTGCTCGATGGCGGACATGGCGGACATCGACTCGGTGACTGAATGCTGGGAACAGCTGGCAGAACTGTTCGGCACCGAGCCCGGCGCTGACGGCCGCGTGCCGGTCATCCCGGTCACCTACATGAATTCCTCGGCAGCGCTCAAGGGTTTCTGCGGCGAACACGGCGGTATTGTCTGCACCTCCTCGAACGCGGCCACGGTGCTGGAGTGGGCCTTCGAACGCGGCCAGCGCGTCTTGTTCTTCCCGGATCAGCACCTGGGCCGGAACACCGCCAAAGCCATGGGGGTGCCGCTGGAGCAGATGCCGCTGTGGAATCCGCGCAAGGAGCTCGGCGGCACTGACGAACGGACCCTGCAGGACTCCCGAGTGATCCTGTGGCACGGTTTCTGCTCGGTGCACAAGCGCTTCAACGTGGCCCAGATCGAGAAGGCCCGCGCCGACTTCCCGGGCGTGCAGGTCATTGTGCACCCCGAATGCCCCATGGAGGTGGTGGACGCCGCGGATTCCGCCGGTTCCACCGATTTCATCCGCAAGGCCATCGCCGCCGCTACCGAGCCCGCCACGTTCGCCATTGGCACCGAGATCAACCTGGTCAACCGGCTGGCGGCGGAATACCCGCAGCACACCATCTTCTGCCTGGACCCGGTCATCTGCCCCTGCTCTACGATGTACCGCATCCACCCGGGCTACCTGGCCTGGGTGCTGGAGGCCCTGGTCGGCGGCGAGGTGGTTAACCGCATCACGGTCGACCACGACGTCGCGGCCCCCGCACGGGTCGCGCTGGAGCGCATGCTGGCGGCGCGGCCATGACCAGGCGGCTCGTCGTCGTCGGCGGCGGGATCGCCGGGCTGTACGCCGCGCTGCTCGCCTCCGAGCCTGCCTCCGGCCCGGGGGGCGTCGCTGCCCCGGCCGCCGAGGTGGTGCTGTTGACCAAGGGCACGCTCGAGGCGAGCAACACGTTCTACGCCCAGGGCGGAGTGTCCGCAGTGCTGGCGCCGGGCGAGGCCGCCCCGGGCGACTCCGTGGCTGCGCACATCGCGGACACCCTCGCTGCCGGGGCCGGGCATAACAACCCCGACGCTGTGCGCATCCTGTGCTCCGAGGCCGTCCGGGACATCGCCGGGTTGCGCCGGTTCGGCGTGCGCTTCGACGTCGGCGCCGACGGCGGGCCGGCCCTGGGACTCGAAGCCGCGCATTCCGCCGCCCGCATCCTGCACGCCGGCGGTGACGCAACCGGCGCCGCCATCGCCCGCGGGCTCGTGGCCGCGGCGCTGGACCGCGCAGAAAAGGGGAGGCTGCGGGTCGAGACGGGAGCCTTCGTGACCGAACTGCTGACCGGACGCCGGAGCCCTGCGGGACGCGGCTCTGTCCATGCCGTCACCGGCGTCGCCTACCTCTCCGGCGGGGAACTGAGGCAGCTGGACGCCGACGCCGTGCTGCTCGCCACCGGTGGCGCCGGGCGGCTGTTCGCCCGCACCAGCAACCCCTCGGTCGCCACCGCCGACGGCCTCGCCCTGGCCTGGCGCGCCGGGGCCGCCGTCCGCGACCTGGAGTTCTTCCAGTTCCACCCCACCACGCTGGCCGCTGCCGAAACGCCGGGCGGCCCGCCCGCGCTGCTGATCTCCGAGGCGGTCCGCGGTGAGGGCGCCATGCTGCTGGATGCCGCCGGCCGCCGCTTCTTGCCCGACTACCACCCCGACGCGGAGCTGGCCCCGCGCGACGTCGTCTCCCGCAGCATCGCGCTGCATCTGGCGTCCGCCGGGCTGCCGGCCGACAGCCCGGTGTACCTGGACGCCCGCGGCATCGAAACCCGCCGCGGGGCCGGTTTCCTGGCCCGCCGGTTCCCCACCATCACCGCCCGGACCCGCGCCGCCGGCTACGATTGGACCGCCGAACCGCTGCCGGTGTCCCCGGCCGCGCATTACTGGATGGGCGGGATCGCAACCGACCTGGACGGACGCACCACCGTGCCGGGTCTCTACGCAGCGGGAGAGGTGGCGTGCACCGGGGTCCAGGGCGCCAACCGGCTGGCCAGCAATTCCCTGCTCGAAGGGCTGGTGTTCGGGCGGCGGGCCGTGGAGGATTTCCTCAGAGTCGAGGCGCCGCACGACCGCACTGCTCCGCGTGCTAGCTCAGCCGCGGGCGGCCTCGCTTTGACGCACGCTTCCGCAGTACCGTCGCGCGACTCGGCCGGGCAAGGAACCTCACGGACCGCCGCCGAGGTTGTTTTTGACTTTGGGCCGGGTCCCGGGCCGTTTTCGAGGGAGGCCCTGGGGCGGTTGATGACCGGTACGGCCGGGGTGCTGCGCAGCGGCAGACATCTGCGGGAGGCGGAGGCCACCCTCGCTGCCTGGGCCGCCGTCGTCCGTCCCGAAAGTGTGACAGACGCACTGGACCCGTCCGCCCACGAGGACGCGAACCTGCTGCTGGCCGCCCGCCTGCTGGTGGACGCTGCGCTGGACCGTACCGGCTCCCTCGGCGCCCACTTCCGCACCGACGCGGCCGGTGGCGCCGCCCGCCAGGCAGTGCCCGCGGGACCGCACCGCTCCACCCCGGCCGGCACGCACAGCCCCCGGTCTGCCGCCGCCTTCCGTCCGAAACAAAGGATCCCGTCATGACAGCCACCGCTCTAGCCCGAACCGCAGCCCGGGCAGCCGCTCTCGCCGGCACGCTTCCCGCGGCTGCCGTCGACGCCGTGCTTCGTGCTGCCCTGATCGAGGACGCACCCTACGGCGATATCACCTCGCAGACCCTCATCCCGGCCGAGGCGCGCGCAACGGCGGTGCTGGCGGCGCGGGGGCCCGGCGTCTTCAGCGGCGGGGAGGTGTTTGCCGCGGCAATGAAGCTGGCGGACCCGGCCGCCGCCGTCGAACTGCTCGTGGCGGATGGCGAGGCCTTCGATGCGGGCACGGCGCTGGCACGGGTGACCGGCAACGCCCGCGGCGTGCTGCTGGCCGAACGGGCGGCGCTGAACCTGGTCCAGCGGATGAGTGCCATCGCCACCCGGACCGCGGAGTTCGTCGCGCTGGTAGCCGGCACCCACGCACGGATCACGGATACCCGAAAGACGACGCCGGGGCTGCGGGTGCTGGAGCGCTACGCAGTCCGCTGCGGCGGCGGGGCAAACCACCGCTTCAGCCTCTCGGACGCAGTCCTGGCCAAGGACAACCACCTCGCGGTGCTCACCGGGGGAGACCCGGCGCGGCTCACCACGGTGCTGCGCGAAGCCAAAGCGCGGCTGGGGCACACCACGCACTTCGAAGTGGAGGTGGACAGCATGGACCAGATTGAACCAGTGCTGGCCGCCGGCGTGGACACCATCATGCTGGATAATTTCTCGCTGATCCAGCTCGCCGACGGGGTTGAACTGGTCGGCGGGCGGGCCCGGGTGGAGGCCAGCGGCAACGTCAACCTCGCAACCGTGGCCGGCATCGCCGCCACCGGCGTGGACGTCATCTCCGTCGGCGCGCTCACGCACAGCGTCACGGCCCTGGACCTGGGACTCGACGTCGAACTGGAACCGGGGACGCCGTGATCTTCCTCGACGCCGCCGCCACCACTCCGGTCCGCCGGGAGGTGCTGGAGGCGATGTGGCCTTATCTCAGCGGGGATTTCGGCAACCCGTCCAGCCGCCATTCGCTCGGTGACGCCGCCGCTGCGGGGCTCGCGGGAGCCAGGGAGGCGACGGCGAAGGCCTTGGGCTGCCGCCCCGGCGAGATCATCTTCACCTCCGGCGGCACGGAAGCGGACAACCTCGCAGTCAAGGGCATCGCCCTGGCCCGGCGTGCCGCTGATCCACGCCGGAACCGGGTGGCAATCAGTGCCGTCGAACATCCCGCGGTCGAAGAGTCCGCGCGGTACCTCGATCGCGTCCATGGCTTCGCCGTCGACGTGATCCCGGTGGACCGCTACGGGCAGGTCACCGAGGAGGCGCTCGCGGCCGTGCTCCGGCCGGACACGGCGCTGGCCAGCGTCATGTATGCCAACAACGAGGTGGGCACGGTCCAGCCCGTGGCCCGGCTGGCGGCGCTGGCGCGCGGCCACGGCATCCCGTTCCACAGCGATGCCGTGCAGGCCGCGGGCTGGCTGTCCCTCGACGCGCGGGACCTGGGAGTGGATGCACTGAGCATTTCCGGCCATAAGCTCGGCGCCCCCAAGGGCTGCGGGGCGCTGTATGTGCGGGGCCGGACCCGGTTGGAGCCACTCATCCACGGCGGCGGGCAGGAACGCGGCCGTCGCTCGGGCACCGAAAACGTGGCCGGGGCCGTGGCGTTGGCGACGGCGCTGACCCTCGCCCGGACGTCACAGCGGGAAGCCTCAGCCCGGGTCGCGGCACTGCGTGACGAGTTCATCGCTGCAATCCTGGCCGGGGTGCCCGGCGCTTTCCTCACTGGCCATCCGGCTGCGCGGCTGCCCTCGGTGGCGTCGTTCTGCTTCCCGGGAACCAGCGGTGAGTCGGTGCTGCTGGAACTCGAACGGCAAGGCGTCATTTGTTCCAGCGGCTCGGCTTGCGCCGCGGGCTCGGACGATCCTTCCCCGGTGCTCCTGGCGATGGGGATCGCCGCCGACGTGGCCCAGACCGCGGTTCGGTTCAGTTTTGATGCCAGAGTCACTGCCGCCGAGCTGCGCGAGGCGGCAGGCGCGGTCCGCACCGCCGTCGGCAGCGTCAGCTCCCTTGGCAGAAGGTAACCGGGTCGCGGAAGGTAACCGGGACGCGGAAGTCAGCGGTGCCGGGCTCGGCGGAAGATCCAGTGCCGCAGCATGGTGAAGCGCACGGCCGTGGCCAGGAACCCGGACAGCGTAGTGGTCCAGAGTTCGGCGGCGACGGTCGCATCCGGGTTGATCCAGTGCAGGATGCCCAGGCTGCCGCCGGTGAGCAGCAGCGCGACGGCGATCACGATCAGGCCGTTGAGGTGGTCACGTTTTATCCGGTGCCGCTCGGTGATCTTAAACGTCAGCCGCCGGTTCAGGGCAGTGTTCATCAGCGAGGTCAGGATCAGTGCCGCGGCGTTGGCAGGCTGGGGACCGATCCAGGGCCGGAGCAACGCGTACAGCGCCAGTGAGGTCACGGTACAGATAACGCCGACGCCGGTGAACCGCAGAAGCTGCCGCGCCACCGGATAGCGGAGGAGGCCGCGTTGCCGCCGGCGAGTCGAAGCGGACGGGGCGCGCGGCGCCGTCGTCGCCCCGGAGGGCAGGCGCGGCTGTGCGTCTTGTAGCGTCGGCTCCATCCGCCTAGTACAGCTCTCCGACCGGGATGTCCACGGCGAGGCGGTTGGACGGACCGGCGAGGGGGCAGGCCCACGCCTCGTTGTACGCGCAGGACGGGCTGTAGGCGAAGTTGAAATCCAGCACGAACTCGGCGTCCGGTCCGGAACCGGCCACGCCGTGGAAGGCGCCCTTGACCGTGTCCACCAGGTAGCGCCCGGCGCCGTAGCTGCCGCCGGGCCGGCCGGCGGTGGCGTCGCGGAATGGCACAAAGATGCCGCCGCCGTAGCCGTTGAGCTTCCAGACCGCCAACTGGCCCATCTCGGGCAGGTCGAACGTGCCCAGGCGGACAAAGCGGACGACGCCGTCGGTGCCGGTTTCGACGTTCATCTCCCGCCCGGCGCCCTCCTGGGTGACGGGCACGTGAAAGCGGTAAATCGGGTCGTAATCGGCGGTCCTGAGACCGCCGAAATTCGCCTTGTCAGCTTCCGTCAGCGGCGAGGCGGGGTGCGTGCCGAACATCCGGTCCCGCTCATGCCGCCAGTAGGAATGGGCTTCGGCAGGGCTGTCGGCAGCGATCTTCCGCACGGTGGCGTAGAGCGCGAAGGTCCGGAGCCGCCAGTCAGCGATGTCTACGGCGGACATTCCCGCCACGCGGTCCGGGCCGCCAAGGTCCGCTGCATCCAAGTGCTGTTCCACCATGCCCCCAGCCTAGCCTTGTTTGGCTGGCCGACCTGCGGGCCCCGACCGCGGGGCGCCGCTACCCGGGCCAAAGACCCTGGGCCGGGCGTCCGCTTCTACGAAACGCTGCTCCGGAAGCTCTGAACCGACCGGGCCCCGGCTAGGCTGGCACCATGACTGGGACGAACCTTTCCCGTGGAATCCGGCTTGCCGCCGCGCTGGCGCTCGCAGCCTCGGCGCTCGCCGGCTGCAGCAGCGAAGGCAAGGGCATGCCGGCCTGGACTGCAGGCGCCCCGGAGGGCAGTACGACGGCGGATCCGTCCGCCGCTGCCGCGTCGCCGGGCGCAGCCGGTACGGCATCCGCGTCGGCAAGCGCCGGCACCGGTGCGACGGCGGGTGCGACGGCCGCGGCCTGGAAGACGTATTCCGATCCTGGAAAGAACGTGAGTTTTGACCTGCCGGCGGCGTGGATTGCCCAGTCAATCACCCCGGCGCAAGGCACACTGCCCGGCGCGCTGCGGATCGAGATCAAGGACGCGGAGGGACGGTACCTGGCCGCCCTGCAGACCGGACTCCCGGCGCAGCCCGCCGGTGCGTGTGCGGCCGATTCAGCGAAGCCCTACGTGGTGGTCAGCAGCGTCCCGGTGGACCTGCCGCACCGTAGCGGGGAGGGAACCATCGACCCGCACGTCGTGTTCCGGGTGATCCAGGGCTACAAGTATTTCGGTTCTTACGGCGTCACCAATGTGGTTGGCGGCGCGGACGGAAAGTCCTGTGCCTTGCAGAACCTCGTGCGCGGGCCCGAAGGGAAGGGCGACTACTCCTTCACAGACCTGGCCGAGCTCAAGGCGTTCGCCCCGGACCAGAAAGTTGCCCCGGCCAAGTCCTTTGACACGCTGGCGCAGGCAGACAAGTACGTCAACGATGGCTCGGAATTTGCCAACGTCCAGCGGATGCTAATGTCGCTGAAGATCAAAAACTAGTCCCTCCGGAGATTCATGGAACGCATAGTGTCCGCACGCCTGGCCTTCAAGACCGCGGCCGACACCAAGGTCGCGATGGCCGTCGCCGTTGCCCGCAATCCCGGCTATAGCGGATTCGAGGAGTCGCTCTCCGTCACAGCGGCCGGGGAGGACGTGCCCCTGACCGAACTCTCGGACCACCACGGCGGACGCTTCCACTACATGCAGTTCGCCGAGCCCACCGAGGTCCTGGTCGAGTATGGCGCCACGGTCACCGGGCGCGCGGCCCCGGAGAGACTAGGACTGATGGAGCTCATCCGCTACGTCCGGCCCAGCCGCTACGCCGAATCCGACCGGCTGCTCCCGACAGCGTACGCCGAGTTCGGCGGGCTGCAGGGTGCCGAACTGCTGCACGCCGTGCGCGACTGGGTCTTCAATGAACTGCGCTACATCAGCGGGTCATCGCGGGGGACCGACGGTGCCGTCGAGACGCTGTTGAACCGGCGGGGCGTCTGCCGGGACTTCGCCCACCTGGCTATCGCACTGCTGCGTTCCAAAAACGTCCCGGCGCGGCTCGCAGCAGTCTACGCTCCCGGGCTGAGCCCGATGGATTTCCATGCCGTGGCCGAAGCCCATCTTAACGGCGTCTGGCACGTGATCGACCCGACCGGACTGGCGCCCCGGGAGTGCATGCTCCGGATCACCGCCGGCCGGGATTCCTCGGACACGGCGTTCCTGTCAACCGTGGGCGGCAGCCTTTTGCTCAGGGAACTCAACGTCACCGCCACCGTGACAGGCCAACTGCCAACCGAGGATCCGGCTGCGCTGGCCGCTATTGTTTAGCGTTCAGGACCGAGGTCCGCAGCTTCTCCGTCAACCGCAGCAACTGGCGCTGTTCCTCGGCGGTCAGGGCCGGGGCAACCAGGGACGCGATGTCGCGCACATGCTCGCGGCCGATCTGTTTCTGCAGGTCCCGCCCGGCCTCGGTGAGTTGGACCAGGACGCCGCGGCCGTCGTCGGGGGCGGGCATCCGCTGTACCAGTCCCCGCTTTTCCAGCCGCTCCACCAGCCGGCTTAGGCTGGACTGACTCAGCAGCACATGGTCGTTGAGTTCGTTCTGCCGGAGCCAGCCGGACGGACAGCCGGAGAGCGCGAACAGCACATCGTACTCATTGAGGGCCAGGGCCTTGAACGCCGGGCCGGCTTGCAGCCTGCGCATCATGGCGACCTGCGCCCGGAACAGCGACTCCCAGGTCTGCGCAGCCAGCCGCACCGGGGAGGCCGGTGCGACTGGAGGGTCGGCTGGCGTCAAAGCCTTCGTCCCGGCGGCGGCCGGCGTCGCCTTGGCAGGCATCATGCGTCCTGCGGGGCCGCTTCACGGGCGGCCAGCGAGGCTGCCACGCGTCCGGCGTGCGTCGGCGGTGCCGGCACGTGGGCCGGAGTCTTCTCCGCGTATTCCTTGCGGAGCACCGGCAGTACTTCCTCGCCGAACAGGTCAAGCTGATTCAGCACCGTCTTCAGCGGCAGACCGGCGTGGTCGATCAGGAACAGCTGGCGCTGGTATTCGCCGAAGTACTCGCGGAAGCTGAGGGTTTTCTCGATGACTTCCTGCGGACTCCCGACCGTCAGCGGGGTCTGCGACGTGAAGTCCTCCATCGAGGGGCCGTGGCCGTAGACCGGGGCGTTGTCGAAGTACGGGCGGAACTCCCTGACGGCGTCCTGTGAGTTCCTGCTCAGGTAGAACTGTCCGCCGAGGCCCACGATGGCCTGGTCTGCCTTGCCGTGGCCGTAGTGCTCGTAGCGTTCACGGTAGAGACCGATCAGCTGCTGGTAGTGCTCCTTGGGCCAGAAGATGTTGTTGGCGAAGAAGCCGTCACCGTAGTACGCGGCCACTTCGGCGATCTGCGGCGTGCGGATGGAGCCGTGCCAGACGAAGGGGGCGACGCCGTCGAGCGGGCGCGGCGTCGAGGTGAAGTTCTGCAGCGGGGTGCGGAACTTGCCGGACCAGTTGACCGTTTCCTCGTCCCAGAGCCGGCGCAGCAGGCTGTAGTTCTCGATCGCGAGCTCCACCCCGTCCTGGATGTTCTTGCCGAACCAGGGGTAGACCGGGGCGGTGTTGCCGCGGCCCAGGACCAGATCCACCCGGCCGTCGGCGAGGTGCTGGAGCATCGCGAAATCCTCGGCGATCTTGACCGGGTCGTTGGTGGTGATCAGCGTGGTGGCGGTGGAGAGGATGATCCGCTCCGTCTGCGCCGCGATGTAGCCCAACGTGGTGGTAGGGGAGGAGGAGAAGAACGGAGGGTTGTGGTGCTCGCCGATGGCGTACACATCCATGCCGATTTCTTCGACCTTCCTGGCGATGGCCACCGAGGCTTTGATGCGCTCATTCTCGGACGGGATGTGACCCGTCGTAGGGTCGGGGGTGATGTCGCTGACGCTGAATACGCCGATCTGCATGGTGTTCCTTTCCGGTCCGGAGTCTTCCGGTTGCTGCTTCCAGTGTAGCCGATTTATATGCGTTTGCATCTATCGGCCGGTATAACGCCGCTCACGCCGGTATATTCCGCGGGGCGGTGGTGGCGGCTCACAGACCACCTGTCCGCCCCGCCAGGGCAAGTCGAAGGCGGGATTCCGGGGTGCGTAGGACGATTTCAACAGGCCAGGAGCCCACAATCCCAACTAACTGGCAGCAGGGGCCGTTTTGAGCCCTCAAAACGGCCCCTGCTGCCAGTCAGTTGGGTAGCGCGGGGCGCTAGCTGCGGAGCGCGGGGGCATCGTCCGGTTCGTCGGCTTCTTCCGGAACGCCTGCGCGCGGGAATCCGTTTGTCTCATCCGGATCGGCGGTGCCCCGGGGGCCGGAGGCAGCTCCTGCTCCGGTGGCAATGTCGGCAGGTGCAGGCTGTGCCCGGCGGCCATGGACGCGCTTGCCGCCGTCGGCCTTCTGGAGCGCCCTGCGTTCGCGGCGGCCCTCCACCAGCCGGTACAGCACCGGGACCAGGACCAACGTCAGGGCGGTGGAGGAGATCAGGCCGCCGATCACCACAATGGCCAGCGGCTGCGAGATGAACCCGCCGCCGCCGGTCAGGCCCAGCGCCATCGGAGTCAGCGCGAACACCGTAGCCAGCGCGGTCATCAGGATCGGCCGCAGACGCTGCCGTGCACCGTGCGTGATCGCCTCCGCGACGCCCATGCCCGGCTCGCCGTTGCGGGGCTGGCGGTACTGGTTGATCAGGTCGATCAGCACAATCGCGTTGGTCACCACGATGCCCACCAGCATCAGCATCCCGATCAGGGACGGCAGCCCCAGCGGAACGCCCGTCACCAGCAGCAGGGCGATGGCGCCGGTGGCCGCGAAAGGGATCGAGACCAGCAGGATCAGCGGCTGCACGAGCGACTTGAACGCGGCGACCATGATGACGTACACAATTGCGATGGCGGCCAACAGGGCCAGCCCCAGCTGGGCGAAGGACTCGGTCTGCTGCGTGGTGGCGCCGCCGATCTCCGCGGTGACGCCCGGCGGCAGCTGGACCGACTTGAGCCGCGCCTGCACCTCGGTGCTGACCGCGCCCAGATTGCCGCCCGACGGCGTGACGGACACCCGCGCGGTCCGCTGGCCGTTGCTGGCGGTGATTGAGACCGGCACGTCCACCTGTTCCACGGAGGCGATTGAGGACAGCGGAACGGGCCCGCGCGCCGTCGGCAGTGGGAGGGCGCGGACGGCGTCGATGCTGGTGAAGCGGGTGCCTTCGCCGATCCGGACCGGGAAATCGCTGGTGCCGATCCGGACGGTGCCGCCGGGGATCGGGCTGATGGTGGAGGCCAGCACGCCGGCGACCTGCTGCTCGTTCAGGCCGGCGGCGACGGTCTTAGCGCGGTCCACCTTGACCTGGACCACGGGCTGGCTCGCCGCCAGGTTGGTGCTGACCTCGGACGAGCCGGGAACGCCGGCCATGGCCTTGACCATGGCATCGCTGGCGGTCTGGAGATCGGCGGACGTGGCGGCCTTGAGCGTAATGTCGACGGTCGACGTCGTGCCGAAGCCGCCCTGCTGCGAGCCGACGGTGATCTTGCCGGCGCCGGCGATTCTGGCGAGTTCGCCGCGGACGGTGACCTGCAGCTTGCCCTGGTCGGTTTTGTCGTCGGTCACCACTGTGAAGCTGGAATTCGCTGCCCCGGCGGACAGCAGCGCGGAGAAGCCGGACTGGGCGTTGCCGGTGGTGACCTGGACGTCCTTGATCCCGTCGATGCCGCGCAACACGTTTTCGACTTCGATCGCCGCGGCGTTGCCCTCGGCCAGGCTGGTGCCGGCCGGAAGGGCCTGCCGGACGGTCATGCTGTTTTCGCCGGAGCGGCCCAGCAGGTCGGTGGCGAGCAGCGGGGACATCGCGGCGGTGCCCCCGAGCACCAGGAGGGCCGCGACCAGGGTCATCACCGGGTGCCGCTGGGTCTTGGTGAGGACGGGCAGGTAGGCACGCTGAAGGACGCTGCGCTGTTCGGCCTCGTGGGCCTTCGCGGCGGCCTCACGGGACGATGACTCGGACACGGAAGTTCCGGCCTTCTCCGCCGCCGTCCGCAGGAACCAGTACGCCAGCACCGGAACGATGGTCAGGGACACCAGCAGCGAGGACACCAGGGCGATGGTGACGGTCAGGGCAAAGGGCCGGAACAGCTCGCCGGCCAGCCCGGCCACGAAGGCAATGGGCAGGAAGACCGCAACCGTGGTGAGGGTCGACGCCGTGATCGCGCCGGCGACTTCCCGGATGGCGGTCAGGATGGCGGTGATCTTGGTCTCGCCGTAGCTGAGGTGGCGCTTGATGTTCTCGATCACCACGATCGAGTCGTCCACCACTCGGCCGATCGCGATCGTCAGCGCGCCGAGGGTCAGGATGTTCAGCGAGTAGCCGGTCGCCGAGAGTCCGATGAAGGTGATGAGCAGGGACAGCGGGATGGAAACGGCAGTGACCAGCGTGGAGCGGACCGAGAGCAGGAACAGCAGGATGACGGCGACGGCGAAGCCCAGGCCCAGCAGGCCCTCGGTGGTGAGGTCCTTGATGGACTTCTCGATGAACGGCGCCTGGTCGAACACCGGGGTGAACTTGGCGTTGGCGCCCAGTTCGGCTTCGAGTTGCGGAATGGAATCCTTGACCGCATGCGAGATAGCCACCGTGTCGCCCCCGGGCTTCTTGGTGACCGACAGCGCCAGGGTTTCCTTGCCGTTGGTCCGGGTGATCGAGGTGCGGGCGTCCTCGGCGATGCTGACGTCCGCGACGCTGCCGATGGTCGCGGCGTTGCGGGCGCCTCCCAGTGGCAGGGACTTCACCGCGTCGAGGGAATCCACCGGACTTCCGATCTGCAACGAGAGCGTTTTTCCCTGCTCCTCGATGCTGCCGGCCGGTACCAGCGAGCCGTTGTTCTTCAGTGCATCGGTTATGGACTGGATGGTCGTCCCGGCGGCTGCCATCGCGTCGGGCCGCGGCAGGATTTGGATGTGCCGGGTGGCCCCGCCGGTCACGTCGGCGCCCCGCACGCCGTCGAGCTTCTGCAGCCGCGGGACGCTCAGCCGGGCTAGGTCAGTGTTGAGTTCGCTCAACGGCTTGTCCGAGGACACCGCGAGGTACACGATCGGGAAGTCGCTGATGCTGCCGGCGATCGCCTGTGGCTGGACGTCCTTGGGCAGCGCCTGCTTGGCGTTGGAGATGGCGCGGTCAATCTGGTTCCGGGCACGGTCCAGATTGGAGCCGTAGGTGAACACCAGGGTGATCTGCGAGACGCCGTTGCGCGAAGTCGACGACGTCGACTCCAGCCCCTCCACGCCGTTGAGCGCCGTCTCCAGCGGGCCGCTGATCTGCTTGTCCACGACTTCCGGCGAGGCCCCGGGCATCGAGGTGATGACAGTGATCTGTGGGAACTCGATGGAGGGGATGAGTTCCTGCTTGAGCGAGGACATGGTGATCACGCCGAAGACCGAGGCGAACACGGTGATGAGCGCGATCAGCGCCCGGTTTGCTAGCGAGAGCTGGGCGAGCCGGAACATCTCATGGTCTCCTGGCAGGTCGACGGACGTACTTCAAGGTCCAAACGAGTAAAACGTGCCGCCGCCCGCAAGGGTGTCAGCCCTGGCTGGCGCTGACCGGCTCCAGCTGGAGGGCTGCGGCCGTCTCGGCCTCGAGCCGGGCGGCAAGGTCCGGGTTCTCATTGAGCTTCACGCCGTAGCCGGGCATCATCTCCTTGAGCTTGGACTGCCAGCCCTTGAAGTCCTTCGGGAACGACTTCTGCAGCAGCTCGATCATGATCGGCACCGCGGTGGACGCGCCCGGGGACGCGCCCAGCAGGGCGCCGATCGTGCCGTCGCGGCCTGCGATGACCTCGGTGCCGAACTGCAGCACGCCGCCCTTCTTCGGGTCCTTCTTGATGATCTGTACACGTTGGCCGGCCGCGATCAGTTCCCAGTCGCCGTCTTTGGCTTCCGGGTAGTACTCACGCAGGGCCTCCACCTTGGCGCCGTGCCGCTTGGCGACCTCCTTGACCAGGTAGGCGGTCAGGTCCATGTTGTCCTTGGCTACAGCCAGCATCGGGATGATGTTGGAGGCCCGGATGGACAGCGGCAGGTCCAGGTAGGAGCCGTTCTTCAGGAAGTTGGTGGAGAAACCGGCGTATGGGCCGAACAGGAGTGAGCGCTTGCCGTTGACGTACCGGGTGTCCAGGTGCGGCACGGACATCGGCGGGGCACCCACCGAGGCCTGGCCATAGACCTTTGCGCTGTGCTGGGCAGCGAGAGTCTCGTCCGTGCAGCGGAAGAACTGGCCGGAAACCGGGAAGCCGCCGTAGCCCTTGCTTTCCGGAATGCCGGAGGCCTGCAGCAGGTGAAGCGCCCCGCCGCCGGCGCCGACGAAAACGAACTTGGCGTGGATTGAGCCGCGCTCACCGGAGCTAGGGTGCTTGAGCGCAAGGTCCCAGCCGCCGTCGGAGGCCTTGGAAATACCGGTTACGTCGTGGCCGTAGTTGATTTCCACACCGTTGTTGCCGAGGTAACCGTTCAGCTCGCGGGTCAACGCACCGAAGTCGATGTCGGTGCCCTCGGCGGCGCGGGTCGCCGCGACGTGCTGCTGCGGGTTGCGGCCCTTGACGATCAGCGGCGCCCACTTGGCGATCTGGGCGTGGTCCTCGGAGAACTCCATCGACCGGAACAGCGGATTTGGCTTGAGCGCCTCGAAGCGGGTCCGCAAGAACTTGGTGTTGGCGTCGCCGACCACGAAGCTCATGTGCGGCACCGTGTTGATGAAGCCTTTGGGCGAGCCAATCAGGGAATTGGTAACCAGGTGGGACCAGAACTGGCGGGACAGCTGAAACTGCTCGTTGATGTGCAGGGCCTTTGCCGGGTCCACCGAGCCGTCTTGGGCGGCGGGGGAGTAGTTGAGCTCACACAGGGCGGCGTGTCCGGTGCCGGCGTTGTTCCAGGGGTCGGAGCTTTCCAGGCCGGGTTGGTCCAGCCGCTCGAACAGCGAAATGGTCCAGTTTGGCTCGAGCTGCTTCAGGAAGGCGCCCAGCGTGGCGCTCATGATGCCGCCGCCAATCAGGACGACGTCGGCATGTTGGGTCTTGGAAATGAAAGTCACAATCAGTCTCCGATAGCAGCGGCTCTGGCTGTCACAGAATATCCCCGCACGGCCCACTAACTGAAATTGGGCCCTGCCGTCAAGGCTTTAGCACGACCTTGGTGAAAACTTCATTCAGGACCGGTGACGCCGGGTATTTCAGCACCCGGTCGGACAGTGCCAGCGCCGAGATCGGGAACGCGATCGGGACGGCGGGCACCGTCGCGGCGATCTGGGCATTGATGGTCTGGTACTGGTCAGTGCGTTCCTTGCCGTCTGGCAGGCCCCGGGCGCGGGCGATCTTGGAAAACACCTGCGGGTCCTGGTAATTGAACTCGCCGTTGTTCTGGCCGAAGAGCGGGCCAACGAAATTGTCCGGATCCGAATAGGAGCCGTTCCAGCCGAGCAGGTGCAGGGCGTGGTCCCCCGGTGAGGTGACCTTCTGCAGGTAGCCGTCGGCCCAGTCCACCGGCACAGGTTTGATGTTGAGTCCGACGGCGGTCAGTTGGCGGCTGATCTCGGCGTAGATCTTTTCCGGGGTCGGTAGGTATGGCCGATCAACGTTCAGCGGGTAATAGAACTTCAACTCTTCGCCCTTGTAGCCGGCCTCAACGAGGAGTGCCTTGGCCTTGGCCGGGTCGTATCCTAGCGAGGGGGCGTTGTTGTTGAAGCCGCTCAACTTCGGCGGGACGAACTGCGAGGCGGCCGAGGTGTTGTCAATAAAGAACTTGCGGATCAGGGTGTCCTTGTCCAGGGCCATCTCGATCGCCTGGCGGACCTTCAAGTTCTGCAGCACCGGCACTGCCTGGTTCATGCCCAGGTACATCACGGAGAATGGATCGCGCTGGATGATTTGTTTGCCGCGCTTGACCAGCTGGTCGAAGTTGCCGACGGTGACGGAGTCGTAGGCGTCAATCTTGCCGTCCAGCAGGGCCTGCATCCGGGTCTGCGGGTGATCGAAGCTGATGAAATTGATCGTTCCGATCTGGCCCTTATCGCCCCAATAACCCGCGTTGCTGTTCAGCGTGACGGTGTTGTTGTCCCACGAGCCGAAGACGTAGGGGCCGGTGCCGACCGGGTGCAGCGCGTAGGCGGACACAGGCTGGCCCTCGCGGTTCTGGTTTAGTACGTCGGCGGACCGGCCGGCGAGTGCCTGCGGCGAAGAGATCGCGAACGCCGGCAGGGTGAGGGCCTGGAGGAAGCCCGTGAACGGCTCGGTGAGATCGATCTTGACGCTGTCCGCCGCCAGCGCTGTGCAGCCCTTGTAGACGGAGAGCGAGGCCTGGTCCGCGTGGGCCCTGAATGCGGACTTGAAGGTGGTGCCCGGCGCCTGCTTGCGGAGCGCCTCGGGGAAGTTGAACCAGCGGTTGAAATTGGTGCACACCGCCGCCGCGTCGAAGACCGTTCCGTCATGGAACTTCACGTTATCGCGGAGCTTGAAGGTGTAGGCGCGGCCGTCGTCACTGCCGTTCCATTCAGTGGCCAGCATGGGGGTGGGCTTGCCGCTGGTCTCGTCGACGCCGACCAGGCCTTCGAGTACCTGGCGGGTGACGCGGTAAGAGTCGGCGTCGGACACTAGGGCGGGGTCCAGGCCGAGGGGCCGGGACGCCGTGCCGAAATTGAATGTGGCGGTGGGGCCGGCAGTGGACGCGCTGGCGCTGCCGCTGGCTGACGACTGCGCCGGGGCGGGTGTTCCGGTGCATGCGCCGAGCGGAAGCAGGAGCAGGACCGCCCCGAAGCCTGCCGCGATCCGGCGCAAGGCCCTGCTGGGGCAGGTACGGGTCGGCGCGGGACTGCTTGGCACTCGGGAATCACCTCTGGGAACTGTAAAGCCGCCGGCTGCGGAACAGCCCAGTCTAGTAGACCGGATTGTGGATTCCCGGCGGGGCGCCCAGTTGGGTGCCTGCTCCCCAGGCCGGTGGTGGGCGCCTGTGACTGTTACATAGCCTTGATCCACCGACGCGGATCGGGATCCTGACCGCGGTTTAACCCGGGAATGCCTGTCTTTTCAGGGCCGGCGAAGGCCCCGGCGGTGGAGAATGAGGACGCCGTAGCCGTAAAGCCTCAGCAGGATCAGGACGATCGTCGGCAGGAGGGGAACGTGCTGGGGGGTGCCAGGCGAGAACACGCGCCAGTGTCACGGCTGGGCCGGCATCCGCATCGGCCCGCTCATCATGACGCCCGGATCGCCGTCCCCGGGGTCGGCAAGCCGGCCAGCAGCGCCACGCCTAGATCCCCAGGATGAGGGTCTCGTCCGGGGACGGCTCGCCAGCGGCCCGGGCGAATATTTCAAATCCCGCCTGTACGGCGTCCAGGTCCGTGGCGGAGAGCTTCTCCAGCACCTCGGTGATCTCCCGTCTGCGCGCGCTAGTGACTTCGGCGTACACCCGTTCCCCGACCTCCGTCAGGGCGATGATGACTTCGCGGCGGCTGTCGGGGCTGGCGGAGCGCGCGATCAGCCCGCCGGTGACCATCCGGTCCGCGAAGCGGCTGAAGCTGGATTGGTTCGCCCCGAGGTGGAGGGCGAGTTCGCCCATGCGCTGAGGGCCGAAATTGGAGAGCACCACGAGGACCCGGAACTGGGGGAGCGTGACGGTGTCCATTACCGGGGCCAGTGACCGGGCGATGACGCCCAGGAGGGCGCGGGAAGCAATGAGGGTGCCCTCGAGCGCGGCGTCGCTGTGTTGCCCGGTCCAGGGTTTCACGCCTCGCCCGCCCAGGAAAGAGAACTACGAAAATTCATACTTGCTATAGTACATATATTGCGAAAGATCATGCATTGGGGGGTGGGCCGGCCGGTCTCCCTCCGATTCAGCTTGAACCCGGGGGCCGCCAAGACGGCACCGGAAACAACATTCCCGACAGCTAAGGATCTTCATCGTGGCTCATGCCCGGACTGCCCTGGGGCGGCTTCTTCTCTTTCTCGTTGTCGGCGCCGTGTGCGGTGTGATGGTGGCGGGGCTAATGATTCCGGCCGCCGCGGTTGCCGGTTCGGCGGCAGGGCTCTCAGCTGACCTCGTGGGCCGCCTGCCCGATGAGTTGAAGATCGGCACGCCCGCCCAGGCCACCACTGTCCTCGCCAATGACGGATCCGTCATCGCCACCTTTTTCAGCCAGAACCGGGACAGCGTAGCCCTGGACCAGATGTCGCCCTACATCCGGGATGGCATCGTCGCGATCGAGGACGCCCGGTTCTACGAGCATGGTGGTATCGATCCGACCGGGATTCTCAGGGCGTTGGCGGCCACCGCGGGAGGCGGACGACAGGGTGCCTCGACCATCACCCAGCAGTACGTGAACAATGTCATTATCCAGTCCCACATCGCCGCGGGACGCCCGGATCTGGTCAAACTCGGCGCGGCGAAGACGGTCGGGGATAAAATCCGGGAAATGAAGCTGGCTATCGCGCTGGAAAAAACGTACTCCAAAGATCAGATCCTCCGGGGTTACCTGAATATCATCTATTTCAACAACAACGTCTACGGGATTCAGGCGGCCGCGGAGTATTACTTTGGTGCGCTGGCCAAAGACCTCAGCCTGCCCCAAGCCGCCACCCTCGCCGGTATCATCAACAATCCGGCCTTCTACGATCCCGTCACCGAACCGGACCATGCAGTCGCACGGCGGAACCTGGTGCTGGACAAAATGCAGGAACAGGGGAAAATCTCGGCGGCAGCACATGACAACGCCGTCAAGAGCCCGATCGGGCTGAATGTCCATCCCGCCCGGCAGGGGTGCACAGCCGCCGCCATGGCCCCGTATTTCTGTGACTACGTTCAGCGGCTGGTTCTTAACGATCCGGCCTACGGCGCCGATGAGAGCGCGCGGCGCGGTTTCCTCTACCGCGGCGGGCTGACAATCAGGACCACCCTGGACCCCAAGCTGCAGCAGGTGGCCCAGGACCAAGTCAACGCCACCATCGCGGGGACTGACCCCCTGCAGCGCGGAGCCGAACTGGTCAGCATCGAACCAGGCACCGGCAAGATCCTGACCATGGCCCAGAACACTGCCTACAATCCGGCGGACGCCCCGGGAAACTACATGGGCAACTTCGCGCTTCCCGCATCCGACACCCACGGCCAACCACTGGACGGGGCCGGCGGGTTCCAAGTCGGATCCACTATCAAACCGTTCATCTTCGCCCAATGGCTCAACGCCGGAAAATCCATGAACACCATCCTCAACGGGGCCGCCCGGGACTACCCGCCGGGGTTCCCATGGCGGAACTCATGCGGGACAACCACGGGATCCTATGATCCGGCGGCCGGGACACACCTGCTGCCCAACGACGACCCGCACCACTACTACCCGATGACCGTGCTCCAGGGCCTGTATCAGTCGATCAATACGATTACATTCCAGTCCGCCAGCCGGCTGGACCTGTGCGACGTGCAGAGAATGACTACGGCCGCCGGAATAGCGGACGGACACACCAACGAGGCCTACAACTTCTCGAACATTTCCAACCTGATCGGCTCCGTCGACGTCGCCCCGCTGACCATGGCCAACGCGTTCGCGACCTTTGCCAGCGGAGGAGTCTACTGCGCCCCGACGGCGCTTACATCCATCGCCGACAGCGGTGGAAAGGCGCTTCCGGTTCCGGGATCGGACTGCCACCAGAGCATCGACCCCGGAGTCGCCGCCGGGGTGACGTACGCGCTCAAGGACGTCCTGAAAAAAGGATCCGGCTACAACATCCCCGTCGACAAGAGCAGCTACGACATCTTCGCCAAAACCGGTACCACCGACGGGAACACCATGACCTGGACCGTTGGCGCCACCGCAGGCATCGCCACCGCATCCTGGTTCGGCAGCTACAAAGGCACCGGCCCGCGATGGGTCAACCAGAACATCACCATCAACGGTCGCTACTACGCAGGCGTCGACGGCGCCGACCTCGCAGGCGGCCAATGGGGACGCTTCATGGACGCGGCCGCCCCCCA
The DNA here is from genome assembly GCF_040546245.1 of Arthrobacter sp. UYEF3. Classification (NCBI taxonomy): domain Bacteria; kingdom Bacillati; phylum Actinomycetota; class Actinomycetes; order Micrococcales; family Micrococcaceae; genus Arthrobacter; species Arthrobacter sp. UYEF3. The sequence continues at coordinate 215,262 of NZ_JBEPNK010000001.1, forward strand.
ATTCAAAACCAACGCATTCCCGCAACCGCCGGCAGCCATGCTCGGCCGGACCCGATGAATACCAAAGGCAATCTCGCTGACAATGCTGATCGGGGGCGCGGTCAGCCGCCTAACCTAACCCACGGGTACGGCGTGTCCGGTCCGCAGACCTAGCGGGGGTGACTGCAGCCGGAATCCGTTGTGGAGGGCGGACTGTGCCGCGTACCATCCGCACAGGCTGTGGACTGAGGGGCCCGGCGGGTCTGCAGGTCCGGCCGCCGAGAGATCCAGCAGTATCGCTTTCACTCCGGAACGCGGCAGGGAGGAACGCGAAGACGACGGCGCCGGGACTGACGGCAGCCGGCCCGGCGTTGGTACTTCGTCCGGGCTATTCGGATCGCTCGGCCCTCCGACTGTGGGTGGCAGTCGGCGCCACAACGGCCCGCACGGCCTCGGCCGCAATGCGGGGTACGCCGAATGACGTCATCACCTGTCACCCGTGCTATCCGGACCGGGAACTCCTGCCCGGCGGCACAAAGGCGAATCGCCTGACTGAGTCGGTCCCGCCCCGAAATCAGCGCCGCTAACTCAGGCGGCACCCGGGGTCGGACCCGTGGCGGAGCGCTATCTATGTGACCGATAAATGACACCCCTGCGGAAATCCTGAGCGCTGGACATCCCGCGAGGAATGAGTCAAGAATGAGCCGGCGGGTGTCGGCGAAACTCCCTGTGCTCCCGGTCGGGCTCATTAGCCCGGCGGATCAGATCGATGGAGGCGGGACATGAAGGCTGTGATTGTCGGGGCGGGCATTGCGGGCCTCGTCGCGGCCCGCCAGCTCGGTTTGGCCGGCTGGGACATCGAGGTCCTCGAGAAATCGGCCGCTCCGCGCCCCGATGGCTACATGATGGACTTCTTTGGTCCGGGAGTGGAAGCGGCGGAGCGGATCGGCCTCTACCCGCGGCTCGCCGCGGTGGCCTACCACGTCGAGGCCGCCGAATACGTCGATGCAACAGGACACCCGACCTCCAGCATCGATTACGAACAGTTCGCCCGGCTTGCCGGCGGGAAGGTCCTGAGCCTGCTGCGCCCCGACATGGAACGCGCCGCCCTCGCTGCGCTCGACGACGTGGCCTCCGGCAGGGTGCGAATCCGTTACGGGGCGGCGGTTTCCCGGGCGTGGAGCGGTGACGACGGCGTGCAGGTCGTCGTCGGTGGCCAGCACGCCGTCACGCTCGGCGCGGACGTCCTCGTCGGCGCCGATGGCGTCCATTCCGGTGTACGAGCCCACGTCTTCGGCCCCGAAGAGGGCTACCTGCGCCCCTTGGGCATGCGTGCCGCCGCGTTCATTGTGACCGAACCGATCCTGAATGCCCGCTTCCGGAACCGGTTCGTCCTCACCGACAGCATCGACCGGATGGCGGGGCTCTACAGCCTCCGCTCGGGCGAGGTGGCGGCATTCATGGTCTACCGGGATGCCACAGACGCGGCAGGGCACCAGCGCTCAGGGAGTCCGAGGGAGCGGCTGCGCCGTGAGTTCGCCGGCCTCGGGAACGCCGTCGACCGGCTGCTGGAGCTGTGCCCCGAGCATCCGTACGACGATGTCGTCGCACAGATTGTTATGCCGGGCTGGCAGAAGGGGCGGACCGTTCTCGTGGGGGACGCCTGCGGGGCCGTGTCGCTACTCGCGGGTCAGGGCGGCTCGCTCGCCATCGCCGGTGCCGCTTTGCTGGGGGACGTCCTGGGACCCGTGGCGTCATCTGACGGGATCAGCGCAGCCCTCGCCGAATTTGAGCGACGCTGGAAACCGGTAGTAGAGGAGGCGCAGGCCGCCGGGAGGCGCACCGCGTCGTCGTTCCTCCCCGCAAATCGGACCCAGCGTCTCCTGCGCCGCTGGATCATACGGGCCACCCATCTGCCAGGAATCGACCGGTTCGTGGCCCGCCAGATCGTGGGCAGAATCGCCAAATAGGCCGCGCGACCGGCAGCGGTCGTCCAGAAGAGCGTCGGGAATCGGCCGAGAGCTGCCCTAGTTTCCCGCGGAGCTGGAATGCTCCGCGCCGCGGTGGAGGCCAGTATCGCGCCTCAGCACAACCCGCCCTGCCGTTACTGCTCCGGAACCAAGTTGGGGAACATGCGCCGCTGCGCATTCGTTGCACTCGGGACGACTAACGCAGGATAAGTCCCTTGAGGCACTAAAGTCCGCCAACACCCCTGACGCGCTCAGCGTGGTCCGGGAACTCGACGCACCCGATGGTGCTGACGCTCCCCGCGTTCCGGGCGGAGAAATCGTAACTGAGGAACTCACCGTTCAGGTCGTCCCCCAAGCCGCGGACGAATTTACGTGTCACTCCTGCTTCCTGGTCCGGCACCGCTCCCAAATGGCCCGGGAACACGACGGTCACCAATATTGCCAGGAATGCGAAGGCTAACCGCCCCGTTCGGCGCTCTAGCACCGAACCTCACACCATGCCGGAGCCGGCCGCTTCCTGCAGATGCGACCGGAGAGCAGACCCATCGCCGAGTTTGCTCTTGGGATTGACGCTGATGGTCCCGTTCGTTTCAAGCACCACCGCTGCCATGTCGGCGAGGTCGCCGGGTCCGGTGCCACGCGCCGCTTGCAGTGACCCGGAGAGTATCCGCCCAGGAATCAAACCACGTATGCTCCATGCTCCTTCGATACGGTAGGCGGCCGATATCAGGGACAGGGGAAGGCCACTGACAGTACGCTGGGTATGTCCGGTTCGGTTAGCTTCAAGCCAAAGGGCAGCGGGCAGGGAAGCTGAATCGCCCATCGAAAGCTGGCCTTCGAGCAGGAAGAGCAGGACCTTATGACTGGAGTGACTTCACTACAGGCGGACCGCTGCTGATGAACGAGCGGGCCGCACACTGGCTGGACGCGCTGCGGACCCAGTTATGGCCTCTCCCGGCGTTGGCGGTTGCCCTCGCCGTGGTGCTGGGTGTGGTGTTGCCTGCTCTGGATTCCGCTGTCGACGGTCAACTGCCTAAGAATGTCAGTGTATTTCTCTTCAGCGGAGGCCCTGCAGCGGCCAGATCGGTCCTTCAAGCCATCTCGGGGTCCCTGATCACGGTGACGTCTCTGACCTTCTCGCTCACCGTGGTCACACTGCAGCTGGCCAGCAGCCAATTCTCGCCGCGGCTGCTGCGGACCTTCACTTCCGACCGCTTCGTGCACGGAACGCTGGCCCTCTTTCTGGCATCCTTCGCCTTCGCGCTGACCGTCCTGCGCAGCGTCCGCGACGAAACCAACGGAAACACCGCCTTCGTACCGGAGATTTCAGTCACCCTCGCGTTCGCCCTTGCCATAGCCAGCGTCGTCGGGCTGGTGCTCTTCCTGGCGCATCTCACCCGGGAAATCCGGGTGGAAACCATGATGCGCAAAGTCAACGTGGAAACCCGGGAAACCATTGACCGGGTTTTTCCCGGGGACCGGCCCGCACGCGGGCCAGAACCCGTCCCGGCGTCCGGCGCCTTCCTCATCAAATCCATCTCCTCGGGTTTCCTGACCTCGCTGGATAAAGGCGCACTCCTGAAGGCAGCGAAAGAATCCGGTGCCGTGGTACGGATAGACCGGGAACCGGGCAGCTCCCTCGTGCAGGACGTTCCTTTCGCTACCGCCTGGCCAGCCGAACCGGGAAGAATATTAGGACACGAGGCCCGCGAGAAGCTGGCCAAAGATGTCAATGCCGCTGTCTCTACAGGGTATGAACGCACCAACGTCCAGGACGTCGGGTTCGGGTTCCGGCAACTGGTTGATGTCGCCGCGCGGGCACTCTCGCCGGGCATCAACGACCCCACCACGGCAGTGCACGTCATCGGGCACCTCTCGGCCCTGCTGTGCCGGCTGGCGGGAAGGAACCCCGGCCGGGAGCACGTGACCGACGACGACGGGCGCGTCAGGGTGGTGCTGTCACATCCCACACTCCAGGACCTGCTCGACATGGCGATGAACCAGCCCCGGCAATACGGCGCCGCGGACGCGGCCGTCGCGCGCCGCCTCCTGGGGCTCCTTCACGAACTAGCATGGTGCGACCCGAAGGGCCACTACCGGACGGAGATCCAGGACCACCTGGGCCGCATGCGCAACGCCATCGGCGCCGGGGATTACTCAGGCCCCGAACGAAAAAACCTACTGGACACGGCCGACTCCATAGGAAAAAAGATAAGCTCGTAGACGTGTCCAACAGGAAGTGGGGACGGCTGCGCTGAGTTGGCCTTCGCTGCCTCGTTTCGCTGCGAAGCGCTTTCGTGCGTTTCCTCGCGGCGTTTCTGCTCCCGGGGCCGCCTCGTACACCCACGGCAGCCGGTATGCCAGCGTTAGACACAGCCCCTTTCACTCAGTGAGCCCAATCGCCCGGCCCGGGTGAGATGCGGTCGTCGGCTTCTCTGGCTGTCCGCGTGACCGGGCCACCACCCTTGCCGGAGCCCGGGCCGGCACCTCCGGCGACCCCACCACCGCGCTACGCGGCTACGAATCGCACCAACCGCAAAGCGGGCCAACTCCGGCCAGGGCGGCCACGTCTTGGCCGCCGCGCTGCTCGTCCCCGCGACCCGAACCGGCCTCACTGCCCGCAACCTCACGGCCCAACCTCTGCCGCAACGAGCACCGAAACCAGCGCGGTCGCCACCAACTGGAAACTCCCGCAAAGGCGCCCCGGCTGGCCGCAGGAGAAAGTTGTCCGAGCCGAGGCGACGGGTCTGAATTTGTCGCCCGGACGTGACCCAGCCCGCGTCTTCTGCGCGGCGCCAGCGCTGGGACTTACCCGGCAGAGGACGCAGGCCCGCGGGGGGAGTACCCTGTGAATATCCGTCCGGCACGGACGGACGCCTTCGGTGTTAGGGGATGAAAATCGTGGCTGCTGATCCAGCGCCGGGTCCAGCAACCGGGCCGAACCCCGCCTCGCGTCCGGTCAACAAACCTGCCCCTTCCAAGCCAAAAAGCCCTCCCGAGAAACCATCCCAACATAGGGAGGTGCCCACGGACGTGACGCGGGCGGGGATGATCTGGGTTGCCGTCAGTGCGGGTCTAGTCCTTCTGGTGTTGCTGATCATTTTCATCCTGCAGAACCAGGATCGCGTGACCGTGTACTATTTCGGCGCGGCGGGGGAGCTTTCCCTGGGCATGGCGCTGTTCATCGCGGCAGTGGCGGGCGGGATCCTCGTCGCGATCGCCGGGGCAGCGCGGATCCTCCAGTTGAGGAAGCAACGACGCCACCCGCCCGCCGGGCCTCCGGCCGCCCCGGCGAACGGCACACTGCCGGGGCCCGCCACCACTGGCCGACACGAACCAACCCCCGGGCAGTGATTCCGCTGCGCTAGTCGGGACAGCGCTCAACTTCCTGAGCCGCCGAGCGGGCCTTGGTCAGCAAGAGCGCATAGGGGATCGCTGCGCTCGGACAGCACAAGCATTTCTTGACCCTTTTTGTTGCTGTCCGCCGGATCTTACGTGCCTACTCCACCGGCTCTGCCGTCCTGCGGTCGTCGTTCGACGTGCCGAAGCTGTTGGAAGTACCCGTCTGCCCTGAGAATGGTCAGCCAGACCCGCCAGACGTGGGCGACCGGATCCCCGACGAGGATAGATGGAAAGTATAGACAGATGTCGCATGGCCGCCCGAGCGCCCGGCGCTAGGGAGTTGGGGTGGAGGGGAGGTGGCGTCCAGGCCTCGACCGCCCACCCGGGATGCGAACAGACCTGAAAAATTCATGGTTTTGGGGCCCGACCCGGGTATCACCCGCTCCAGCCTCTACCGTTACCCACCGCCCCGTCCGCTGGAGGCGCTGACCCCAGGACCAAGGTCTGAAGAAGCCGTAGGTTTATGAGATCGCTCGAGGTGGCGGCTACGGGTCCGTAGGCGTGTCTTGAGTGTCCCTCAAGGTGGCTGCTACGCGGTTGCTTTCTATCTCGAACCGGGCCATTAGCCGCACCAGGTCGCTGCGGTCCTCGGCGCTCCAGCCTTCCAGCAGCTCATCGATGAGGGAATTTCCTGCATGCTGCAGTGCCTCTCCTGCCCGCTGCCCGGCCTCGGTGAGCAGGATCAGTGAGGCCCGTGAATCCAGCGGGTCCCCGGAACGACCAACGAGTCCGGCCTGTTGAAGGCGCGCGGTGATTTTGGAGATGTTGGAGGCTCCTGTGACCATCCGCTCGGCCAGTGCCGAGGGCCGCTGAGCTCCGGAATTGTTCAGGATGGTGAGCAGTGTCAGGGCCGCCGGGTCCAGCGCTACGCCCTCGCGCGCGGCGACAGCGGTGGTGAAGTCCGGTGCCGTCCATTGCGCCAATATCCCGTTCAGAACCTCGATAAGCGCCGTATTCTGCTCCACTGCCGCCAAGGCTAGGCCTCCGTTCCGCCGTCGACGCGCAGCACGACGCCGGTGATGAAGGCCGCCTGGTCCGACAGCAGGAAGGCAGTTGCGTTGGCGATGTCCTCCGGCTTTCCCAGGCGTTTCATCGGGATCTCTGCGGCGTATCCGGCCTTGGCCTTGGCAGGCAGGGAAGCCAGCGCAGCGGTTTCAATGGCACCGGGCGCCACCGCGTTGACGCGGATGCCCAGTGCCGCGTTTTCCTTGGCCACGCTGCGGGTCAGGGAAACCACCCCGTGCTTTGCCGCTCCATAGGGAGTCAGTTGGGGTGTGGCACTGATGCCTGCCAGCGAGGCGATGTTGACGATCGAACCGCGTCCCTGCTCCAGGAAGTGGGCGATCTGTGTCTGCATGGCCAGAAAGGTGCCGCGCAGGGTCACGTTGATGGTGCGGTCCCAGTCCGCGGCGGTGATCTCCTGAACGGGCTTCGGCATGGCCCCGACACCTGCGTTGTTCACAGCCATGTCCAAGCGGCCGAAGCTCTCGATCGCGAAAGGAACCAGGGCATTGACCTCTTCCGCTTCGGCGACGTTGGCATGCTTGTAGGCGGCCCGTCCGCCTGCGCCCTCGATGAGCGAAACGGTTCCGGCGCCGGCCTCGTCGTCGACGTCCGAAACGATGACCGAGGCACCCTCGGCGGCCAGTCTTAAGGCAATCGCGCGGCCGATGCCGGCACCGGCCGCGGTGACAAGTGCAACCTGGTTTTCAAAAAGCATGGGAAGGTCTCCTCCTTGGATCATATACTGTCGTACGGACAGTATATGCCCAGAGTCCGGCTACGCGGTACAACGCCCAGGGGCGACTTGAGGTTTTAGCCGGAGACAGCCTCACGCCGGGATTCCCAGCGCCGTAGCAGCAAGGCAACCAGCACCGCCGCGGCAATTCCAATCACCGTGAAAATGACACGTTCAATGGTCAGCTCGAAACCGCGCTCGACGTCGCCGAGGGAAGCGAAGATCAACAGCATCGGTGTCAAGGCAAGCGCCTGCATCAGGTATGCCCCTCCCATGGAATACCAGACCAGGAAGAACAAGCACAGCACGGCCACAATGACAGCGCCCCACACGGGCAGGAACAGCACAGCCAGCAGGGCCAGCACGGCCCCTAGAAAAGTGCCAATGAGGCGTCCGTTTAGGGTGGCGCGGCGCTGGTCGGGCAGCGGCCGCAACGCCATCAGCACGGTTACGGCGATCCAGTATCCATGGGGAATGTGATTGGTCAGGCTCCAGAACATGATCGCTGCGCACAACAGACCCACCGCGATGCCGTGCTCCCAGGCAGTACGCTTCTCTACGGGAAGGGTCGGGGCCTGGAACTTCAGCATGCGGGTGATGACGGCGCCCACCACGCCACCGGCAAGAATCCATAACGCGGCGGACCACCAGTTGAGATTGATAGGACCCGGGCCAAACAGGATTACCATGACCGGGGTCAGCGATAGCAGCCCGGCGGAACGCTGGTTGGTTACCGCAAACAGGAGCGCGGAGATGAACATGAGCACCGCGATGGCCCACGGCGTTGAACCAGCCAATGACGCCAACGCGCCAAGTGCCGCACCCAGGATCACCAGCAGCGCCGCCTGGCGCGGCCGACTGACGGGCGTGACCGCCATCCCCAGACCCATGGCCAGGCCAAATCCCATGCTGGCCGAGGTCCCTCCCAGCACGCTCACGATTGCGGAAGGAATCAGGATTGCCACTAAAAGCTTGAACGTTGTCAGCAGGGTTCCCGGTTGAGGTCGGCTAAAAATCGCCATGGTGTCGTCACCTTTTGCATGGGTCGGAGGGCAGCAGGAGAACCAAAGCCTCCGAGGACGGATTTGGTGAAGAGGCCGTTCTACCAACCACCATACTGGTGTGAATCCCTCTCGATTCCACTACAGAACAGCATTCCTCTCACGGCACGAATCACCCAGGCAATCCGTCCTGTCTGCTACACACCCGAGATGGCCGGGTTTGGCCCGGCAACGCTGGGCAGATCCGATCCGGGTCGATTCGGCAAATCCGGAGGATTCGATGTCCCGGGCTGCAGAGTCAGCGGCGAAGCACGTCGTGATCACACCAGCAACCACAACCGGTTGGCGGAGCGTCGGAAGGGGCGGATACCCCCCCGCGCAGCGATGTCGGCGATTCGCATAGACTGGCCGGATATCCGGTAAACCTGCGCTCAGGAAAAAGATCCTGGATGAGTTCGAGGCGATTCTCATCCAGGAGGGTGAACGCTCCGCCACGATGGACGCGGTTGCCCTGCGTGCGGGGGTCTCGTGTGCCCTCGGTTGCAGGGACTTCTGACGGGAACTAACCTCGATTTCGCTGAACCGTGAACGCCTCCAGCTGTGATGGTAAGAGCCGTCAGGATCGCAGCTTTTCGATTGAGTGAATTCCGCGGACGAGGGTGGGGCCGCACCTACCAGGATCCGGGCTCCGGCGGCCAGGGCAAGCAGGACGATGACGGCCAGGAATTGCCCAAGGAGCATGACGTAGGCCATCCCGATCGTGGTGGCGTACGTCAAGTGGAAAGCGGGCCTCGAGGAGTCAGTCCTATGCTTACGCCTGCTGGCCGGGGGCCCGGATGATGCGGCGCTGGGTAGCGGCAGCGATGGCGGCGGTGCGGTTGTCCACACCGAGTTTGCCGTAGATATGTACGAGGTGGGTTTTTACGGTTGCCTCGGAAATGAAGATCTGTTTCGCGATGGCCCGGTTGGAGAGCCCGGTCGCGAGCAGTTCCAGCAGTTGGACTTCCCGCCTTGTGAGGGTGGGGGCCGGATTGTTGATCCGGCCCATGAGCAGGGCAGCCACTCTCGGTGCCAGTGCTGTCTGGCCGGCGGCGGCGGCCAGCACGGCGTGGTGGATCTGTTCAGGAGGGGCGTCCTTGAGCATGTAGCCGCTGGCGCCTGCCTCCACGGCGGCGAGGATGTCCGCGTCCGTATCGTACGTGGTCAGGATCAGGACCGGTGGAGGATCGTCCAGAAGTCGGATCTGCGAGGTGGCGGTAACTCCGTCCATGCCTGCGCCCATCTGCAGGTCCATGAGCACAACGTGCACCGGATCGCCTAGAATCTGTAACCGTTTCAGTTCTTTGAGTGCTGCGTCGCCGTCGGCTGCTTCGGCTGCCACTGAAATGCCTTCGAATTCGGTGAGCATGGCCCGCAGCCCGGCCCGGACCACGGGATGGTCATCGACGAGCAGAATGCGGATGCCGTTCATTGTTCTTCCTTCTCAGGCTCGTCGTCCAGGGGCAGGCGGATCGCCACCACCGCGCCTTCCCCGGGAGCTGATTCGATCTCCAAAGATCCTTGGAGCGCCGTCACCCGTTCCTGTAGTGACCGGATCCCGAAACCGCTCCCGTCCGTCCGGGCCATAATATGAGCGCCTAACCCGGCGGGGTCGAAGCCGACACCGTCATCATAGATGTCCATGGTGACCTCGCTGCCGAGAAAAGAGATGGTGACGACGGCGTTGCTGGCTTTGGCGTGGTCCCTGACGTTGGCGAGGCTGGCCTGGGCGGCCCGGAGCAGGGTCACCCGGTACGGTTGCGGCAGCTCGACGGCGACGCCGTCTAGTTCGAGCCGGCACCGCAGCCCCAGACCACGGGCAGCAGCGCTGGTTTCGAAACTTTCGCAGAGCCGGCGAAGGCTCTCGATCAGCGAGGTCCCCTGCAGCTGCGGGGAGGAGAGCCCGCGGACGAAATTCCGGGCTTCTGCGAGGTTCTCCGACGCGGTCTGCTGCACTAGCGCGAACCGTGCGACGGCGGTGGCGGTGTCTCCGTCCGCGAGCGATTTTTCTGCCGCTCGGGCCACCAGCACGATGCTCGAGAACCCCTGAGCGAGCGTGTCGTGGATCTCCCGCGCCAGCCGCTCGCGCTCGGCCAGGACACCGGCATCATGTTGGGAGGCTGCCAGCTCCGCCCGGGTCCGCCGGAGTTCATCGGCTGCACGGCGCTGGTTCTCCGCCTCGCGGTAGAGCGCGAGGTAGGCAAGTCCGGTCACGACAGAGAACCCCGCACCGAAAAGCGGTCCCAGAACGACCGCCAGAGCGGGGACGGGAAGCCCGCTGGCAGTCCATTGGGCGGCAATCACCGCCGCCGTCATCAACGCGATCGTCAGCAGGGCAATCCGTCGCGGCAGCAGGTGCAGGTGGAGGAAGAAGAGGGGAAATGCCAGCCAGGCGAAATCAGCGCTCCCGGCCAGCAGGAGGAACCACAGTGCGGTGATGATCCCCAGCCACAGGACACCGTAGCGCCGGGGGTCGAATCCTCGGCCACCGGCGGCATAGCGCTTTTCCATAATCGTTCCGGTCAGGTAGACCCCGGAAAGGACCAGCGCTATCCCGGTCAGGACATACCGCAGAGCGTCCACCCCGCCGGATACCAGCAGCCTCAGGACAGCCACCCCGAGCAGGGCGGCGAAGCCCACGTGCAGGGTCACTCTCAGAACGCGCAGAATCGCAACAGAAGGGGCAGCCTCCAACCCTCTGAAAGGTTCATCACCAGGCCCTGTGGGGCAGGCTCCGTCCAGGGGAGGCAGGGGTTCGGTGGCGGGCATTGGATCAGCTTATGCGTCCCCGGCCGGGTCCGGGTCAACCAAAAGGTTGATAGGGGGATCAACCCTTCGCCCGCCCGGATCAACCACCTGCACGATGGCCCGAGGCCCTGCCCGCGGAAGAGTGGATATAGGAGCTTTTCCCGCCCCGCATCCTCGATTGAAAGAAGAGAAACCGTGTTTCTTGCTATCCGCGATATCCGCTTTGCCAAGGGCAGGTTCGCCCTGATGGGCGGCGTCGTCGCCCTGATCACCGTGCTGCTTGTCATGCTCTCGGGACTGACCGCCGGCCTGGGCGACCAGTCAACCTCGGCCATCGAGAAATTAGGCGCGGCCCACGGCAGCGGCGTCGCCTCCAAGGCAGTTGACAGGATCGCGTTCGGTGCACCCGGCACCAACGAGCCCAAGGCCTCCTTCACCGAAAGCGAAGTCACCGCCGCGCAGCTTGAGAGCTGGAAGAACCGGGCCGGCGTGCAGGACGCCGAAGCCCTGGGCATCAGCCAAACCCGTTTCCAGGCCGTGGCCGAGGGCACCGGAGCCGGTACCGGCACCACTAACGTCGCCGTGTTCGGCGTCGCACCCGAGGGCCAACTGGCACCGTCCCGCGTCAGCGCCGACACCGTCGTGATCGGCACATCCGTGGCCAGGGCCCTTTCCCTGAACGCCGGCGACAAGGCCAACGTCGGAGGCACCGAACTAACTGTCGGCGCCGTCGTCGAAGACCAGTGGTACTCCCACACCAGTGTTGTCTGGACTGCCCTTCCCACCTGGTCCAAGCTCGCCCACCTGTCCGCCCCGGGACAGGTCGGAACCGTTGCCGCCATCACGTACAAGGACGGCGCCACCGTTGACGAAGCCGCCGCCAACACCGCAGCACACACCGTCAGCGCATCCCGTACCGGATCCTTCCAGGCCCTGGGCTCCTACAAGAGCGAGAACGGCTCCCTGACCCTGATGCAGGCCTTCCTCTACGGCATCTCCGCCCTGGTCATCGTGGCCTTCCTGACGGTCTGGACCGTGCAGCGGACCCGCGACATCGCCGTGCTCAAAGCCATGGGCGCCTCCGGCGGCTACGTCCTGCGCGACGCCATCACCCAGGCCGCGATCGTCCTGCTCGCAGGCGCCGGAATCGGCGGCGGGATCGGCGTCCTCGGCGGATTCTTCGCGGCCCAGGCAGCACCCTTCCTGGTCACCCCCGCGACGACCCTGCTGCCCATCCTCGGGATCATCGCCCTCGGCCTGGCCGGCGCAGCCGTGGCTGTCCGCCGGGTCACCAAAGTCGACGCCCTCATCGCCCTCGGCGGTAACTAAACCCTCCAACGGCCCGGCACCACCCGCAGACCCACCCCGGAATCCTCCCCGAGCACATTCTCAAAGGAAGTACCACCATGTCCTCCACCCCCAGCCCCCTGAACCTCGTCAACGTCACCCTCGAATACCCGGACGGCGACGGAACCATCAAAGCCCTGGACACCGTGAACCTCACGGTCCAGGCCGGCCAGATGATATCCCTGGTCGGACCATCGGGATCCGGTAAATCCAGCCTTTTGGCCGCCGCCGCGACCCTCGTGCGCCCCACCCACGGACTGGTGATCATCGATGGCACCGATGCCACCGGGCTCGGCGACAAGAACCTCACCGCGCTGCGGCGGGAGAAGATCGGCATCATCTTCCAACAGCCCAACCTGCTCGCGTCCCTGACAGCCACAGAACAACTCATCATCGGCGATCACCTGCGCGGAAAGTCCGTCAAAGCCGCACGCGCCAAAGCCGCGGAACTCCTCGAGATCGTCGGCCTCTCCTCCAGCGCGGACAAACGTCCGCACCAGCTCTCCGGCGGCCAGCGCCAGCGGGTCAATATCGCCCGTGCTCTCATGGGAGAGCCCAAGGTTCTGCTCGTGGACGAGCCCACTGCGGCCCTGGACCACGAACGCAGCGACTCCATCGTCCGGCTCCTGCGCCGCGTTACCGACGACTTCATGGTCGCCACCGTCATGGTCACCCACGACACCGAATTCGTCCCGCTGACAGACTCCGTCGCCACCATGCGCGACGGGAAGCTCACCGCGCCCGTACTCACCACCGTCTGACGTCCGCCGTCGCCCCCCGCAAAACCACGCCCCTCCCGGGCACCAGCGCGGTAACCCGCTTCCACCCCATCAAGCCAAGGACCACCACCATGAAAAAGCTCTACTACGCCGCCCTCACCTACATGATCGCCGGACTAGCGTCCGGGTTGTTCTACCGCGAATTCACCAAAGCCAACGACTTCACCGGCGACAGCCAGCTCTCCGTGGTCCACACCCACCTCCTGGCCCTGGGCATGCTCTTCTTCCTCACCGTCCTGGCACTGGATAAAATCTTCAACCTTTCCGGCCTGCGCATGTTCAACCCGTTTTTCTGGACCTACAACGCCGGACTGGCCCTCACCGCGGCCATGATGGTCCTCAGCGGCATCCTTACCGTCCAGGGCACCACCCCGTCCGCCGCTATCGCAGGCATCTCCGGGCTGGGCCACATTGGCCTCACCGCCGGCCTGATTCTCCTCTTCATCACCCTCAGCAAGCGCGTCTCCGGTAAAGAAAACGCCGAAGCCGAACTCACCACCGCCAACTGACCCCCCGCTGACCCGGGGGAGGAAGATATGACCTTGAACCTGGAAGGGCCGGCGACCGGCACGCGGAAACGGTCGCCGTGGTGTCAATAGTCTTAGGGATTGGCATGTCTATTTGAATGCTGAGGCCGACTACATTCCTTTGGCGCTGAACCCCTCATTCCGAAGTGTTGATTCGGGAAGTCGGCGTAGGTCTTGAGAGGCCCGCGGACACCATGTTTCCAGGCCGCGACGCCAACGGCGACGAGGCCGGTGTACCTGCCCATTTGCTGGAGCTGGCTGTCACCTCTGTGACACCCCGCTGCCGGCTTAACAGCGTAAGCCGGCGGATTGGGACTGAGGAGTGATCCCAGGGTCCGCGTCTAACGAGGACTCATCGTCGTGCGCAACCCCTACATGTGGGCCCGCGCGATGCCGTCCGGGCGTCGACGAAGGCGGCGCCGGTGCCTTTCGCGGCCGGCTGTTGGTCTATTTCAGGACGACGGTGCGGTTGCCTTGGAGGAAGACACGTCCCTCGCAGTGCCAGCGGACGGCGTTGGAAAGTGCTTTGCGTTCGGTGTCGCGTCCGGCGGCCACCAGGTCCTCGGCAGTGTAGGTGTGGTCCACTTCCACTACCTGCTGGGAGATGATGGGGCCCTCGTCGAGTTCCGCGTTGACGTAGTGGGCGGTGGCCCCGACGGTTTTCACCCCGCGGGCGTGCGCCTGGTGGTAGGGTTTTGCGCCTTTGAAGCTGGGCAGGAAAGAATGGTGGATGTTGATGGCGCGGCCGTCGAGGCGGCGGGTGAGGTCGTCGCTGAGGACCTGCATGTAGCGGGCCAAGATTACGAGTTCGACATCGAGGCGGTCAACGAGTTCCATCAGGCGCCCTTCGGCCGCCGGCTTTGTGGCTGCCGTGACGGGCACATGGAAAAAGGGGATGCTGTGCCATTCCACAATCCCGCGGTGATCGGGGTGGTTCGAAACGACACCGACGATGTCGATGGGCAGCTCGCCGATGCGTGCCCGGAACAGCAAATCGTTGAGGCAGTGCTCGAATTTGGAGACCATGATCAGGACCCGGCGTTTCGTCCTGTGGGTCTGCAGTTGCCAGTGCATGCCGAATTTTTCGGCGACCGGCCCGAAGGCCTCCCGGAGCGTATCAATACCGGCCGGTCCGCCGACGGGCTCGCCCGACGGGTCTTCGGCTGCGGCGAAGAGGATCCGCATGAAGAAATGGCCGTCCAACTGGGAGTCGAACTGTTTGCTTTCCAGGATGTCGCAGCCCTGTTCCAGCAGGAATCCGGACACGGCGTGGACAATTCCGCGGGTCTCGGGGCAATCGAGGGCCAGGACATATTCATTGCTGCTGTTTGGAGTATTCACGGTTCAGCACTCGATGACGTTCACGGCGAGGCCTCCGCGGGAGGTTTCTTTGTACTTGGTTTTCATGTCCGCTCCTGTTTCGCGCATGGTCTTGATGGCTTTGTCCAAGGACACTTTGTGGCTGCCGTCCCCGTGGAGGGACAGGCGGGCTGCGTTGATGGCCTTCACGCTGGCGATCGCGTTCCGTTCGATGCAGGGGATCTGCACCAGGCCGCCCACCGGATCGCAGGTCAGGCCGAGGTTGTGTTCGATCCCGACTTCGGCGGCATTTTCCACCTGGGCGGGGCAGCCGCCCAGGACTTCGCAGAGACCGGCCGCCGCCATGGAGCAGGCGGATCCGACTTCGCCCTGGCAGCCCACTTCGGCGCCGGAGATGGACGCGTTGATTTTGAACAGGATCCCGATGGCCGCAGCCGTCAGGAGGAAGCGGATGACGCCGTCGTCATTGGCTCCGGGGACGAACTTGGTGTAGTAGTGCAGGACAGCCGGCACGATGCCGGCCGCGCCGTTGGTGGGGGCGGTGACGATGCGTCCGCCGGCGGCATTTTCCTCGTTGACGGCGAGTGCGAAAAGGTTCACCCATTCCATTGCCCGGAGCGGATCGGTCACACCGGTGTCCGCGGTCAGGGTGTGGAATAACGACGGCGCGCGGCGGCGGACGTTCAGCCCGCCGGGAAGGATTCCTTCCGCGGCGCAGCCGTTGTCCACGCACTGACGCATGACCGCCCACAGGGCCAGGAGCTTTTCCCGAAGTTCAGCCTCGCTGCGCCAAACCAGCTCGTTGGCGAGCATCACTTCGGAGATGGACATGTCCTCGCGCCGGCAGATTGCCAGGAGTTCGTCGGCTGTGGTGAAGGGGTAGGGCAACACCGTGTCGTCGGCAATCACCTGGTCGGGGCCCTGCGCGTCCCCGTCAACGACGAAGCCGCCGCCGATCGAGTAGTAGCTGCGTTCCCGGAGCACTGTCCCGGTGTGGTCCAGGGCCCTGAAGGTCATGCCGTTGGGGTGGGCCGGCAGGGACTTGCGGCGGTGCAGGACGACGTCCTCGTCCCAGTTGAAGTCCACCCGGTGGTCCCCGCCGAGCCGCAGTTCGGCGTCCAGCGCGGCCGCCGCGACCTGGTCATCGGCGGTTCCGGTGTCCACCGTTTCGGGGGACTGGCCCTGGAGGCCCAGGACCACGGCCTTGTCCGAGCCGTGGCCCCGGCCCGTGGCGCCGAGGGAACCGAACAGTTCGGCCTGCACCCTCGTGGTTGAACTCAGCTGCCCGTCGCTTTTGAGCCCGTCCGCGAACCGTTTGGCCGCCCGCATCGGGCCGACCGTGTGGGAGGACGACGGCCCGATGCCAACAGAAAACAGATCCAGGACGCTAAGCGCCATCAGGGAACCTCGGGGGACGCATATTCGCGCATGGCGTCCAGGAGCCAGCGGCCAAGGAACTCCGCGAAGGAGGCCCGCGGGAAGATCCGGTAGCTCTCCTCCGTGGTTTTCCACAGAATGGCCGGGATGCCGCCGATTTCCGTGGACAGTGCTGTCCCGGCCTTGAAGACGCGGGGATGCAGATCCAGGGAGCAGCCCTTCTCCAGGACGGACCGTGCCCGGGGGCCGGAGAGTTCGAACGTGGTGCGGTTGGCGGAGAGATCCACTACCTGGCCCTCGCCGCCGGCCAGGGCCTCGAACAGCGCACCGGGAAGGTCGCCGCCGAGGCTTTCGTGGGAGTCGGCAGATGCCACGAGCATGAATTCCGACGGCCCGAGCCACAGCACCGCGGTGTCGCCGCCGGTGCAGACGTCACCGGATGCGGAAGGCAGCCCTCCCGTCAGGGTACCGAGCCGACGCCCGGCGTCGCTGGCCGGGTCGACCCGGAGACCGGCCATGGTCAGGAACGGTACCTCGCGCAGCTCCACGGTGCCCGCCACGGATCCGGTTTCGAAGGCTGTGCCCAGGATTGACGCCGGGCTCTTCCGGAGGGTCTGGATTTTCTTGGAATTTTCGAGTGCTGCTGTGTCAGCCATCTTTGCGGGTCCCTTCAGAGTCAAAAAGTACGGTTTCTGCGATGACTACGTCCACCAGTTGGTCGCCAGCGGCAGCGACGAGGGTTTCGCCGATGCGGTTGCGGCCGTTCTTGATCAGGGCCAGGGCAAACGACCTGCCCAGTGCGGCGCTGTGGTAGCTCGAGGTCACGAATCCCTGCATGGGCACCGGGCCGTAGGCGGGGTTGACGGTGATGCCTTGTTCCACCAGCTGGGTGCCTTCGGGGAGCCGGATTGAGCCGTCCACGGGGAGGACGCTGACCAGGTGTTTCCGGTCGGTGCGGCCGGCGTCCTGGCGGGCGTAGGAGCGCTTTCCGATGAAGTCCTTGACCTTGGATACGACCCATTCCATGCCGGCGTCCTGCGGGGTGACGGTCCCGTCGGTGTCCTGGCCGACGATCGGGTAGCCCTTCTCCGCTCGCAGCACGTGCATGGTTTCGGTGCCGTAGGGGGTGATGTTGAATTCGGCTCCGGCGGCTGCCACGGATTCCCAGGTGTTTAGGCCGTACCAGGACGGGACGTTGATTTCGTAGGCCAGCTCACCGGAGAACGAGATCCGGCAGATCCGGGCCCGGACGCCGGAGGCGAGGGTTGTTTCCTTGAACGTCATGAACGGGAAAGCCTCGGCGTCGAGGCCGCCGTCGGCCGCCAGTTCGGGCGCGAGCTTCGCGACGACGGCGCGTGACTTGGGCCCGGCGACGGCGATGGTGGACCACTGCTCAGTGACGGAGGTGCAGTGCACGTCCAGGTCCGGCCATTCGGTCTGCAGCCATTCCTCCAGCCAGTCGAGCACTTTCGCGGCACCGCCGGTGGTGGTGGTCATAAAGAACCGGTCCTCATCGAGGCGGAGCGTAACGCCGTCGTCGAAGATCATCCCGTCGGGGGTGCACATCACGCCGTAGCGGGCCGAGCCCGGAGCAAGCTTTTTGAACGCGTTGGTGTAGATCCGGTTCAGGAACTCGCCCGCGTCCTTGCCCCGGATCTCGATCTTGCCCAGGGTGGTGGCGTCCATGAAGCCCACCGAGTCCCTAACGGCGGCGCATTCGCGCAGGACCGCGGCGTCCATGTCCTCGCCGTCCTGCGGGTAGTACCAGGGCCGCTTCCACTGGCCGACATCTTCGAAGAGGGCGTTGTGGGCGACGTGCCAGGGGTGGATCGAGGTGAGGCGGGCGGGGTCGAAGAGCTCGCCGCGTTGACGACCGGCCAGGGCAGCGAACGCAACGGGGGTGAAGGGGGCGCGGTACGCGGTGGTCCCGATTTCTCCGATGCCCCGGGACGCTTCGCCGGCCTGCCGCAGTGCGGCGGCGATGACGCCGATGGCGTTCACCCCGGAGGTCTTGCCCTGGTCGTTGGCGGTGCTGATCGAGGTGTAGCGCTTGACGTGCTCCACCGAGCGCATGCCGGCGCCGGTGGAGCGGAGCACATCCGCCACGGACTGGTCGCGCTGAAAGTCGACGAAGTGGTGGTGCCAGTCATCGGGGCCGCCTTCCTGCCCGGGGACCAGCCAGAGCTGGCGGGTCGGGGCGGAGGCGCGCGGCGCCGTTGCCGGCTTGGCGTCCGAGCCTGCGGCGGTCTCGAAGCCGGCGGCGCCGGCCGCCGCAGCCCCGGCGGAAATGCCTTCGGCGAGGCAGTCGGCGAGTTCGAAACTGCCGCGGCCCGAACCGGCCACCTGCTGGTTGGGGACGATGCTGCTGGGCACGAAGGCCGCCAGGTCCTCGTCCCAGCGGATCTTGCCTTGCCGCTGGGAGTGCAGGTGCACCACGGGTGACCAGCCGCCGGAGACGGCGAGCAGGTCGCAGGCGATATATTCGACGCCTGAGGTGATCTCGCCGGCGTCGTTGATGCTGCGGACGGTGACGCTGGAGATCCGCTCTTCGCCCAAGGTGTCGGCAACAGCGCTGCCGATCAGCACCCGCGTGCCGGCAGCGCCCGCTGCGGCGGCTGCTTCGCTCAGCTGAGGGCGGGCGTCCACGACGGCTTCGACGCTGAGGCCGGCCGCCTGGAGGTCGGCGGCCAGGGCGTAAGCGCTGTCGTTGGTGGTGCTGATGACCACCCGGGAACCGGCGGCAACGGCGTAGCGGTTGAGGTAGCTGCGGACCGCGGAGGCCAGCATGATGCCGGGACGGTCGTTGTTCTCGAAGACCAGCGGGCGTTCGTGGGCGCCAGGGGCCAGGATGACCTGGGCCGCGCGGATGTGCCAGATCCGTTGGCGGGACACGCCGGGCGCGGCCGGGGTCAGGAGGTGGTCCGTCCGGTTCTGGGCTGCGATGACGTAGTTGGAGTCGTAGGAGCCGAAGGCAGACGTGCGGTTCAATACAGTGCACTCGACCGCGGAGATCAGCTCGGCTTCAACGTTGGACACCCAGTCCAGGGCGGGTACCCCTTCGATGCTCTCCGCGAGTGCCGGATCGGTGGATCCGGACAGCAGCGAGCCGCCCAGCTCGGGCTGGTCGTCAATGAGGATGACCCGGGCGCCGGCACGGACGGCTTCGCGGGCCGCGGCGAGGCCTGCCGGGCCGCCGCCGACGACGAGGACATCGGTGTGGACATACTTCTTGTCGTATTCGGCACGGTCCTCGTCCGGGTCCAGTTTCCCTAGTCCGTTGAGGAGTTCGGCGCTGAGGCCGTCCACGAGGGACACCGTGGTGGCGGGGAGCATGGACTCAGCGACGTGGCCCGGGAACCGGGCTGCGATCTTGACCAGGGCGTTGGATTCCTCGACTCCGGCGGACATGATGCCGCGGGGGCGGTTCTCGTAGAGGGAGTTGCCCGCCTGCAGCCGGCCGTTGGCCAGCAATGCGGAGGCGAGGGTGTCGCCGGGGTGACCGGTGTATTCGCGGCCGTCCAGGGTGAAACGCCAGGTGACGCTGCGGTCGATGCGACCACCGGTGCGAAGACGCGCGGGCTGCGGGTGAGCGGTCATTATACTGCTCCTTCCGGGGAAACGGGGGCGGGGATTGTGGGGGCTGTGGTTCCCGTGGCTGGGCGAAGCTGGCCCATCGGATAGACAGCCTGGATGTCATAGGTCAGCGTGTCGCGGAGCATGTTGAACCATTGCCGGCATCCGGTGCTGTGGAGCCAGCGTTCGGCGAAGGCACCCTTGGTGTTGTCGCGGTAGAAAAGGTACTCCGCCCACTCGCGGTCGGTGAGCTCTGCCGGGTTTTCGGGGTAGGCGACGTGGGCCTGGCCGCCGTAGTGGAATTCTGTTTCGTCGCGGGGACCGCAGTTGGGGCAGGGAATCAGGAGCATGTCCTTACCTCTTTCTAGTGGGCCACGGCGGCAGCGCCGTGTTCGTCGATCAGGGCGCCGGTTTCGAAGCGTTCGAGGGCGAAGGGCTTGTTGAGCTGGTGCGGGGCGCCGGTGGCGATGGTGTGCGCGAACGTTAGCCCGGCGGCCGGGGTGCCCTTGAATCCGCCGGTTCCCCAGCCGCAGTTGACGAACATGTTCTCCACCGGGGTGGTGCCGACGATGGGGGAGGCGTCCAGGGTGGTGTCCACGATTCCGCCCCAGGTCCGGAGTACGTGGGCGCGGGCAAAGATGGGGAAGAGTTCGACGGCGGCGGCCATTTGGTGCTCGATGACGTGGAAGGAGCCGCGCTGGCCGTAGCCGTTGTAGGAGTCGACGCCGGCGCCCATGACCAGTTCGCCCTTGTGGGCCTGGGAGACGTAGACGTGGACGTGGTTGGACATGACCACGGTGGGGTGGACGGGTTCATGGAGTTCGGATACCAGGGCCTGCAGCGGGTGGGACTGGATGGGCAGCCGGAAGCCGGCCATTTCCGCCAGGACGGAGCTGTGTCCGGCCGCGCAGAGACCGACTTTTTCGGTGTGGATCGTGCCGCGGTTGGTCTTGACCCCGACGACGCGGTTGCCGTCCTTGAGGAAGCCGGTGACTTCGCAGTTCTGGATGATGTCAACGCCGAGTTCGTCGCATTTGCGGGCGAACGCCCAGGCGACGTGGTCGTGCTTGGCGATGCCGGCGCGGGGCTGGTAGGTGGCGCCCATGACCGGGTAGCGGATGTTGTCGTTGATATTGAGAATCGGGCAGAGTTCCTTGACCTGCTTGGGGTCCAGCCACTCTGCGTCCACACCGTTGAGCTTGTTCGCGCCGACACGGCGGACGCTTTCGCGGACGTCACCTAGGGTGTGGGCCAGGTTCATCACGCCGCGCTGGCTGAAGAGGAAGTCGTACTCCAGTTCCTCCGGCAGGATTTCCCAGAGCTTGAGGGCGTGCTCGTAGATTGCAGCGCTCTCGTCCCAGAGGTAGTTGGACCGGATGATGGTGGTGTTGCGGGCCATGTTCCCGCCGGCGAGCCAGCCCTTTTCCAGGATGGCGATGTTGGTCATGCCATGGTTCTTGGCGAGGTAATAGGCCGTGGCCAGTCCATGGCCGCCGCCGCCGACAATGACGGCGTCGTAGGAGGACTTGGGCTCGGGATTGCGCCAGAGGAACTCCGGGTGCTCCGGCAGGTGCTCAGTGGTCATTGTGCTGCTCCAATCAGGTCTGCCTCAAGGGCGGGTGCCGCGGTCTTTCCGCCGAGGTGCGGGTAAAGGGGGAACCTTCCCGCCAGGGCGCTAACCCGTCCGCGGAGCCCGGCGGCGGTTTCGTCGCTGAGTTCGTTCTCGGTGGCCGGGGAAACAAGTGCGGTGGCGATGATATCTGCCACCTCCGCGAATTCAGCGGGACCGAATCCGCGGGTGGCCAGGGCCGGGGTGCCGACCCGGAGCCCGGAGGAAACCATGGGCGGGCGGGGGTCGAAGGGAACGGCGTTGCGGTTGACGGTGATGCCGATCCTGTGCAGCCGGTCTTCGGCCTGCTGTCCGTCCAGTTCCGAGTTCCTCAGGTCCACCAGGACCAGGTGTACATCGGTGCCGCCGTTGACTACGGATATCCCGGCGGCAGCGACGTCATCCTTCAGGAGACGGGACGCGAGGAGGCGGGCGCCTTCAAGGGTGCGTTCCTGACGTTCTTTGAACTCCGCGGACGCCGCTATTTTGAATGCCACGGCCTTGGCCGCGATCATGTGTTCCAGCGGGCCGCCTTGCTGGCCGGGGAACACGGCGCTGTTGATCTTGCGCGCATACTCCTGCTTGCTCAGGATTACCCCGCCGCGCGGGCCGCCGAGGGTCTTGTGGGTGGTGGTGGTGACAACGTCGGCGTAGGGCACCGGGTTCGGGTGGAGTCCCGCGGCGACGAGTCCGGCAAAGTGTGCCATGTCCACCATGAGGTAGGCGCCTACGAGGTCGGCGATCCGGCGGAATTCGGCGAAGTCCAGTTGCCGTGAGTAGGCCGACCATCCGGCCACGATCAGCTTGGGGCGGTGCTCAAGGGCGAGGGCCTCGACTTCGGCCATGTCGACCAGATGGTCGTGCTCGCTTACGTGGTAGGGGACCACGTTGTAGAGCTTGCCGGAGAAGTTGATGCGCATGCCGTGGGTGAGGTGTCCGCCGTGGGCCAGGGAAAGTCCCATGATCGTGTCGCCCGGTTCCAGCAGGGCAAACATGGCGGCCGCGTTGGCCTGGGCGCCGGAGTGCGGCTGAACGTTCGCCGCTTCCGCGCCGAACAGGGCCTTGACCCGGTCGATGGCGAGCTGTTCGATCACGTCGACGTGCTCGCAGCCGCCGTAGTAACGCTTGCCAGGATAGCCCTCGGCGTATTTATTTGTCAGGACTGAGCCCTGCGCCTCCATGACGGATGCAGGAGCGAAATTCTCGGAGGCGATCATTTCGAGGGTGGACTGCTGGCGCTCCAGCTCGCGGTCGATGGCCCGTGCGACATCAACGTCCACGCTGGCCAGGGATTCAATCAGAGTGCCCGTCATGGCTGCCTCTTTCGTTCATAGGAGGAACAGATGAACTTCTGCAACTGTGTTGCGTTGAGTGCAACTCTAGATCGTTAGATGTGTTGCGTCAATCACTTTTGATTTCGGGGATTATGTAAGCAGACTTCTTCTAGCAAGATAAAAAAGCCCTTGACTGTGGTCTGGCTCACGCATAATCTGATGCAACAGCGTTGCGTTCAATGCAACCCAAATTAATTGGTGGACATATGAGTAACGAACCAAATCAAGCGGCAACCATGCCCGGCCCAAGCTCGCAGCAGAAACCGGGATCCGGAGAGTCCCGGCCGGCCAGCGGGCCCGGACACACAGTCAGTAAGGAGACCCGGCGACGGGTGATCGCCGCCAGCTTCATCGGCAACTTCGTCGAGTGGTTTGACTACGCCGTCTACGGCTACCTGGCAGTGACCATCGCCGCAGTGTTCTTCCCCGAATCCAATCCCCAAACAGGGCTCCTGCTGACCTTCGCCCTGTTCGCCATCTCGTTCCTGGTGCGGCCACTGGGGGGCTTCGTCTGGGGACACATCGGAGACCGGGTGGGCCGCCGGACGGCACTGTCCCTTTCCATCCTGATCATGTCCGGTGCGACATTCTGCATCGCCCTGATACCGGGCTACGCCACGATCGGCATCTGGGCCCCTATCTTGCTGCTGATCATCCGGGTCGCCCAGGGCTTCTCCGCCTCCGGTGAATACGCCGGCGCCTCCGCCTTCCTGGTGGAGTATGCCCCGGCCAACAAACGCGGCCTCTACGCCGCAGTCGTGCCCGCCAGCACAGCCGCGGGTCTGCTGCTCGGTTCCCTCCTCGCCGGACTGCTGACCATTCTGCTCACTGCCGACGCCATGCAGGGCTGGGGCTGGCGTCTGCCGTTCCTGCTTGCAGCTCCCATGGGCCTGATCGGACGCTACATCCGCACCAAGTTGGAAGACACCCCTGTCTTCCGCGAGCTCGCAGCGGAGGACCAGACGATCAAGGCTCCTGTCTTTGGCCTCTTCCGCAACCACTGGCGGCTGCTGCTGAGGGCGGTTGGAGCAGTGCTGCTCAACGCCGTCGGCTTCTACGTCATTCTCAGCTACATGCCGACGTACCTATCCTCGGAACTTGGCCTCGGGAAAACCGAATCCTTCCTCGCCACCACCATCGCTCTGGTCACATACATCGGGTTTATCTTCCTGACCGGAATGCTTTCGGACCGCTACGGCCGCAAGAAAGTGCTCATCGCCGCATCACTGACCTTCATCGTGCTGACAGTTCCGGCCTTCGCCCTGCTGGGAACCGGAAACTTCCTGGTGATCGTCCTTGTCCAGGTCCTGCTGGGTGCCATGCTCACCCTCAACGACGGCACGCTCCCGAGCTTCCTGGCGGAGATGTTCCCGACCCGGGTCCGCTACAGCGGCTTCGCCGTCAGCTTCAACCTCTCCAACGCACTCTTCGGCGGCACCGCACCCTTCATGGCCACGCTACTTATCGCTGCCACGAAAAATGAACTCGCACCCGCCTGGTACCTCGTCGCCGCCGCACTCGTCTCCCTCGTAGCGGTCGCTCTCTCCCGGGAGACGTGCAAAGAACCACTACGCCACGAGTAGAGAAGCACGGCAACACTCAACCGACAAAGACCTCCCAAAGAACGTAATTGCAGAAAGGCTCGACCCCAATGACCAGCACAACATCCTTGACCGCCTCCTCCATCTCCGAGCTGGAGCGCCTGAAGGTCCTGCACAACGGACGGAAGGAAAAACTGACCTTCTCCGATGCCGAGTTTGAGCGCCGGCTGTCCGGGCTGCGCCGCATCATGGCAGAGAAGGACCTCGACGCCGTCGTCCTGACCAGCTACCACTCCATCAAGTACTACTCCGATTTCCTCTTCACCTACTTCGGCCGCTCCTACGCCATGGTGGTCACCAAGGACGACACCGTGACCGTCACCGCCAACATCGACGCCGGCATGCCCTGGCGGCGCAGCTACGGCGAGAACGTGGTCTACACGGACTGGCGCCGGGACAACTACATCTTCGCCATCCAGGAGGCCCTGCGGACCCGCGGCATCAGCCCCCGCCGGCTCGGCGTCGAAGACGACTCGCTCCCGCTGGACAACCGCAACAAGATCCAGGCGGCCTTTGCCTCGGCCACCCTGGTGGACGTCGCCCAGGCAGCCATGCGCCAGCGGATGATCAAGTCCGCCGAAGAAATCGAGGTCATCAAGCACGGTGCGCGCATCGGCGACCTGGGCGGGGAAGCCATCCGCAACGCCATCACCGCCGGCATCACCGAATACGAGGTTGCCCTGATCGGCACCGAAGCCATGGTCCACGAAATTGCCCGCACGTTCCCGGATTCCGAGATCCGGGACACCTGGGTCTGGTTCCAGTCGGGTATCAACACCGACGGCGCCCACAACTGGGCCACCACCCGCAAGCTCCAGGAACACGACATCCTGTCGCTGAACTGCTTCCCGATGACCTCCGGCTACTACACGGCCCTGGAACGCACCCTGTTCTTCGGCGAACCCGACGCCCGCTCCCTGGAGCTGTGGAACATCAACGTCGAAGTCCACCGCCGCGGCCTGGAACTCATCAAGCCCGGAGCCGTCTGCAAGGACATCGCCGCCGAACTCAACGAGATCTACGTCGGCCACGGGCTGCTCGCCAACCGCACGTTCGGCTACGGCCACTCCTTCGGCGTCCTGAGCCACTACTACGGCCGCGAAGCCGGACTCGAGCTCCGCGAGGACATCGACACCGTACTGGAACCGGGCATGGTGGTCTCGATGGAGCCCATGATCACCGTCCTGGACGGCCAGCCCGGCGCCGGCGGCTACCGCGAACACGACATCCTGGTCGTCGGCGAGGACGGAGCAGAAAACATCACCAAGTTCCCCTTCGGCCCCGAACACAACATCATCAGCGCCTAACGCCAGTGTCCCGTATCTAAGCGGCGCCACGTCCCACGTGGCGCCGCTTTTGGCTTCCGTAAGGAATGATGGGAGACACCATGACCTCAGCAGATACCCCAGAGACCAGCGGAAACGGCGACACCAAAGGCGCCTCCGTCATCGTCAACGCCATCGCCGTGCTGCGGTCATTCACAGCCGACGAGCCGCTGCTCGGGGTCACCGAGATCGCCAACAGGGTCGGTCTGCACAAGAGCACTGTCTCCCGAATCTTGTCCACATTCGAACAGGAACGCATCGTGGAGCGTGATGCGGAAACACGCCGCTTCCGTCTGGGGCTGGGACTGATCGCCGTCGCCGGACCGTTGCTCGCAGAACTGGAGGAACGGCGCGTAGCCTATCCAGTCCTCCAGGAACTAAGGGAGCAAACAGGGGAAACCAGTGCCCTCATGGTCTGGAACGGCACCGAATCAATGTGTGTGGAGCAGATCGGCAGCCATCATCAGATCAAGCACACCACCCCGCTGGGCGCGCGCTACCAGGACGCCATGAGCGCCTCAGTGCAGGTTTTTCTCTCCACGGAGCCCGCCGATCGCGTCTCAGCCCTTCTGCGCAGCGGTGAAATCACCTATCCGGGGCTCGATGAAGCAGGCCTCGACGGTTACAAAATCAGACTCGGCGACGTATCTTGCCGCGGTTGGGCCATCAACTACGGTGAATCGTCCATCGATGAAGTGGGCGTCGCCGCCCCCGTTTACGATCATCGGGGCGACGTCGTGGCCGCAGTGCTGATCTCGGCTCCAAAATTCCGAGTCTCACGAGAACGGCTGCAAAGCCTGGGAGAGGCCTGCGCCGCTGCCGCAGGCAGAGTAACGACACGACTCGGCGGCCGTTTACCAGAGAGAGCTGACCCTGCCGGCCGTTGATTGGACAGCCGGTAAACGCCCGCCGGAATGAGTCAGTACGCGCATACTCCGCCGTTCACCCCGGGGCGGGGGACGGGCGAGAGAAGGCCTCGAGGGCGTCACGTCCGCCTCACGCGGTTCCCGAATGGAAAACGGCCACGGGACGGTACAACTATGTCAAGGCTGGCTTATTGATCTCACCGGCACGGTCTCGCGATATTATCTGGAACCAGGGTGAAGCGCGGCGCGCATCCACCGCTCCAGGCCGGAGGCGTCCAGCGGGAGAGCGTCGGAGAGCACCTCCGCCCCGGCGGGGGTGATCAGAATGTCGTCCTCAATCCGGACTCCGATCCCGCGCAGCTCTGGCGGGACCATGAGGTCGTTGGCGTGGAAGTAGAGCCCGGGCTCCACGGCAAGCACCATTCCCGGCGCCAGAATGCCTCCCTGATAAGCTTCGTAGCTGGATTGGGCACAGTCATGGACATCCAGGCCCAAGTGATGCCCGACCCCGCAGACTATCCAGCGGCGGTGCTGCTGACCTTCCGGCGAGAGCGCTTCATCAACCGAGACCTTCAACAGGCCCCAGTCGTGCAGGCCCTGCGCAATGACCTCCAGCGAGGCCACATGGAAGTCGGAAAACTTCTTTCCTGCCTGGGCCGCGGCCAGGGCGGCACGGTGGGACTTCTCTACGAGATCGTGCACCTGGCGCTGAACGCCGCTGAATGTGCCCGACGCCGGGAATGTCCGCGTGATGTCAGCGGTGTAGTAACTGCGCATTTCCACGCCCATATCCAGCAGCAGCACCTCTTCGGGCAGGACCGCCCCGTCGCAGCGAACCCAGTGAAGGGTCGGAGCGTGACGCCCGCTGCCAACGATGGTCGCGTACCCCACTCCGTTCCCATACGTCCGCGCGTGCCGGTCAAACGTGCCCTGCAGCCAGCGCTCCCCCTTGCCGTCGATAGCGTCCGGGATTTCACGGATCACGGAGCGGAACCCCTCGATCGTGTGTCCGACGGCCTCACGCAGCTGCGCTATTTCCCAGTTATCCTTGACCATGCGCAGCTGGGCCAGCATGCGCAGTAGTACCGTCGATGGGCCAAGCTGGTGGCGGGTCGCGGTCTCACAGTCCAACGGCCCGGCTGCAAGTGCCCCGGCAGCCTTCGTCAGCGCAGTATCGAGCTCTGCCAACGGGCGCACAGGAACCCCGAGCGCCGAGGACCACTCGGGCATGCCGGGCGCCGCGCCGACCCACATTTCGCCTTGGGCGGCGTTGGCAAAAAAATCCCGCTCGCCCGGATAGGCGGGCTGCGGCATGTAAACGGTAGCGTCGTGGCCGCCAGCGGTGGGGGCCATGACCAGCACCGCTCCCTCCCGGGAGCACCCGGTCAGCCAATAGAAATTACTGTCCGGGCGGAAGTCATAATTATTGTCATTCACACGCACCGGGGCGCGCCCAGCAGCAATCACAAGCGCAACACCTTCAAACTCGGCCCCGAGCTTGCGCCTGTGCACACCGGCGGCATGCTCGGCGCCGTCCACCATCGGGGGTGTGCGGTCAGGAACTGCCCAGCCGTGACCCATATAGGCAACGAATGACGCCGAGTCGGCCAATCGGGGAAGCCGCGGGTCGGGCGTGAGCGCAACGGGCATCGAGCCTGCATGGCTCGGAAGGCCGGCCCCGGCACTCTGCGTGGGGCTGAAGGGGCCGGGCACCGGGAGTGCCGGGATGATGGATGAATGGGTCATTTCGGGGATCCTTGCCGTCCAAGCGTGCGATGGGGTTGGTACTGAATATTGGTCGCCTACCCAGAACTTAGACACGCGGTGGGCCGGGGCGGTACGGCCACCTAACTCGCGTGAAGTGTTACATATCACCCTTGGAAGGAGGCTGGTCGGTCGGTGCACGACCGGACGGCAGCCACCAGCGCCTTCCGGATGGGGCTTGCCGGGCGATCCGGTCTTGATGTTGGTCAAGCCAGCGGATCGATAGGCCACAGACCGGGCGGATCCTCGCGTCTTCTGAACAGTTCAGGCGTTGCAACTATGGTGAGAATCCAACCTCCCAAGTGATTTTTCGTGGAGGCGGCGAAGAGCATCGGGTTAGGTTTGTCGAGGCGGTCCAACGTAGGCCCCGAATCCGGGAACGTGTATTCCGCCCGCGAGAATCCACCAGTAGGAGTCGCTTGAATCCAAGCGTTCGCTCACGATCCAACGGCCGGGATCGCGCTTAGGGGCATGCCGGCTGGCCTCGCGTGATCTCCGAGTGCCGCGCCTAGTGATTGCCTGCAACCACTGAAGCATAACCATGGCTATGCTTCCCGCCGGCCGTCCATCAGCCGCGGCACTCGGAGAGGGTTGTCATCGCGGAGTGCTTCCG
Source organism: Arthrobacter sp. UYEF3 (assembly GCF_040546245.1). NCBI lineage: Bacteria > Bacillati > Actinomycetota > Actinomycetes > Micrococcales > Micrococcaceae > Arthrobacter > Arthrobacter sp. UYEF3. The sequence goes on from NZ_JBEPNK010000001.1 coordinate 244,174, forward strand.
GCAGGAGGTGCTGCGGGAACCCCTGGTAAGCGACCGGACGCAGAAAGCGTTCGATCGCGGCGCTGCCCACGGAGGTGCTACCGACGGCTGTTGTCGCCGGATACGGTCCGCCGTGTTGTTGCGCATGAGTCACCGAGACACCTGTCGGCCACTCGTTCCAGACTATTCGCCCCGCCTTGCGGACCAGAACTTCTACAAGTCCGGAGACCTGGCAGGTATCTGTTCCATGAACTGTGGCCGTCAGTTGACCTTCGAAGGTCTCGGCGAGCCGGGGGAGCTCGGACTCTTGATCGTAGGTAACCACTACTGCGGTGGGGCCGAAACACTCCGTCTGTAGTGCGTGTGGTTCCGAGAGCATGTCCGCCGCGGTGGTGAGGAGCAGCGTTGGACTTGGTGGATCGGCCAATGGATCTGAGCCCTCTGCCAGTGTGGCTAAGCGGGGGTTGGCTTGCAGGCCTCTGAGGACGTCCGTGTAGCCGGATTGGATCCTTTCGTTGAGCAGGGGAGCGGCAGGGGGAAGGGCGGCGTCGCGCAGTGCCCTCACCATGCCTGAGCCGGCCGGAACGAAGAGTGTTCCGGGCTTGGTGCAGAATTGCCCGGCCCCCATGGTGAAGGAGTTCACGAAACCCTGGGCGATCTCCGCGCCGCGCTCGCCGGCTGCGGCCGCGGTGACGAAGACAGGGTTGTTGCTGCCCAATTCCCCGAAGAAGGGGATGGGTTCCGGCCGGGAATTCGCGATGTCAAAAAGTGCGCGGCCGCCTGGGATGGAGCCGGTGAAGGCACCGGCTTTGATCCGTGCGTCGCGCAGCGCCGCGGCTCCAGCGGCAGTCCCGGCGATGAGGGCGAATGAGCCGTCCGGAGCGCCCGCCTCGCGAAGCGCGGAGGTAACCACCTCTGCCGTAAGCCGGGACAGCCCGGGATGGCCGGAGTGGGCTTTGAGCAGCACCGGGCTGCCTGCGGCCAGCGCTGAGGCAGTGTCTCCGCCGGCAACGGAGAACGCGAAGGGAAAGTTACTTGCTGCGAACACCACCACCGGTCCCACGGGTACGCGCAGGCGCCGCAGATCGGGTCGTGGGGCGCCCATGGGCCACTCGGCGTCGGCGTGATCGATGCGGGCGTCAAGGTAGCCGCCGTCGCGCAGCAAGTCTGCGAAGAGGCGCAGTTGGAAGGTAGTGCGCTTGAGCTCTCCGCGCAGGCGCGCCTCGGGAAGGTGGGTCTCTTGTTCTGCCTCGGGAATGAGTTGGCCGGCTGCAGCATCCAAGGCGTCACCGATGGCGTCGAGCAGCCCGGCGCGCTCGGCGGGACGGAGTGCGGCAAGTGGTGCCGCCGCCGTTTGGGCCGCTGCCAGCCGTTGTTCCAGTTCGGCGTCGGTGGTGGGTTGGAGTACGACGGCGGAGGCGGGGGTGATGGTGGTCATGCGTTGTCTCCTTTCGGGAGGCAGGTCAGAGGGGACTTCAGTTGGCCGTAGTCGTTAGCAAGGCGAGCTCGCCGATGTTCACGGGTGCGGCCAGGGGTCGTTTTGCTGCAGCGGAGAGGCTCTCAAGGGTAGGAGTAGTTCCCGGGCCGGAGCCGAGGCAGGCGGCCGCGAAACCGCAGACGCGGCCCTGGCACCAGCCCATTCCAGCGCGGGTGAAGGATTTGAGTGTGCGCGCGTCGCGTGCACCCAGATTTTCCCGGGCCTCGGTGATCTCGCGGGCCGTTACCTCTTCGCAGCGGCACACGGTGGTCTGGGGAGTGAGCCAGTCCTGCCAGGCGGCGGGTAAGGGGTGGGCCCGGTGCATGGCCGCGGCGAAGCGCCGGTGCCGCGCCATGGCACGAAAACCCGATACCCCCGCGGGAGCTTCAGCTGCGGCCGCTGCGGCCGCACCAGCGGTGAGGCCCTCAAAGACTGCCAGGGTAGCGCCTCCTACGCCGGTGGCCTCACCTGCCAGGTACAGGCCGGGAATGCTCGATTCCTGCCGCTCGGTGACGACGCCGACAAGGGAGCCGTCCGCATCCAGACGGGTGTCCGCGCCGAGGGACAGGGGTAGCTCCATCTGCGGTGTGAAACCCCAGCCGAAGCCGATGACGTCCACGTTCTGGTAGGCGCGCTCCGTGCCGGGCCGGACCCGGCCGTCGGCGTCCACCTTGGCTGTGCGCACGCCGGAGGCGCGGCCGTCCCCCAGTACCTCCGTGACGATAGTCCTGATGCGGTACGGGATCCGGTGCCGGGCGAACGCGGCGGCGTACTCGAGACCCTCCACGGCTTTCGCCGGCACCCCCGCGGCTGCCCTAAGGTGCGGCAGCCAGGCCGTCGGTGAGGACGACTCCAGCACTGCGAGGACCTGGCCGCCGGCTTCGGCGATGCCCGCCGCCACCGGCAAGAGGAAAGGGCCGGTGCCGGCGATGACGAACCGCTTTCCCGGCAGGGCTCCGTTTCCCTTGATGAACGCCTGGATTCCGCCGGCGGCCATCACGCCGGGCAGGTCCCAACCGGGAACAGGCAGCTGGCGGTCGTAGCCTCCGGGGCATAAAACCAGGCGCCGGGCGATGACGGTGGTGCCGCCGCCGGTCTTCCCGGATGTCCGGTTCCCGGTCACGGTGGGCGTGGTGCGGACAACGAATCCGGTGTCGGCCTTTTCCGTCATCCAGACCTGCTGGCCCGGGAAGTACGCAATTCGTCCCGTGTCATGGGCGGCGTCGAAGCGGGCACGGAGGTCTCGGTAGGTCCGCCAGCCATGGTGGCCCCTACCATCGGGGTCGGGCTCGACGGTTTCGGGGCGGTGGCGCCAGAACTGGCCGCCTGGTTGGGGGCCCGCATCCACAACCACGACGGCGGCTCCGGCCTCGGCCGCCGCGACGGCCGCGGCCAGCCCCGCCGGGCCTGCACCCACGACGGCAACATCCGCGTCAATAGTGCCCGGGAGTGCGGCTCTCATTTCCGTCCCCCTTCTGGTTCGGCCAGTGGAGCGACGGGTGGCTCACAGGAACCCTTGACGTCCATGCCGTCGCGCACTTCGACCAGGCAGGCCCGCTGATTCGGTACGCCGTCGACTGCGACAAGACAGTCGAAGCACACGCCGATGCCGCAGAATAGCCCGCGGGGACGTGCGTGCTTGCGGGTATCGCGCCAAGCAGTGATGCCGTTGGTGACCAGCGCGGATGCCACGCTATGGCCCGGGGCTGTCCTGATCGGGCGGCCGTCAAAGCTCACGGTTACCTCGCCCGGCGTGCTGGAAGGGTTGGCTCCTGATGAGTGGGCGTTCATGCTGTGGCCTCCTCTCGGTGGGTTGTTCTGTTGGGGGCTTGTTCGCCGAATCGGGCCGGGGCAAAAGGGGCCAAATCAAGGTCCGGAGATTGTCCGGCCAGTGCCTGTGCCAGGAGTTTGCCCGTTCCTGCGGATAAGCCAATGCCGGCGCCCTCATGGCCGGCCGCGTGCCAAAGGCCGGGGGCGCGGTCGTCGTGTCCTATCACCGGGAGGTGATCCGGGCAGTAGGGCCGGAAGCCGTGGTAGTGGCGGATGGCCTTAATGTGTTCGAGGAAAGGGAAGAGCGCCACGGCGTTGCCCGCCAGCAGCCTGAGGGCCTCCGTGCTGACGGTGCGGTCGAAGCCGACGCGTTCGCGTGTGGAGCCGATGAGGATGGTGCCGCTGGGGGTTCCTTCTACCACGGGGGAGGCCTGGAGGCCGGCGTCGGAACTGCCCACGTTGTCGATGTATTCGGCTGCATAGACCTTGTGGTGGACCATGGGGGGCAGCGGCTCGGTGACCATAACGAATCCCCGTCGGGGAAGGACCGGAACGCTGACCCCCGCAAGGGCGGCGAGTTGGCCGGCCCACGTCCCGGTGCAGTTGACCACGGCGCTGGCGGAGAAGTCCCCGCGCGGTGTCCGCACACCGGTGACGCGGTCTCCGCTCCGGAGGAAGCCGCTGACGGGCGTCTCGGCAAGGAAAAGTGCTCCGGCTTGTATCGCCAGACGGACCAGGTGCGCGGCAACAAGCATGGGCTGCACCTGGCAGTCTTCCGGGTAGCTCGCCCCGCCCAGGGCGTCCGGCGTGATGTGCGGCTCGGCTTTCCGCAGGTCATCCGGGTCCAGCCTGTCCACCACAACGCCGTAGCCGGCCTGGGCGGCCATCACCCGGTTGAGGGAGGTCAGGCTGCTTTCCCGAGAAGCCACGATGATGCCGCCCTTGGACTCGAATTCCCAGAGCCGCTTGTGCTCAGCCAGATCGCCCTGCCACACGTCCAGAGAGTAGCGGGTCAGTTCAAGCTCGGGACCGAGTTCCTTATCCGAGACAAGGATGTTTCCTTCACAGGCCGACGACGTGCCGCTGGCGGGGAGCCCCTTGTCCAGGACGGTCACGGTGAGGCCTTGTTGCGTTGCGAAATAGGCAGTGGCGGCCCCGATTACGCCTGCGCCGATAATCAGCACATCACTCGCTGCGTTCATGTCTGCTGCTCCACGGCTATCTCGGTCTCCCCGGTGGCCCAAAGGCCACGAGCATGGCTGATGTGTTGGCGCATCAATTCAGTCGCGGCGGCTCCGTCTCCGGCCTCGACGAGGTCCAGCAGAACGTGATGTTCCTGCGCGGAATCGGCCAGCCGGTTGCTTTCGCTCAGGATCTTAAGGCCGTACAGGCGGGTACGGGACCTAAGGCTGGTGGCCAATTCGACAAGCTGGCCGTTGCCGGCATACCGCAAAAGCTCCGCATGGAAAATGCGGTCCGCGGAAAGGTAGTCCGTCAGGTCGCCCTGCCGCGCAGCGTCCACAATGTCGTCGGCCATGGACCGGAGAACCTTGACTCCGGCTGGTGGAATAGTGCCTGCCACATCGCCAACAACAGGCGGTTCGAGAAGCAGCCGGATCTCCGTCAGTTCGTCCAACTCGCGGTCGCTCATGGTGGTGATTCGGAAGCCCTTGTTCTTGACTGTCTCCACCAGGCCTTCACGGGTCAGGTCCATCATCGCCTCGCGCACTGGCGTGGCTGAGACACCCAAAGCGGCGGCAAGTGCCGGCGCGGAATAGAGCGCGCCCTCCTCCAACGTTCCGGCGATGATCGCCGTGCGCAGGGACTCCGTCACTGATTCGCGCAGGCTGTGCTGGCGGCCGAGCGGGGCGATCGGAAGCTGGTTGCTAGCTGGCACAGTGAGCACTCCTTGTTCGGGATTCATGGACGGGTGCCTCCTTCATACACCAGGCCGGCGATCACGAGGTCTTCCCAGGCCATCCCAACCCCCGCGTAGAGGCAAGGCTTTCCTGCCGCCCGCCCGAATTCGCCTTTCACGAGATCGCGGAGGTTGGCCGGACGGATCACCTCCCATTCCTGTGCAGACCGTGCGGGTATCAGGTCCCCGGCTTCGCGCAGCGCTGACGCCCGCCCTTCAACCACGACGTCGCTTCGCAGAACAAGCTCCGCGTCAACCTCCCGGGCATCCAATCCGTGCTGGCCAACGGCTGCCACCACGGCACCGGGGGCAACCAAGCTGCCCCTGAACAGCGGCGTACGGGAGGAGGTAGCGCAGATCACCGCATCAGCCTCAGCCACGTCGTCGGGGGCGCCCGGGCGCACGTCCAGGCCCTCGGCAGCCAGCTGCCCGATCAGCGACGTCACCCTCTTCGGGCGACGTCCGACGACGGTGAGGCGCGCCTCCGGGATTACGGCGTGCGCGGCGCGCAGGTGGTTGAGCGCCTGCACTCCGGTGCCGAACACGAGCACCCGGATCGTTTCGGTGTGCCGGGGAGCGGCGGTAAGGGGCGCAGCTGCAAGGATGTGCTTGATGGCCAGCAGCGTGGTGGCCGGCGTCCGGATGGCGGTGAGCTCGATGCCGTCCATCGTGGCCAGCGGGGTGGACGTATCCGAATCGAACAGAACGTAGACCCCTTGGATCTTTTCCAGCCCCCGTGCCGGGTTGGCTGGCGCCATGGTGAGCGCCTTGATCCCGCTGTACTGCCGGTTCGTCGCAGGCATGAGCAGGAATTCACCGTTTGGTGCTGGGCTGAACAACCGCGGGCTGTCGTCCTCAGGGTCGACCGCGTTCAGGAGCGCCTGCTCCAGGGCCTCGATAGCCGTTGTCCAAGGTGCAGCTGCGCGCACAGCAGCCGAATCGAAGTAGGGAATGTTCACAGCAGGAAACCCGCCGGAAAGGGGTCGGTGGGGTCCAGGAAATACTGGGCGGTACCGGTCAGCCAGGCCCGTCCTGTGACGGTCGGGATTACCGCCGGACGGCCGGCTACTTCCGTCTCCTCGACCAGGCGGCCGATGAATCGGGTGCCGATATAGGACTCGTTGACGAAGTCCGTGTCCAGGGCCAGCTCGCCGCGGCCGTGCAGCTGGGCCATCCGGGCACTTGTCCCTGTGCCGCAGGGGGAACGGTCGAACCAGCCCGGGTGGATGGCCATCGCATGGCGGGAATGTTCGGCCGTGGAGCCGGGTGCATTGAGGTACACGTGGTGACAGCCCCGGATGTCAGCGCGCTCCGGGTGTACCGGTTCATCCGTGGCGTTGATTGCTTCCATGACGGCCAAGCCGGCCTTAAGCAGGTCATCTTTGCGCCCGCGCTCGAACGGCAAACCCAGGCTGTCCAGGTCAACGATGGCGTAGAAGTTTCCGCCGAAGGCCAGGTCGTAGGACACGGCACCGTACCCGGGCACTTCTACCTTCGCGTCCAGCCGCTCCACGAACGAGGGAACGTTGCGGATGGTCACGGACTCGGCGTGCCCGTCCCTCACTGCCACCTCGGCAATGACCAGGCCAGCAGGTGTATCGAGCCGTACTGTGGTGACCGGCTCGATAACCTCCACCATGCCGGTCTCTACCAGGACGGTTGCGACGCCGATGGTGCCGTGGCCGCACATCGGCAGCAGCCCGGAAACCTCGATGTACAAAACGCCGAAGTCCGCGTCCGGCCGTGTGGATGGCTGGAGGATGGCCCCGCTCATCGAGGCGTGGCCCCGCGGCTCCGTCATCAGGAGGGTGCGGATCCAGTCGCTGTTCTCCATAAACCAGAGCCTGCGCTCGGCCATGGTGGCGCCGGGGATCGTCCCGATTCCTCCGGTGATAACCCGCGTGGGCATACCCTCGGTGTGTGAGTCCACGGCGTGGAAAATGCGGCTGGTTCTCATGAAGTGCTTCCTTGTTGTTCCATCGGTTGCTCCGTAACTGCCCTCGGGTTTTCAGGGGCAGTTACGGAGCGGGCGTTGGCCTGGTTGGTTACTTGTAGCCCTTGGCCAGGGCTGCTTCAGTGTCCCGGACGACGGCGTCGCGCACCGCCGGGGAGAGCGGGCCACGCGGCGGGCGGCAGGCACCGCCCCGGAGGCCGACTACATCCATGGACAGCTTGATGGCCTGGACAAACTCGGTCTTGCTGTCCCACCGCAGCAGAGAGTGCAGATCGCGGTAGATCTTGCGGGCGCGCTCGAGGTCAGCGACGTCACCGGAGGTGGAGAGGCGGTAGAGCTCCAGAGTGGACTCCGGGATGGCGTTCGGGTAGCCGGCAACCCAGCCCACGGCACCTGCCAGGCCCATCTCTACTACGGTGTCGTCCGTCCCGATCAGGAGGTCCACCTCCGGAGCGAGCTCCTTGATCTCGTAGGCACGGCGAACGTCGCCGGTGAATTCCTTCACGCCGACAATTAGTCCTTCGCCGTGCAGACGCGCTATGAGTTGGGGGGTCAGATCCACTTTGGTGTCGATCGGGTTGTTGTAGGCCACAATCGGCAGACCGACCTCGGCGGCGCGTCGGTAGTGGTCCACTACCTCGTCATCGTTGGCCCGGTAGGAATTAGGGGGGAGCAGCATCAGGGCTTTCGCGCCGGCTTCGGCGGCTTGCTCTGCCCACTTCTGCGTCTGGAGTCCACCGTAAGCTCCAACGCCGGCCATCACGGTGAAACCCTCCGGCGCGGCCTCGACCGCCGTCGTGATCACACGGGCACGTTCTTCTTCGCTCAGCGTTTGGTACTCGCCCAGCGACCCGCTGGGCGCAACGCCGTCACAGCCTGCGTTGGCCAGGAAACGGACATGTTCAGCGTAGGCGTCATAGTCCACGCTCAGGTCATCCTTGAACGGCAACGCTGTGGCTACGAGTACGCCATGCCAGGGCTTGCGGGTTTCAGTCATTGTGGGTCCTTTCGGTGTGGCACACGCGGCGCCGATATAGTGCTGCCGTGAGATACCTCACAGCTAATCTACCATGTGACATTGCACAGGAGGTATGGGATGCCGGGCCGAAACCCGGCATCCAGGGTTTGTTGTAAGGGGCTAACTTGCGGGAACGACGTACTGCTTATCGGCGACTTTGCCGAGGCCCTCGGAGAGGCCGGCGTCGGTCAGGAGCTTGGTGATGGTCCCATCCGCGCGTTGGGCTTTGATGCCGTCGTCGAGGGCTGTTTGCAGGCTCTTGTTGCCCTTGGTCATCGGGAAGGCGGCCTCGGGTGCGTGGGCTATAGCCCCAACGCGCGCGTCCGGCTTTTCGTTGGCCAGTGCAACCTTGACTCCGGCGACACCCTTGAACTGAAGCACCTGCACCCCGTAAGCGTCGACGTCGGCATCCAGGCGGCCAGCATCGAAATCGGCCTTAAGTTCGACGCTGCTGGGATAGGTGACCAGCTTGTCGCCCAGGATCTTCTTGAGGTCCTCGACCCACAGGTAGCCGTCGATCGTGCCGACCTTCTTCATCTTCTCGAGGTCAGTCACCGTGGTGGCACCTGACTTGGAAACGATCCCCATACCGTCGAGGTAGGTTGAGGCGGAGAAGTCAACGGCCTTGAGCCGCTTTTCGGTGGCGTCGATGGTGCCGACCGCGAGGTCAATGTTGCCGCCGGAGATGGACTGGACGGCATCGGCGTAGGTGGCCTGCTGGTAGGCCGGCTCGAGGCATTCGTCCTTGGCGATCTTGCTGACGATCGAGATATCGATACCGTTGGGATTGCCGCTGTTGTAGCTGCTGAATGGCGGGATGTCTATGACACCGACCGTGAGCTTGCCCGGTGCGACGGTCTGGATGCCCGCGTGCTTGGGTGTGCACGAGGGGGTGCTTGCTGCGGAGGATCCGCTGCAGGCAGTCAGACCGAGGCTGAGGGCGATCGCGCTGGCGGTCAGGATGCCGGCGCCTTTGAGGGGGTGGATATTCATGGTTCCTCCTGTGATGGGGTGCTGGGGTTTGGGAGCCCTGCGGGATAAGTGGAGTGGTTAGTTGTGGCGCGCCATGCGTTTTTCGAAGAAGACGGTGATCCAGGTGGCCGGCATGGAGATGGCGGCATAGCAGAGCCCTGCGAGGGTGAAGACCTGCAGGTAGTTGAAGTCCTGGCTGCCGATGTTATAGGCGGATTTCATGAGCTCGGGGACTGCGATGGCGTAGGCCAGGGACGTGCCTTGGAACATCTGGATCGCTACGCCCATCAGACCCGGAATGGCCGAGCGCATGCCCTGGGGCATGATGACTCGGAAGAAGGCGTCGCGCTGGGACAAGCCAAGAGCATTGGAGGCCTCGAGTTGTCCGCGGGCCACGGACTGGATCCCTGCGCGGATGATCTCGCTTGAGTACGCTGCGGAGTTCCAGGTGAGGGCGAGGCAAGCCGCCGTGATGCTGTCGAAGGTGACGCCGAATTTCGGCAGGCCGTAGTAGAAGAGGTAGAGGATGACCAGGGCCGGGGCCCCGCGGCCTATTTCGACGACGGCGAGACCCAAGGTGCGGGCGGCCAGGCTCTTGGCGGTGACCATGAGGCTCAGGCCCAGGCCCAACGGGTAACCGAAAACGATCGCGATACCGGCGATCAGGAGGCTGACGCCAAGTCCGGACATCATCTGCGGGAGGTAGCCCGCCCATTCTGTTAGCCAGGTCATACGTAGATGGCCTTCCTCATGCGGGAATCGAGTCGACGAGACAGGTAAGCGACCGGCAAGCTGAGCACGATGTAGAGGACGCCTACGAGGATGTAGGGCAGGATCCCCTCCACGGTGGGGTGCTGTCGGGCGAAGGCCTGGGATTGGAAGACCATCTCCGTGACGATGATCGTCGAGGCGATCGAGGAGTCCTTGAGCAGACCGGTCAGGTAGGTGGCGATGGAGGGGGAGACGATGCGAAAGGCCTGCGGGACCACGACACCGAAGAATGTCGTGGGGTTTGCCAGGCCCAGGGCCTGGGACGCTTCGAGCTGACCGCGTGGCACTGCCTGCAAGCCTCCACGGTAGATCTCGGCCAAGTAAGCGATGGATACGACGCCCAGCCCTACTATCGCTGCGGCCACAGGACTGAACTTGAACGTTCCGATCTGGATGCCGAACTTGAGCAGGAACAGCCAGACGATGATCGGTACTCCGCGGACAAGGTCAACGAAGAAACGGCACGCCAGCCGGACCAAGGCGTTCGAGGACGAGAGCCCCACCGCGAGCGGGACGGCCCCGACGATGCCGATCCCGAAAGCCGACAGCGTCAGCAGGATGGTCATGGGCAGCCCTTGGAGGACCGCAGAAAACGCGTCCATATCAGCGCTCCAGCACGGCGCGCAGGAAGCGTCGGGTGCGGGCCTCCCGCGGATCGCTCAGGATGGCCCCCGGATCACCCTGCTCGATAATCTTGCAGTCTGCCATGACCACGAGTGTGTCTGAGACGTCGCGGGCGAACTGCATCTCGTGGGTGACTACGATCATCGTCATGCCATCGGCGGCCAGTTCGCGCATCACGGCCAGGACCTCGAGCCCCACCTCGGGGTCCAAGGCCGACGTCGGTTCGTCGAAGAGCATAATCCCGGGGTCCAGGGCCAGGGCGCGGGCAATCGCAATACGCTGCTGCTGGCCGCCCGAACAGCGGCCGGGATGCTGGTCCGCCTTTTCCCTGAGGCCCACCCGCTCGAGGAGCTGCAGGGAGCGCTCGTCCGCTTCTTCCTTGCTGCGCCCGAGGACCTTCTGCTGCGGGAAGCTGATGTTCTTCAGCGTGGACATGTGCGGGAAGAGGTTGAAGGACTGGAACACCATCCCAACCGTGCGCCGCAAGGCAGCGAGGTCCCGGCTGTTGATTTCCTTGCCCGGTTCGATGGTGTGCTGGGCTACCTGGATGGTGCCGGAGTCGGGACGCTCCAGGAGGTTGATGCACCGCAGGAAGGTGCTCTTACCCGCCCCTGAGGGGCCGATAAGGGCTGTAACAGTTCCCGGTTCGACGTGCAGGGAAACATCATCAAGGACGACATGCTCGCCGTAGCGCTTCGAGATGTTGTCGAGTTTGATGCCGAAACGGGGTGCGATCCTGCCGTCCGCAATTTCTGAAAGGGTCATAGTGATCTTCCATGTGGGGAGCCAATGAGACGCCGGATTGTGTGCCATGTCACGTAATATGTGCAATGGTACATGGCACAACGTAAAATGCAACCCCTTCGGCGATCGCCATAGCCGCTTGCAGGTCAACTCCCGTCCAACAACCCGCAGGATCGCCTAACCATGGAAATCCGACGACGCACCGACGTCGCGGGCATCTTGCCGGACCGCACCGCGCTGGTCCGGCTCGGCAGAGCTGTGCTGGCCCAGCAGGGCGACGGATGGTGCTGAAACAGGCGAAGGCCCGCACCATCAGGTGCGGGCCTTCGTTTCTCCAGGTGGATCCAGGGAGTCAGGCTGGATCCGGGGCGGAGGGCTTGGTGCTGCCTACTTGGGCATCAGGACGGAGTCGATCATGTAGACCGTGGCATTGGCGGTCTTGACGCCGCCGCAGACCACGTTCGCGCCGTCGACCTTGAGCGCGTCCTTGGTGCCGCTGACGGTCACTGAGCCGCCCTCAACCGTCTTGTGCGTTCCGACGATCTGGTCCGGGCTGATCTTGCCGGGAACCACGTGGTAGGTCAGGATCTTGCTCAGCAGGGCGTCGTCCGTCTTGAGCTTGTCGATGGTGGCGGCGTCGATCTTCTTGAACGCGTCATCCGTCGGGGCGAAGACGGTGAATTCGCTGCCGTTCAGGGTGTCCACCAGGTTGACCTTGGGGTTGAGCTTGCCGGATACGGCAGCCGTCAGGGTCGTCAGGATCGGGTTGTTGGAGGCGGCCACGGCGACCGGGTCCAGGGCCATGCCGGACACGGAGCCCTTGCCGCTGGGCACCTGGGCGGCGTACGCGGCGCAGCCGGGGCCAACCAGGTCCGCTGCCGGGTTCGCGGCTGCGGCGGAGGAGCTCATGGACGGCGACGGCGCCATGCTTGAGGTGGACGGCGCGGCCGCCGGAGCCGAGGAGCTGCTGGAGCTCGTGCCGGAACCGCCGCAGGCGGTGAGGCTGAGCATGGCTGCAGCAGCGATACCTGCAACGGCGAAAGTCGTGCGCTTGATGGTCTGCATTTCGAATCTCCCTTGTTGTGCCGATGTATTGCCGGCAGCGGACGTCTTTGCCGCTGTGGCCCTTTTCCGACTGTTGGGCACCGACCCTTGGTTGGTGTCTCAATTGATATTCGCGGGCTCGGCGGACACGGATGGGTGGGATTTGAAATTCTTTTTGGCGCCCCGGCTCAGGGCAGGCGGGGCCGGCGGCTCGGGTGTTCTCCCAGAGTGCGGGTCAGGCGTGGGTGGGCGCCTCGACCAGGGCGGTGGCGATGCTGTCCGCGTCGTCGAGGGCGGCCAGGTAGCGCTCGGCGTCGAGGGCTGCAGCGCACCCGGTTCCGGCGGCGGTGATGGCCTGGCGGTAGCGGTGGTCCACGGCGTCCCCGCAGGCGAAGACGCCGGTCAGGTTGGTGACAGTGGTGGGGGAGTCAACCTTGATGTAGCCCTCGGCGTCGAGCGCCACCTGGCCGTGCAGCAGTTCGGTGCGCGGCAGGTGGCCGATCGCGACGAAGATGCCGGTGGCGGCCAGTTCGCGGGTTTCACCGGTGGAGGTATCGGTCAGGGTGACGCCGGTGACCTTGCCGTCGCCGTGGATGGCAGTGACGGCCGAGTTCCATGCGAAGCGGATCTTGGGGTTGTCCTTGGCCCGCTGGGCCATGATCCGTGAGGCGCGCAGCTCGTTTTTGCGCACGACGACGGTCACCGTCTTGCCGAACCGGGTCAGGAACGTCGCCTCCTCCATGGCGGAGTCGCCGCCGCCGACCACGATGATGTCCTGCCCGCGGAAGAAGAACCCGTCGCAGGTGGCGCACCAGGAAACGCCGTGGCCGCTGAACTTCTTTTCTTCGGGCAGGCCGAGTTCCTTGTAGGCGGAGCCGGTGGCGAGGATGACGGCGGGCGCCTCGTGGATCTCGCCGGCTCCGGTGACCACCCGCTTGAGGTGGCCGCTAAGTGTCACTTCGGTGACGTCGTCGAACACCACCTGCGCGCCGAACTTCTCTGCCTGCTGCTGCAGGCCGTCCATCAGCTCCGGTCCCTGGACGCCCGCCGGGAAGCCGGGGAAGTTTTCCACCTCGGTCGTGTTCATCAGCGCGCCGCCGGCGGTGACCGACCCGGCGAGGACCAGCGGCTTCAGGCCGGCCCGTGCAGCGTAGATCGCCGCGGTGTAACCGGCAGGACCGGATCCAATGATGATCAGCTGTTGCGTGCTCATGAAGACTCCTGGTTGTATCTAGCGGCTACTTGGCGGCAGGGGTAAGCGAGGCGATGAGGTCCACGATACGGGTCTTGATCTCGTCCCGGATGGGCCGGACGGCGTCCACGCCCTGGCCGGCCGGATCTTCGAGGTCCCAGTCCTCGTAACGTTTTCCCGGGAGGATCGGGCAGGTGTCGCCGCAACCCATGGTGATGACGACGTCGGACCCTTTCACGGCGTCGGTGGTGAGGACCTTGGGGATTTCGGCGGACATGTCGACGCCGAGTTCGGCCATGGCCTCGACGGCGGCGGGGTTGATTTTGTCCGCCGGCTGCGAGCCGGCGGAACGGACCTCGATCTGTCCGTCGCCGAGGGCGGTGAGGAAGGCGGCGGCCATCTGGGAGCGGCCGGCGTTGTGGACGCAGACGAACAGGACGGAAGGCTTCTTGGCGGCTTCGGTACGCATAAATTCTCCTGAACGCTGGTGGGGGTTAGACGTAGTGCGGGGCCGGGGCGAAGTAGCGTTTGCGGGCCGCAAGGGCGACATACACCAGTGCAACAAGGACGGGAACTTCGATCAAGGGGCCGACGACGCCGGCCAGGGCCTGCCCGGAGGTGACGCCGAACGTGCCGATCGCCACGGCGATGGCGAGTTCGAAGTTGTTGCCGGCCGCCGTGAAGGCCAGCGTGGTGGTTTTGGCGTAGCCAAGCTCCAGCCACCTGCCGATCAGCATGCCGGCGCCGAAGACCACCAGGAAATAGACCAGCAGCGGCACGGCAATCCGGACCACGTCCAGCGGGCGGGCGGTGATGGTGCCGCCCTGCAGCGCGAACAGCAGGGTAATGGTGAAGAGCAGCCCGTACAGCGCCCACGGTCCGAGCTTCGGCAGAAATGTCCCCTCGTACCAGTCGCGGCCCCTGGCCTTTTCGCCGAGGACCCGGCTGAGGAAGCCGGCGAGCAGGGGTATCCCGAGAAACACCAGCACGGAGGCGGTGATGGTCCAGAAGGAGAAGCCGGCGCTGGTGGCAGGCAGGCCGAGCCAAGCGGGCAGGAGTTGAAGATAGAACCAGCCGAGGGCACCGAAGGCGAAGACCTGGAAGACGGAGTTAATGGCTACCAGCACGGCCGCTGCTTCGCGATCGCCGCAGGCAAGCTCGTTCCAGATCATCACCATCGCGATGCAGCGGGCCAGACCCACAATAATCAGCCCGGTGCGGTACTCCGGCAGGTCCGGGATGAAGATCCACGCTAGGGCGAACATGAACGCCGGCGCCAGGACCCAGTTCAGGACCAGCGAGGTGATCATCAGTTTGCGGTCCCGCACGACGCGGTGTGCATGGTCGTAGCGGACCTTGGCGAGCACCGGGTACATCATGACCAGCAGTCCGACGGCTATGGGCAGGGAAACTTCGCCGATCTTGAGTACCTCGAGGGCGGTGTTCAGGCCCGGGACAAAGTTGCCCAAAAGCAGACCGAGCCCCATCGCGGCAATGATCCAGACGGGCAGGAAGCGGTCCACGGTGGAAAGTTTGCCGACGGCGGCAGGCCCGCCGACAAGAGCGGGGGAGAGTTCAGTCCGGATACTCACGAGCCTCCTGTGCTGCTACTCGTTGCATTGATGGCTATCGATGTGAAGTATTGCCAACTATATCGATGTATGTCAATGAATGGGCATAATGGAGCATGACTTCCCTGCGAACCCCTGAGGTGGGCCTCGCCGCGGCCTGTTGTCCGACGCCCGGTCAGCCGTTCCTAAGTGCGGAGGATGCCCGGCGCAAGGCCTTCGTTTTCAAGGCTCTGGCCGATCCCAACCGGTTGCGGCTGCTTTCCATCGTCAAAGGCGCCGAATCGGGGGAGGCCTGCGTCTGCGATCTCACCGAGCCGCTGGGGCTGAGCCAGCCCACCGTCTCGCACCACCTCAAAATCCTGGTCGACGCCGGCCTGCTGCACCGCGAGAAGCGTGGCACCTGGGCGTACTACTCGCTCGTTCCCGGCGCCATCGAGCAGGCGGCCGGCCTTCTGGCATCCCTCTGAAACAGAGGAACCCCGGTCCGAAGACCGGGGTTCCGCAGGTGCGCAAGGGGGGACTTGAACCCCCACGCCCGAAGGCACAGGAACCTAAATCCTGCGTGTCTGCCAATTTCACCACTCGCGCGCGGCGCCGTCGTCGGCGGGGTCCTCAGAACCTCGACGGCGGATGCCAGGACCCAGTCTACAGTTCGGCTCCGCCGGCGGTACCGCCGCCCCGCCGGCGGCCTCCGGCCAGAAAGGGGCTAGGCGTCGAGCTTGAGGTCGCGTCTCAGCTTGGCGACGTGCCCGGTGGCTCGCACGTTGTACTTCGCCAGGATGACTTTGCCGTCCGGACCGACCACCACGGTGGAACGGATGAGGCCGTCGTAGCTGCGGCCGTAGTTCTTCTTCTCGCCCCATGCCGCGTACGCCTCCGCCACCGCGTGGTCCGGATCGGAGAGCAACGGGAAGCTCAGTCCTTCGGCGGCGGCGAACTTGGCCAGCTTCTCGACCGGGTCGGGGGAGATGCCAACCACGTCACAGCCCGCCGCCCGCAAGGCCGAGAGGGAGTCGCGGAAGTCACAGGCCTGCTTGGTGCACCCGGGAGTGGCGGCCGCGGGATAGAAGTACACCACCGTGCTGCGGCCGCGGAAGTCCTCCAGGCCGACTTCGCGTCCTGTCGAGTCCAGTAGTTGAAAGTCGGGCGCGGTGTCCCCGGGAACGAGTCGTTCAGGCATGCTTATCTCCTTGACGAATTGACGCATACCAGTCTAGGGAGTGCCTGGTCGGGCGACTAATCGGACAGTCGTTATACTCTTTGGTATGCCTGATATGGATCGCTGGCCCACCGGCCGCCTATTGTCCACGGCAGCACGCCTTGTAGAACACTCCTGGAACGAGAAGCTTGGGGCCATCGGCCTCACCCATGCCGGGGTTATCGCGATGGAAGTGCTCTCCGTCCAAGGACCGATGACCCAAGCGCATCTGGCGCAGCTGGTCCGGGTCCAGGCCCAGACCATGGGTAAAACGCTCAGCCGGCTCGAGTCCCACGGCCACATCTCGCGGGAGCGCAGTATCTCGGACCGCCGCAGCCACGTCGTGACACTCACCGAACGCGGACGCGAGGCCGTGCTTGAGGCCTCGGACATGGAACGGTCTGTTCTTGCCGCTGCCTCGATTGATCCGGACTCACTACGGCGCGAGCTGCAAGCCGTGGTCCGGGAACTAGCCAACAAGATTTCCTCGCCGGAGGGGAAAGCCATCGTCACCGCAGCGGACCCGGCCGTTCCCGCCGAGGCGACCAGCCTCGGTTAGGCCACCCGATACCGGGGCCGGTCCGTGTCACGTCCGGGGACCGGCGGCGTGCTCACATAAGGTTTTCCTATGGATACGGCGCCGCCACCCGAATTGGACGGTCAGTCCTCAATCAACGATCTGCTCGACGAGCCGGTGGGGGTTACGCCGGTCCAGCTTGCACTCCCCATCCACTTCCAGGTGTCCACGGCCGGCCGACGCTAGAAGCGGGCCGCAAGTGGCCAGCCGGAAGCCCGCGGAGATCCCCTGACCCGATGGCCGGGAACGTAGTATGTCGAGGATGAGAAAGCGAAGGAGTGCCGGCGTCGTTCTCACTGCCTTGACCGCCCTCGTCCTCACCACCGTTGCCATCACCACCGCCGCCGTCGCAGCTCCGGCAACCGCCGAGCCCTTCGGCCCCACTGAGGGCCGAATAAGCACAGGAAACGTCCTGCTGACCCTCGGCGGACTGCCGGTCTCCGTCTCTGCGCTCCTGAGCCTCGGGGCAGTGTTCCCTAACGGACGAGTTTAATTTTCCCGACCATCCGGCACTTTTGAAGGAGAGAATCCAATGCCTGACTTCCGCAACGGACTACCGCCGATCTGGGCGGATGGACTAGGCCGTGCCAGCATCCGCTCCGTTCAGGCCCTCACCGTAGCTGCCCTGGGCTGGGCGATCGTCTGGGCCGCGACCAGGGTGCCTCTGGTTTTGATTCCGGTACTGATTGCATTGATCCTGGCCGCCGCTATAGCGCCGCTGGTCCGCTGGCTCACGGGTCACAACTGGCCGCGTGCGCTCGCCGTCGTCGCTGCCTTCCTGGCAATCCTGGCCGTCTTCGGGGGTGTCATCACCGGCATTGTGTTCCTCGTCCGGGCGCAGTCCAAGGACCTGGTTGCCAAGTTCACGGTGGGCATTGACCGGCTTCATGCGTTTCTGAACAGCGGGCCGGTCCCGGTCAGCGACGCGCAGATCCTGGCCGCCCGCGAGTCCGTCCAGAAGTTCTTCACCTCCAGCTCCTTCGGTACCGAGGCCCTCACCGGAGCCCGCACCGTCGGGGAAATCCTTGCCGGCATGATCCTCATGGCCGTCACGTTGTTCTTCTTCCTCAAGGACGGTGCCAAGATCCGTGCCTTTGTCATCGGTTTCCTGCCGGAAAGGCACCGGGGCAGAGCGCTCGTGTCCACCGAGCGCAGCGCCGTGGTCCTGGGCGGCTACGTCCGCGGCACCGCGCTGATTGCCGCCACCGACGGCCTCGTCGTCGGGATCGCCCTGGCCATCCTCGGCGTGCCTCTGGCTCTCCCGCTGGGCGCCTTCGTCTTCATCGGCGGGTTCATTCCGATCGTCGGCGCGACCGCGGCCGGCACGCTCGCCGTCGGCGTAGCGCTGATTTCCAACGGGCCAGTGACGGCAATTGTGGTCCTCGCCGCCGTTGTAGGAGCTAACCAACTTGAGCACCACTTCCTGCAGCCCGTCCTGATGGGCAAGGTGCTCAGGATCCATGGACTGGCCATCCTGCTCGCGCTGGCCGCCGGAACCATTCTGGCCGGAATCGTCGGCGCCCTCCTGGCCGTCCCGCTGACCGCCGTCGGCTGGACAATGATCAAGACTTGGTCAGGCCGGGACGCAGGTGACGAGGTTGTTGCGGCGCCGGCTCCGGACGCCTGACGCCGTCGCCGTGTGACGGCCTGACGGTGCTCCGCCGGCGGTGCAGCGCGACGGCGTTGTCGACGCCGCTGGCGGGCCGCGCCGGTGCGGGTTTCAGTAGGTCTTCCCCGTATCGAAGTCAGCCTCTACCAGGAGCATGTAGTCGCGGTCTTCCGGGGTCAGGACCGACCGGTCCCGGCCGGCCGAAAGCTCGGCGTCCCAGATTTCGACGATCATCCGATGCAGTCGTTCCTGCGGCGCAGCGTGCTCTGTTGTCTTGAGGGTCCGCTCCGGGTCGGCACCTTCCAAGGCCTTGTCCCTGATCTCAGAGACCTTGACGACAGTGCGGTCCAGGCGCCGTGCAGCCCGGCGCCGCGTGATGTGCCCGGCGACCGGCGGGATAGTCAATCCGATACCCACAAGGACGACGGCGGCCAGCTCGAACTCCCGGACCGGGACGCCCAGATCCAGATCGAGAGACGGGAACGGGCCCTTGAGCTCTCCGAGCATCATGTCGGTCATAACAATGACCGAAAAGACGCAGCCGAGGCCCACCATGGAGAAGCCAACCCGGAACGACTGCCGCATCCGCGGAACGAAACGGAAGCACGCCCAAGCGATGTGGCCGCAGCTCCACGCAATGAAGCAGAGCATCATCAGCGCGAACAGGGACGTGGCAGCGCGGTTGCTGCGGTCCCCTTCCCAGGCGGTGGTCGTTGAGACCAGACCGGCCAGGACGAAGAAGACGGTCTGGAGCACCAGGGCCAGTGACAGCGGCAGGATCCTCAGCCAGCAGGGACGGGTGTCGGGGTCCGGCGACACAGCGCTGAGGACAGCGGTGCGCAGGTACCAAAGACCCACGATCATGAAGGAATTCAGAACCAACTTGGCCAGGTTCACTCCGCCCAGGACGGGGTCGATGGCCAGGTAGACAGGGGCCGCCAACAACAGGCATGAGGCGCCGGCGAACAAGCCTGCCATGAAGACGGCGTCTTTGCCGTTGCGGCTCAGAGAGGGGATCCGTGCAGCTGCGAGGGCGAACAGCGCACCGGCCATGATGAAAGGGATCACCCGAACACGGCTCCGAAGTTGGCTGGCTGTGCGTAGCGGCGGACGGACCGGCGGATCCTCGCGGCCAGGCGGTCGGCCAGGAGCTCCGCGGTGATTTCGAACTCGTCCAAGAAGTCGGTGCGTTTCAGCGCGGTGACCACTCGCTCCGGGTCCAGGTCGGGGAAGAACGCCCTGGCATAGTCGGGGGAGAGGGTCTCCTGCTCATGCCGCAGGATCATGTGGCCGAATTCGTGCAGGATGATCTGCTGCCGGTGCATTTCGGACGCGGCGGGCGCGTGGAGGATCAGATCAAGGTCATCCATGCCGAACCACAGGCCGCAGACCTTGTCGGTCGGGGTGCCCTTCATCGGCTTGATGATGATTTTGCGGGACCGCAGCTTTTCGATGTGGCGCTGGATGGATCCGAGGGACACGGGGTCCGGCAGATTCAGGGCTTCCTCGGCCTCTTGGGCCCGGGCGCGAGCAGCTGTGTAGATCATTTGTGGGATGGTCCTAGGTTGGCGGCAGTGACCCGGAGTCCCCCGTCTCTGCGTCCGAGCCTAACAGTCCGGTGGGGTCTTTTAGCTGGGATCACGTGGTACGTCGGTGCCCTGTGCGAGCTGTTCGTCGATGATGTCCCGGATCTGCAGTAGCATCTCGGCCGACAGGCCGTCCAGCTGGCGCGCTGCGAAGCTCCGGACCTTGTTGGCCCGCATGGCGGCAAGCAGGTCCATTTGAGCTTCAACTTTCGCAGGCATTTCCTCGCCGCCGTCGGTCAGATAGTCCGGGTTGACGCCGAAGAACATCGCCAGGTTGCGCAGCAGTTCAGTTTTCTTGACTTCGGGGCCGCTGCCGCTGCGCATGTAGTGCCAGCGCGCCCGGGACAGCGGGGTACCGGCGGCGGCCATGGCATCGCGGATGTCGTTGTAGGCAATCTTCCGGCCTTCCGCTTCGGCGGCGTCCAGCAGGAGGTTCAGCTTGCGGGCAAGCGGGGACCCCGTGCGGTCCGGGATCGACGTTTCGTCGGTCACAACGGTCCTTTCAACGGCGGGAGGGTCTGGTGCATCCATTTAGTGCAAAGAGTTGGACATGTCTAATCCTTGCAGGTACTCTCAGCAGGAGGAAATCAGACATGTCCAATTTCTCCGTATGCGACGTGTCTCATCCGGTTATACGGGACCGCGTTCCGGCCAGAGATCAACCGTGGGGGGTGGCCGGAACGCGGTCGTGTTTTAACGTCAGACATCGCCGCTCAGAGTGATGTCCACGGGGCGCGGCCGGATTTCGGGCATCTCGTGGCGGCTGGTCCTTTTGGGGATCTATGCGGAAAGCCTCCGCGCGAGTCCTGGGACTCAAGCGCAGAGGCCGCCGGTCCTCCAAGCTGGGGGGAACTGGAGAACCAATATGAGTCTACTGGTAGAGGTGAAGCCAAGGAATTTCCAGGGCGCAAGAGTGGATTTAGGGTATTACCGCGGGAAATCATGAAGCTGACCCACGACAACCTGGGCACAAGAAAACCCCGCCTTTGCCGACCAGTGGCCAGTAAAGACGGGGTTTTCGCTGGTGCACCCCCCGGGACTTGAACCCGGAACCCATTGATTAAGAGTCAATTGCTCTGCCAATTGAGCTAGAGGTGCAGCTGTTGTTTCTGTTGCCGGGGCTTTTTATTTCCCGCGGTGTTCTCCGCAACGACATGAAACTCTACACGAGTTTGGCCGGAGTGTGAAATCAGCCCCGAGTGCTCCGGTGGCGCTACCGGCGGAGGCTCAAAACAAGCACAAAATCGGGGTTCTGGTTGTTGCTCAGGGCCCACAGGCGGCCGTCCGGCGCGCGCGAGACGTCACGGATACGGCCGTACTCGCCGGTGAAATAGGCAACAGGATCGCCGGCAAAATCGCCACGTAGTGGAACTACCCACAGGCGCTGGCCCCGAAGTGCCCCGAGGTAAGCCGTGTCACCAACAATCTGGAGGCCGCTGGGCGACGACTCCGCCGTCGACGGCCACACCACCTTGGCGTCCAGGAATCCCTCGCGGTGCGGCGCGCCCGTCACCATCGGCCAGCCGTAGTTGCCGCCGGGGACGATCAGGTTGAGTTCGTCGTCTACGTCCGGGCCGAATTCGCTCGCCCACAGCCGCCCCGCGCGGTCCCAATCGAGTCCCTGGACGTTCCGGTGCCCCAGGCTGTAAACAGGGTTGTGGCCGAAGGGATTGCCGGGCGCGGGTTTCCCCTCGGGGGTCAGGCGGAGAATTTTGCCGCCCAGGGCGTTCCGGTCCTGCGGCTGGTCGCGGCGCTGGGAATCGCCGGTACCGACGTAGAGGAAGCCGTCCGGGCCGAAGCGTATTCGGCCGCCGTTGTGCGTAGAGGCCTTGGGGATCCCGGTGAAGATCACGTCCGGCGCTCCCAGGACCGGCCTCCCGCCCCTGTCGTCAAGCCGAAAGCGGGCAATCCGGTTGTCGGCCTGTGCGGTGAAATAGGCGTACAGGAACCGGTCTGACGCGAAGTCCGGGGACAGCGCCAGCCCCAAAAGGCCGCCTTCTCCGCCTGGGACAACGTCAGGTACCTTGCCCACCGTGGCCGCCGGGCCGCTGCCGCCCGGCGGCACAACTTTCAGCAGCGCACTGTCCCGTTCCGAGATGAGGGCAGCGCCGTCCGGCAGGAAGACCGTCGACCATGGCAGCGTCAGCCCGGCATCTATGCGGGCAGCAACCGTCGGCGCCTCCGGACCGGCTGGGCTGGTGCCGTCGGAGGGGACGGGAACGGGATTAGTGG
Organism: Arthrobacter sp. UYEF3; assembly: GCF_040546245.1. Lineage (NCBI taxonomy): Bacteria > Bacillati > Actinomycetota > Actinomycetes > Micrococcales > Micrococcaceae > Arthrobacter > Arthrobacter sp. UYEF3. Next base: position 266,410 of record NZ_JBEPNK010000001.1, read on the forward strand.
TGCAGGCCGCCGCTGCCAGGGATAGGGCCGCCGCAGCGGCAGCCCAGGCGGCCCGCAGCGGCGACCGCCGAGGCATGGTTACAGCCGTGAACGGCGGGGCGGGCGGAAGCCCGCAGCCTCGGCATGGGCCGGGGAAAGGAACCAGACCTCAGCACGGGTGTCCTCATACGACGGGCTGGTCTCATCGTGGTAGATCATCGACGAGGCCTCTCCCTTGACGGAGAAACCCTCCGGCCCGCTGCCATCGGTGGCCGGAGCCGCAGACCCCTCGCCGTACGGCTGCTCCACGGCCAGATGCCCGGCCGGCGCCGCGGTATGGCTCGCGATGCCCTCGGAGGCTGCCACCGAGGATGCGGACTGCGCCGTCTCTGGCTCCGCCGCTTCGGCCGCCGCGGATTCCGCACCGGGAAGGGTGGGGGCGTGCGGGGCGGTGTACTCGGGGTGGTGCAGCGGGGCGTGTTCCGCGGACGGGTGCGCCGGCTCGGCCGCGGATGCAGGCAGGGTCTCAGACGCGGGTGCTTCCATGTCGGGCAACGGGGCTGCGTCCGCCGGTGCGGTGGCAGTGCCTACGGTGGCTTCCATCCCCGCGGACTGGCCCCCGTCGGCCGGGTGTGCGGCGTGCGCCCCGCGGGGAACGTCGTGGTGCGTGGTGGCCTGCGGCTCGACCGGCGGCGTTTCCGACCACTGGGTCTCCCATTCGGGGCCGCTTTGGGGCGTATTTTCCACAGCAGAACTCCCGCCGGGCACGCTGCCCGGATGCGCGATGTCGGGCGCTGCGGCAACTGCGTCGTCGGCCGCGCGTTCCTCGGCGGTGGTTGGTGGAACCGGCTCGGCATTGCCGAAGCCGGCCGCGGACGGGATCCCTGTCGTCGCGGCCGCGACGGCTGACGCTGCGGCGTTCCCGCCGGAAAGTGCGCCGTCGTGCTTTTCCCGGCTTGCAGAAGCCAGCGGTGCGGCGTCGGACCCCGACCCGGTGGATGTCGACGTTCCAGCGCCACCGCGGGAATTGTTGCGGTTCAGCAGCCACCACACGATGCCGACAATCACCACGATCACGATGAGCCAGATAATCCAATCCATGGCCGAATCCTTCTGTCCAAGCGGCAGGGTTGCCGATGCTTGACGTTACGTCCGGCCACTCGCGGCTGTCCATAGTTCCCCACGCGCCCCTGTAGCCTCGCTTCATGGATGTCAAGAGACTGCGGATTCTTCGCGAACTGGCGGACCGCGGAACCGTGGGGGCTACCGCCGAGGCCCTGCGGGTGACGCCGTCGGCCGTGTCGCAACAGCTCAAGACCCTGCAGGAAGAACTGGGCGTGGTCCTCGTCGAAAAGTCGGGCCGGGGAGTCCGGCTGACCGAGGCAGGGCTGGCGATGGCCGGCGCTGCCGCCGACGTGTCCACCGCCATGGCCCGCGCCGAAGCGACCATCGACACCTACCGGCTCGGCCGGCAAACCCAGATCAAGGCGGCTTTCTTTCCCAGTTCCGCGGAGATGTTCCTGCCGGGGCTGTTACACCGCGTCAAGGAGATCGACGGGCTCCGCTTCGAGGCGCACTTCGAGGATCCCGGCGTCGCCGGCTTTGCCGCCCTGGCCGCGGACTACGACATTGTCCTGGCGCACAGCGTCGACGGGCCCGAAGTATTCGCCCGGCAGGACCTCTTGGTGATCCCCTTGCTGGACGAGCCGTTGGACGTGGCGGTCCCGGCTGCCCACGCACTGGCGGGCAAGGCCACGCTCAGCGCCGCAGACCTTGTGGGATTCCCCTGGATGGGTGTGCCCGACGGCTTCCCCTTCGACGCCGTGCTGCGCCAGATCGAAACGCAGGCCGGCGCTCCGGCCCTGCGGGCGCAGCTCTTCCCGGACCTGCGTGTCCTGGAAGCGCTGGTCAGCGCCGGGCACGGGCTCAGCCTGTTGCCGCGTTACACCGCGCTCAAAAATCAGGGGAGCGGCTTCGTGCTGCGCCCGCTCCGCGGCGTGAAAGCCAGCCGAAGCATCGTGGCACTGGTCCGTCCCGAAGTCGCCGCCCGGACCACCATCCAGCAGGTGCTCGGCATGCTCAAGGCTGAGGCCCGGGGAGTCGCCGAAGCCTCCGAACGTCGTGACACGCCTCACAGCGGCTGACCGCAGAACCGGATCGGGGGCCGGAAAGTCCAAGGAGTGAGACGGATGTCCACTATTTGGATGAAATATTCCCTATTTTGGGCTTAATGAGCCGAGCCGGCTCGTGGCGCCTGCCGGCGGGGCCCTAGACTTTGAGCCATGAGTCAGGACACCCAAACAGCAGCAGACACCAAGCCGGACATCAAGCCCCGCAGCCGGGTCGTCACCGATGGCATCCATGCCGCACCGTCGCGCGGAATGCTCCGGGCGGTCGGCATGGGCGACGACGACTTCGCCAAACCGCAGATTGGCGTGGCGAGCTCCTGGAACGAAATCACTCCCTGCAACCTTTCCCTGAACAGGCTCGCCCAGGGCGCCAAGGAAGGCGTCTTCGCCGGCGGCGGCTTCCCGATGCAGTTCGGCACCATCTCCGTCTCCGACGGCATCTCCATGGGCCACGAGGGCATGCACTTCTCCCTGGTGTCCCGCGAGGTCATCGCCGACTCGGTGGAAACCGTGATGCAAGCCGAGCGCATCGACGGCTCGGTGCTGCTGGCCGGCTGCGACAAGTCCCTGCCCGGCATGCTGATGGCAGCTGCCCGGCTGGACCTGGCTTCGGTCTTCCTCTATGCCGGCTCGATCATGCCTGGCTGGGTCAAGCTCGAGGACGGCTCCGAAAAGGAAGTCACCCTGATCGACGCCTTCGAAGCCGTGGGCGCCTGCGCCGCCGGCAAGATGAGCCGCGGGGACCTGGACCGCATTGAAAAAGCCATCTGCCCGGGCGAAGGTGCCTGTGGCGGGATGTACACGGCCAACACCATGGCCTGCATTGGCGAGGCACTGGGCATGTCCCTGCCCGGCTCCGCCGCTCCCCCCTCCGCGGACCGCCGCCGAGACGTCTTTGCGCACAAGTCCGGCGAGGCCGTCGTCAACCTCCTCCGCCTCGGCATCACGGCCCGCGACATCCTGACGAAGAAGGCCTTCGAGAACGCCATCGCCGTCACCATGGCCTTCGGCGGCTCCACCAACGCAGTGCTGCACCTGTTGGCCATCGCCCGCGAAGCGGAAGTCGACCTCAGCCTGGAGGACTTCAACCGGATCGGCGACAAGATCCCGCACCTGGGCGACCTCAAGCCGTTCGGCCGCTATGTCATGACCGACGTCGACAAGATCGGCGGCGTGCCGGTCATCATGAAGGCCCTGCTCGACGCCGGCCTGATCCACGGCGACTGCCTCACCGTCACCGGCAAGACCGTGGCCGAAAACCTCGCCGCGATCAACCCGCCGGATCCCGACGGCAAGGTCCTGCGCGCCATGGACAACCCCATCCATAAGACGGGCGGCATCACGATCCTGCACGGTTCGATGGCGCCGGAAGGCGCCGTTGTGAAGACGGCCGGCTTCGACGCCGACGTCTTCGAGGGCAACGCCCGCGTGTTCGAGCGCGAACAGGGCGCTCTGGACGCACTCAACAATGCCCAGATCAAGGCCGGCGACGTCGTCGTCATCCGCTACGAGGGGCCCAAGGGCGGACCGGGCATGCGCGAAATGCTTGCCATCACGGGCGCCATCAAGGGTGCCGGCCTCGGCAAGGATGTCCTGCTGCTCACCGACGGCCGCTTCTCCGGCGGCACCACCGGACTGTGCATCGGCCATGTCGCCCCGGAAGCGGCCGACGGCGGCCCCATCGCCTTCGTCAAGGACGGCGACCGGATCCGCGTGGACATCGCCGCCCGCACGTTCGACCTGCTGGTGGACGACGCCGAACTCGAGTCCCGCAAGGTGGGCTGGGAGCCGCTGCCGGCCAAGTTCACCAAGGGCGTGCTCGCCAAGTACGCCAAGCTCGTGCACAGCGCCTCAACCGGCGCGTACTGCGGCTAAACGCCATCTTGTTGGCCTCCGGCGGTGATATAGCCGCTGGAGGCGGCAGGGCTTAATAAGGGCTGACCCGAGGGGCCCCCGGCGGACGGCGCTTGCGCCGGAGATCCGGGGGAGGATCAACCCGTGGACAATGGAGTCCATATAGTGAGACAGGCGGCAACCTCGTTGACACGTGTCTCACTCAGAGGGAAAACTGAACGCATGATCGAGATCGTTATTGCCGGCGTCGCCGTCGTCCTTACCAAGCGCGTGGCTGACTAGCCCGACTGGTAACGATCCGTCACGCGCAACCCCTCGAAGAGCCCTACGGCTGAGGGGTTTTTTTGTTTCCTGCATTACCAGCAGCACCCAACACCGCGGTTTCCCCAGCAGTTCCACGATCACAGAAGATCCACCAAAGGAAGAGTCCGATGAGCAAAGGATCGCCGATCAGCCCCTCGCTGATGGCCACAAAGTCCGCTGGAGCCCACAAGGCTCCGGAACGCGTCGAACGCCCGGCAGACGCCGGCGTCGAGCATGCTGCTGCCTCTCCCGTCCTTGGGCCGAACAACGTCGTACCCCCGACGGTGATGACCGGCTCGCAAGCAATCGTCCGTGCGCTCGAGGAACTCGGCGTCCAGGACATTTTCGGTTTGCCCGGTGGCGCAATCCTGCCCACCTATGACCCCTTGATGGCCTCCAAAATGAACCACATTCTGGTCCGTCACGAACAGGGAGCCGGCCACGCCGCGCAAGGCTATGCCATGGTCACCGGTCGGGTTGGCGTCTGCATCGCCACCTCGGGCCCCGGTGCCACCAACCTCGTTACCGCCATCATGGATGCCCACATGGACTCCGTGCCGATGGTGGCCATCACCGGGCAGGTCGCCAGCGGAGTCATCGGCACCGATGCCTTCCAGGAGGCGGACATCGTCGGCATCACCATGCCGATCACCAAGCACTCCTTCCTGGTCACCGATCCCAACGACATCCCGCAAGTCATGGCTGAGGCATTCCACCTTGCCTCGACCGGCCGGCCCGGCCCCGTCCTGGTGGACGTGGCCAAGGACGCCCAGCAGGGCCAGATGACATTCTCCTGGCCGCCCAAAATCGACCTTCCCGGCTACCGGCCGGTGGTCCGCGGCCACAGCAAGCAGGTCCGTGAGGCTGCCCGGCTGATCGCGGACGCCCACAAGCCGGTGCTGTATGTCGGCGGCGGTTCGGTCAAGGCCCACGCGGCAGCGGAACTACTGGCACTGGCCGAACTCACCGGCGCGCCCGTGGTCACCACGCTGACGGCCCGCGGCGTCTTCCCGGACTCCCACCCGCAGCACGTCGGCATGCCCGGCATGCACGGCGCGGTGTCCGCCGTGACCGCGCTCCAGCAGTCCGATTTGCTGATCACCCTCGGCGCGCGCTTCGATGACCGGGTCACCGGCATCCTGAAGTCCTTTGCCCCGCACGCCAAGGTCATCCACGCGGATATCGATCCGGCCGAAATCTCCAAGAACCGGACGGCCGACGTGCCGATCGTGGGCTCGGTCAAGGAGATCATCCCCGAGCTCAGCGACGCTGTGCGCCTGGCATTCGAAACCTCCGGCACCCCGGACCTGACTAACTGGTGGGCCTTCCTGAACAACCTCAAGGAGACTTACCCGCTCGGCTGGACCGAACCCGAGGACGGCCTCATTGCCCCGCAGCGGGTGATCGAACGGATCGGTGCCCTGACCGGCCCCGAGGGGATTTACGTTGCCGGCGTCGGCCAGCACCAGATGTGGGCCTCGCAGTTCATCAAGTACGAACGCCCGCACGCCTGGCTGAACTCCGGCGGCGCCGGCACCATGGGCTACGCAGTTCCGGCCGCCATGGGCGCCAAGGTGGGGGAGCCGGACCGTGTGGTCTGGGCGATCGACGGTGACGGCTGCTTCCAGATGACCAACCAGGAGTTGGCCACCTGCGCGATTAATAAGATCCCGATCAAGGTTGCCATCATCAACAACTCCTCACTGGGCATGGTGCGGCAGTGGCAGACCCTGTTCTACGAGGGCCGCTACTCCAACACCGACCTCAACACCGGCCACGACACCGTCCGTATCCCGGATTTCGTCAAGCTCGCGGACGCCTACGGCTGCGCCGCTTTCCGCTGCGAACGCGACGAGGACATCGACGCCACCATCCAGCAGGCCCTGGCGATCAACGACCGACCCGTGGTCATCGACTTCGTCGTGAGCCCCAACTCCATGGTGTGGCCGATGGTCCCCGCCGGAGTCAGCAACGACCAGATCCAGGTTGCCCGCAACCTGACCCCGGACTGGGAAGAAGAGGACTGAACATGACCCGCCACACACTCTCCGTTCTGGTCGAAGACAAGCCCGGTGTGCTGACCCGCGTCGCCAGCCTCTTCGCCCGCCGCGCCTTCAACATCAACTCCCTGGCCGTCGGCCCGACCGAGATTCCGGGCATCTCCCGGATGACGGTCGTCGTCGACGCCGACGGCGAGCTCATCGAACAGGTCACCAAGCAGCTGAACAAGCTGGTCAACGTGATCAAAATCGTCGAGCTCACCCCCGAATCTTCCGTGCAGCGCGACCACATCCTGGTCAAGGTACGGGCGGATGCCGCAACCCGGTTGCAGGTAACCCAGGCGGCCGACCTGTTCCGCGCCTCGGTGGTCGACGTCTCCACAGAGTCGGTGGTCATCGAGGCCACGGGGCACCCCGACAAGCTCAAGGCACTGCTTTCGGTGCTGGAGCCCTTCGGCGTCCGCGAAATCGTGCAGTCCGGAACCCTGGCCGTCGGCCGCGGGTCCCGCTCCATGAGCGACCGGGCCCTGCGCTCGGCCTAAGAGTTCCACCACCTCCGAATTTTCCCTAGACAGCACCACAGAATCCACTCATAAGGAGACACCCCCAGTGACTGAAATGTTCTACGACGACGACGCCGACCTGTCGATCATCCAGGGCCGCACCGTTGCCGTCATCGGTTACGGCTCCCAGGGCCACGCCCACGCCCTTAGCCTGCGCGATTCCGGTGTTGACGTCCGCGTCGGCCTGAAGGCGGACTCCAAGTCCCGGGCCAAGGCCGAGGCCGAGGGACTGCGGGTCCTCAACGTCGCCGACGCCGTCGCCGAAGCGGACCTCATCATGGTCCTCACCCCGGACCAGGTCCAGCGCCACGTCTACGCCGAGGACATCGCCCCGAACCTGCAGGCTGGCGACGCGCTGTTCTTCGGCCACGGCTTCAACATCCGCTACGGCTACATCAAGCCGCCGGCCGACGTCGACGTCGCCCTCGTCGCCCCCAAGGGACCGGGCCACATCGTGCGGCGCGAATTCGAAGCCGGCCGCGGCGTGCCGGACCTGATTGCCGTCGAGCAGAACCCGTCCGGCAAGGCGAAGGAACTGGCCCTGTCCTACGCCAAGGCAATCGGCGGCACCCGCGCCGGCGTCATCGAGACCACCTTCACCGAAGAGACCGAAACGGACCTCTTCGGCGAGCAGGCCGTCCTCTGCGGCGGAGCCTCGCAGCTGATCATGTACGGCTTCGAGACCCTGACCGAAGCCGGCTACAAGCCCGAGGTCGCCTACTTCGAGGTGCTGCACGAGCTTAAGCTCATTGTCGACCTGATGGTCGAGGGCGGCATCGCCAAGCAGCGCTGGAGCGTTTCGGACACCGCGGAGTACGGTGACTATGTCTCCGGCCCCCGCGTCATCACCCCCGAGGTGAAGGAAAACATGAAGGCCGTCCTCAAGGACATCCAGGACGGAACCTTCGCCAAGCGCTTCATCGACGACCAGGACGCGGGCGCCCCCGAGTTCAAGGCCCTGCGCAAGAAGGGCGAGGACCACCCGATCGAGGCCACCGGCCGCGACCTGCGCAAGCTCTTCTCCTGGATCAAGAACGAAGACGACTACACCGAAGGCTCCGTAGCCCGCTAGATCCCGGCGGTGGTGGGCGGCGGGGTCCTTGACGGCTGCGTTGTTGCGTGAGGAACCAGCGCAGCAGCCGAGAGGACACCGCCGTCCACCACCTAACGTTCTAAAATCCCCACCTGAATTACAAGAGAGCTAATGAGGTCACCGGTGACAAGCACCAAACCTGTCGTACTCCTCGCTGAGGAACTTTCGCCCGCCACAGTCGAGGCCCTCGGCCCGGACTTTGAAATCCGCCAGACCGACGGCGCCGACCGTTCCCAGTTGCTCTCCGCGATCGCCGACGTCGACGCGATCCTGATCCGGTCCGCCACCCAGGTGGACGCCGAGGCCATCGCGGCCGCCAAAAACCTCAAGGTGATCGCCCGCGCCGGCGTGGGGCTGGACAACGTGGACATCAAGGCCGCTACGCAGGCAGGCGTCATGGTGGTCAACGCCCCGACGTCGAACATCGTCTCCGCCGCCGAACTCACCGTCGGACACATCCTCAGCCTCGCCCGGCACATCCCGCAGGCCTCCGCCGCGCTCAAGGACGGCGAGTGGAAGCGCTCCAAGTACACCGGCACGGAACTGTTCGAGAAGAAGATCGGCATCATCGGACTTGGCCGGATCGGCGCCCTCGTCGCGGCCCGGCTCAAGGGCTTCGACACCAAGATCCTTGCGTACGACCCCTACGTCACCTCCGCCCGCGCCGCCCAGCTCGGCGTGCAGCTGGTGACCCTGGACGAGCTCCTGGCCCAGTCGGACTTCATCACCATCCATATGCCCAAGACGCCTGAGACCGTCGGCATGCTCGGCGCGGAAGCCTTCAAGAAGATGAAGAGCAGCGCCTACGTTGTCAACGTCGCCCGCGGCGGGCTACTGGACGAGGAAGCACTTTACGCCGCGCTGGAGTCCCGCGAGATTGCCGGCGCCGGCGTCGACGTCTTCGTGAAGGAGCCCAGCACCGACCTGCCGTTCTTCAGGCTCGACAACGTCGTGGTCACCCCGCACCTGGGCGCCTCCACCGACGAGGCCCAGGAAAAGGCTGGCGTTTCCGTCGCCAGGTCCGTCCGCCAGGCGCTGGCCGGCGAGCTGGTGCCCGACGCCGTGAACGTAGCCGGCGGTGTCATTGCCCCGGAGGTGCGCCCCGGCATCGCGCTGATTGAGAAGCTGGGGCGGATCTTTACCGCGATGACCCACGCCTCGCTCACCCAGTTCGACGTGGAAGTGGCCGGCGAGATCTCCTCACTCGATGTCAAGGTCCTCGAGTTGGCCGCGCTCAAGGGCATCTTCGCCGACGTCGTGACAGAGCAGGTCTCCTACGTCAACGCGCCCGTGATCGCAGAGCAGCGCGGCATCAACGTCCGGCTCATCACGACACCGGACACAGAGTCCTACCGCAACGTCCTGACCCTTCGCGGTGCCCTGAGCGACGGCGCCCAGATCTCGGTGGCCGGAACCCTGACCGGGCCCAAGCAGGTCCAGAAGCTCGTCGGTATCAACGGCTTCGAGGTGGAAATCCCGATCAGCGAGCACCTGGTGGTGGTGGAGTACTCGGACCGCCCGGGCGTGATCGGCACGATCGGCCACATCCTCGGCATGAACAACATCAACATCGCCGGCATGCAGGTGGCGCGGCGGGATGAGGGCGGTCAGGTGCTCGCACTCCTGACCATCGACAGCTCCGTCCCGCAGCAGGTGCTGGACGCGATCAAGGCCGGAATCGGCGCCGACATGGTGCGCGAGGTCGACCTCACGGACTAAGTTCACGATGGCCCGCCTGCGGCGGCAGCACCACCGCAGGCGGCCACGAACGTGCGGCCGGTCTGGGTACAATGGCTAGGTCCGAAATTTCGGATCCGGCCGGCAGACCGGCCTTTACTTTTGCACACCCACCCGCGGACGCCGTTACTTCCGCGCGGAATGAACAGCGGTGTGCGCACGCAATCCAGCTTTCAGGAGCCCAATGAACGCCGTCCAAAGGTTCATCAGAAGCAGAGTGCTTTTGCTGACCGCGTCCATTTTGATCGCAGCCATGTGCCTTTCCGTTTTGGTGCAGGGCCAGTCGCAGGCAGCGCTGAACCGGACCGTCGACCAGAACTCCCGCGGGCTCTATGACGTCCTGGTCCAGGCCAAGACCAACGACAACGGCGGCCTCATGCAGCCGGAAATCGCGTCCGGGCAGGGCGGTATCAGCTTCGGGCAGCTTGACGCGATCCGCAAGCTCTCCGGCACCTCCGTCGCGGCCCCGATCAGCCTGGTCTCCCGGGTCTCCCAGAACCTTCAGTCCCCGCGTCTCGAGGCCACCGATTACCTCGGTTACAACGCAGGCCTCGCCGGCACCGCCGGTGACCCCACCGCGACAGATCCGTCCAAGTGGCCCGCCGCCGAGTCCGTCCTGAGCGGCACCCCCAAGAAGTACCGGCTCACCGCCAGTGCCGTCAGCTCGGATGGCTCCTCCGAACAGACTCTGTTCAAGACCACCGCCGAAGGCACTCTCGGCAAAGCCAAACTCGTCGAGGAACAGGTGGCCGGCGGCAAGAACGTGCGGATCGCGGGTCCGGCAGGGGAGACCGGGATTAAGTTCCCGGCCCCGGCTGGCGGCTCCGAGCACAATCTCTTCAACCTCTCCGTCTCGCTGCCCACCGCCCCGCAGGTGACCGAGTCCGTCGTCGCCGTCGACCCGGTCTCGGAGCGCGCCCTGCTGGGCGGTGCCGGGGACTTCCTCGCACCCCTGGAGAAGGCGCCGCCCGCCGATGCGCGCAGCGCCAGCGCGATCGGCAGCCACTTTGAGAGTCTCTTCACCAACGGCATCAGCATGGCCCAGCTCAAGGAAGGCCCCGACTTCCTCGGCGTCAAGCTGAAGTACTGGGCCCCGCTGATGACCCAGTACCAGCAGGCCAAGCGGGCCGGCCAGCTGACCGCCGATTCGCAGGCGATTCCGCTGATCGTCCGTGCCGGCACTTCCCTGGACCTTAAGTACTCGGTCAAGATCGAAGAAATCGACGCCGCCGGCAACGTCACCAAGGACGTTGGCACCGTCTCGCGGTCGCTGGACAAGGATTACCTGCCGTTCGTGTCCAAGTCGCCGTTCGCGCTAGCGTGGCCCGGCTCCAAAGACCTCTCCGGGCTAATGGGGGACACCAGCAGCTTCGGACAGGGTCTCTACAACCCCGCGACGTGGAGCACCGACTTCGCCGCCGCGCCCAAGTACGGGGACGGCAAGACCGCCGGCAACGGCGCCGTCGAAAAGTCCGCGACCCCGGGCGACTGGATCACAGTCAACAGGCTGCCGGAGAAGGGCGTCAACGGCGCCCCCGTCGACCAGACGCAGCGCACACCGGTCGACGAGCGGTCGTACCGCGACAACCTTGCGACCGGCAAAAAGCCGGCCACGCCGCTGGCCATGGTCTACGGCACCTTCGACCCGGCCAAGGTCCAGGAGGCAGCCGGCGACGTCAACCGGCTCCCGCTGGGTGGCTACGACCCGACCCCATTCACCCTGACCAAGGACGCCGCCGGCAAGGACGTCGGGCCGACCGTGCTCAAGCCCTCGCTCAGCGGCACCGGACTGGTCAGCCAGTCGGCCGGCGCTATCACCGACTACTACGGCCTGGCCGCTGCCCGCGGCTACCAGAACAACGCCTCCGTGATCGACGCCGTGCGGGTCCGCGCCAACGTCGACGGTAACTGGAAGCAGGCCCAGCCGGACGTCGAGAAGCTCGCCAACGAGATCCGCGACATGGGGCTGCAGGCCACCGTTGTTGCCGGCTCCGCCCGTCAAGATGCCAGCATCTTCGTGCCCGGCTACTCCAAGGACGACGCCGGCAAGGAGTCTCCGCTGGGCACCGTGCAGCAGTCATGGGTCCGCCAGGACGCCGCCACCGCGGTTTCCGGCTCGCTGACCGGCACCAACCTCACGCTGCTCTTCCTGACCCTGTGCGGTGCCGCCCTGCTCACCGGCGCCGCCACCGTCAGCTACGTCCGCAAGCGCCGGCGCGAGGCCGGCACCCTCCGGGCCATGGGCTGGACGCAACGCAAGGTCCGGTCCTGGGTGCTGGCCGAGTTCGGCGTCGGGGCGGCGCTGCTGGCGGTCGCCGGGATCGCCTTGAGCCTGATCAGCTGGAACGCCGCCACCGCGATCGTCTCCGCCGCGGTTCTGGTCCTCTACTGCGGCGCCGCGTACTTCGCCGCGCAGCAGCTGAGGCACCGCGAGATCATCGACCAGGAGCCGCAGCACGATGAGCGTCTCATCCCGGTTGACTCGCCGCTGACTTTCGCCAGCCGGCAGCTGAGCACCAATAAGTTCAACACCGGTTCGCTGGCCATAGCCGTCGGCGTCTTCGGCGCGGCGGTTGGCGGGCTCGCCGCGCTGCTGATCGACATCCCGCGGGCCGCCGGCGCCAGCGCACTGAGCGGGCTGGCCGCGGCCAGCATCGCCCTGCCGAGCCTCATCCTGGCCCTGTCCGGCGTCGCTGTGGGGCTGCTGCTGACCATGGTCACCGGCCGTTTCGAGCTGGGGGCCAAGCGCGAGTACCTGGGTACCCTGCAGGCCATGGGCTGGAACCCGGACATGCTCGGCCAGGTCCGCTTCTTCGAAAACGCCATGGTGGGGACCATCGCACTGCCGCTGGGTGTCCTGGGTGCCCTTGGCATCGGATTGCTCCTCGCCCCCTACGCCGCACTCTGGGCCGGAATCGCCGGACTCGTGGCAGTACTTTGCTGGATTCCCATTGCAACGAAAGTGGTCCAATGACTAACGAGCTGAACCAGACCAGGGCGGCCCGGAACCGGATGCCGGCGAGCACCGGGGCCGGCCACCAGACGCGCGCCAACACGATCGTGAAGGCCACCGACCACGCCACGCCGCTGGAACTGAGCAACATCACGATCCATTACGGCGGCGGCAAGGGCGGCGCGGAGGCCGTGAACGTGGTCGATGACTTCAACATGACGCTGCACGCCGGCGAAATGCACTGTGTCGCCGGCCGCTCCGGCTCGGGCAAGACCAGCATCCTGACCGTCGGCGCGGGCCTGACCCTGCCGACGTCGGGCCGGGTGTTCTGGGAAGGCGACTCGCTCGAAACCATGGGCGACGATGAAATCGCCGACCGCCGCCGCGCTCTGATCGGCTACGTCGACCAGGGCGGCGCCCTGATCGACGGAATGAGCGCGCTCGAAAACGTGCTGCTGCCGGCCGTGCCCGACGGCGAGGTCGAACAGCGCCGCGACATGGCCAAGGACCTGCTGGACCTGGTAGGCCTGGGCCGGCGGATGCGCCACCGCCCCGCGCAGCTCTCCGGCGGCGAACGCCAACGGGTCGCGATTGCCCGCGCCCTCATCCTCGGCACCCGGGTGCTGGTGGTGGACGAGCCCACCGCCAGCCTGGACCGCACCTCGGCCAACCGCATCATCAGCATCCTCAAGGACACGACGTCGGACGGCATCGCCGTCCTGGTCGCTTCGCACGACCACGAACTGGTCCGTCTGAGCGATACCGTGACCGAGCTGATCTAGGTTTGGGGGCAGCGTCCCCGTCCGCCGGTCCGCACCGCATCAGAAAAAGGTAAATTCAAGAGTGTCGTCTTCAGCCAAAACCCCGTTCTACATCACCACGGCCATCACGTACCCCAACGGTGTGCCGCACATCGGGCACGCCTATGAGTACATTGCCACCGATGCGATGGCCCGCTTCAAACGGCTGGACGGCTACGACGTCTTCTTCCTGACCGGCACCGACGAGCACGGCATGAAGGTCGCCCAGGCGGCGGAGAAGGAAAGTATTACGCCCAAGGAACTGGTGGACCGTAACGCGGAAATCTACCGGGCCACCCACGCGGCGCTGGGGATCTCCTATGACCGGTTCATCCGCACAACGGATGCCGACCACTACGCGGCATCGCAGGCCATCTGGCAGAAGATGGAAGCCAACGGCGACATCTACCTGTCCAAGTACGAAGGCTGGTACTCGGTCCGCGACGAGGCATACTACGTCGAGGACGAGACGGTGGTGAAGGACGACGGCGTCCGCTACTCGCGGGAATCGGACACCGAAGTGACCTGGACGGCGGAGGAGAGCTATTTCTTCAGGCTCTCCGCCTACCAGGACAAACTGCTGGCCATGTACCAGGACCACCCCGAATTCGGTGCCCCGCAGTACCGCTTCAACGAGGTCATCAGCTTCGTCCGCGGCGGCCTGGAGGACCTGTCCATCAGCCGGACCAGCTTCGACTGGGGCGTCCCCGTTCCCGGCAACGACCAGCACGTGATGTACGTCTGGGTCGATGCGCTGACCAACTACCTCACCGGCGTCGGTTACCCGGATTTGGAGTCCGAGTCGTTCAAGAAATTCTGGCCCGCGGATGTCCACGTGATCGGCAAGGACATTTCCCGGTTCCACGCCATCTACTGGCCGGCGTTCCTGATGAGCGCCGGACTGGAGCTGCCTAAGCGCGTCATGATCCACGGCTTCCTGCAGAACAACGGCGTCAAGATGTCCAAGTCGCTGGGCAACGTGGTGGCCCCGGCGGACTTCGTGGCACAGTACGGGCTGGACCAGGTCCGTTTCTTCCTCCTGCGCGAGGTGCCCTTCGGCGCCGACGGCAGCTACAGCCACGATGCGATTGTCGGCCGGATGAACTCGGACCTGGCGAACAACTTCGGCAACCTCGCGCAGCGCTCCCTGTCCATGGTAGCCAAGAACTGCGAGGGCACGGTTCCCGTCCCGGCCGGCTTCAGCGCCGAGGACGCCGCGCTGTTGGGTCAGGCCAAAGGGCTGCTGGAGATCGCCCGCGCGGCGTTCGAAAAGCAGGAGTTCAGCCGCGCGCTCGAAGTGATCTGGAACGTCCTGGGCGACACCAACGCGTACTTCGCCGCGCAGGCGCCGTGGGTGTTGCGGAAGACTGACGTCGAACGCATGAACACAGTCCTGTACGTCACCCTTGAGGTGCTCCGCACCGTCGCGATCCTGGCGCAGCCGGTGATGCCGACCGCGGCCGGAGCCATCCTGGACAGTCTGGGCCAGCCGGAAGGTGAAGCCCGCGACTTTGCGGCCCTGGGCACCCCGATCGAAGCCGGGACGGTCCTTCCCGCCCCAGCGCCGGTGTTCCCGAAGTACGAGGACCCCGCGGAGGCGTAACCGTCCTCTTGCTCCCATTCCACACTCGCGGACGCCCGGACCCAAGTAGTTGACCTGCGAGAACGCGTAGGTCCGCGCTCAAAGCGGGCAGTCGCTACCCGGGACAGGGGCTGCCACCCCGCCTAGCCTGACAGCGTTAGCGGACTGACAAATCTGCTGGGGAGTAACTGTCATCACTCATCCTCGCTGCCAAAGGCCTCGAACGGCCCGTTTTGGCCCCAAGGGCTACTCCACGCGGTGAAGTCAGGTCGGAAATCGACTCTTGATGGAGCGACCAAAGATGAGACGAACTATCGCAACGGTGGGGATCCTAGGACTGGCCCTGCTGGGAACCGCAGGAACAGCAAGCGCCGCACCATCGGGCAATGACACGGCATCTCACACCGCCGGCCCGACTACTACTCCTTACCTCGGCCACTCTGCCGTTATCCACTACGGGGAGAACCCGACTCATGAGTATCAGTCGAAGCCTGGCGGGGACGGCACAGGCAAGTGGGACAAACCGGATAAGTGGGACAAACCGGACAATTCTGACGAGTGCGAGGAGCCGGTGACGCCGCCGGTTGAGAAGCCGGTCACGCCGCCGGTTGAGAAGCCGGTGACGCCGCCGGTTGAGAAGCCGGTGACGCCGCCGGTTGAGAAGCCGGTGACGCCGCCGGTTGAGAAGCCGGTGACGCCGCCGGCCGGAGCCGCCAAGGCAATGCCCAAGGCAGTACCCGCTCCCGCACGGGTGGTCAACGTGGGTTTCAACGTCCAGACGGCGGCGGGTGGGAACCCCGGCGGGAATCCGGATGCCGGTCTTCCGCTGTGGCTCTCCGTGCTGACGGGACTCTTTACGGCAGGGACTGCAACGGTTCTCTGGCGGGGCAGGGCCCGGGGCGCAAACTCTGACAGCTAGGGGATTCGCGGGCCGGCCGCCACTGCGTCACCGGCCCGCACACCCCTGGCCCTCGAGTAGCACTTCTACAGGAGCTCCCATGGTCCGTCGCCGCAAGGCCCATCAAGTCCACACAGCAGCCACGCGTGGACTGCTTCTGCGCGGGCGGGACAAACTTCTGCTGGCAATCTTCGTCGTCGGGCTTCTGGCGGCGTGGCTTGTCTACGGAACTCTCGGCGGCGGTGCCGGGAGGGACAGCCTGACCGGTCCCTTCCCTACGTCGATGGCGGCGGCGCGAGGACCTGCAACCCCCGTACCGTCCGCCACCGTGGGAGGGATCCTCACCACGCCGCAGAATTTGCCGTCCCAGGCGGCCGCGCCAAGCACTGCCCCTCCGGTCGTGCAGGGCCCTGTTGCTTCCGCCCCGCAGCGAATTTCCTACCCGGCAGCACGACTGGACGTCGTGGTACATCCCCTCCAGCCGGACAGCGGGGATATTCAAAGCCAGAGCATCGTGCCTCCCGAGACGATGGACGGCTACTGGCTGGCCCCCTTCGGTATTCCCGGCGCAGGGTCAACCAACACCACCTACGTCGTCGGCCATAGTTGGGAGGGCATCGAAGCGCCCTTCAACCGCCTGAGCACGATGGCCGCGCCCGGGGACGAGCTGACGGTACAAACGGCAGCCGGCGCCATTGCCTACAAGGTGGATTCCGTGACCACTTACCTAAAGTCAACGTTGAAAGACAGCCCAATTTGGGCCGTGGTCCCCAACAGGCTCGTCCTGATCTCCTGCTACACGGGGGACCTGTGGGGCAAGAACGTGGCCGTCGTCGCGTCGCCGGCAGCTGCACCCTAGGAACCGTCCTTCCGGATGTTGAGACGAATTGACCACCATATGGATGCTGTGGCTAGGCTTAAACCATGAGCGCATCCACGATTGATCTGGCCGTAATTCCGGGCGACGGCATCGGCCCCGAGGTCATTGCCGAAGCCCTGAAGGTCCTCGAAAAGGTTGCCGCCGCGGAAGGCATCGTGCTGGAGCAGACGCACTACGAACTCGGCGCCGCGCACTGGCTGGCGACGGGCGAAACCCTGCCGGAGCACATCCTGGCGGATCTTCGCGGGCGGGACGCTATCCTCTTCGGTGCAGTGGGTGCGGCTCCGGGCGATACCCGGATTCCCTCCGGCATTATCGAGCGTGAACTGCTGCTTAAGCTCCGCTTCAGCCTGGACCACTTCGTCAACCTCCGGCCCTCCCGGCTCTACGCCGGCGTCCGCAGCCCGCTGGCGAGCCCCGGCGAGATCGACTTCATCGTGGTCCGCGAGGGCACCGAGGGGCCGTATGTCGGCAACGGCGGCACCCTGCGTGCCGGCACGCCGCATGAGGTGGCCACCGAGGTCTCGCTGAACACTGCCCACGGTGTGGAGCGCGTGGTCCGGGATGCCTTCCGACGCGCCAACGAGCGCCCGCGCAAGAAGCTGACCCTGGTGCACAAGCACAACGTATTGGTCTTCGCCGGCCACCTGTGGAAGCGGACCGTGGAGGCCGTCGCCCAGGAGTTCCCCGAGGTCAGCCACGACTACCTGCATGTGGACGCCGCCACGATTTTCATGGTCACCGATCCGGCGCGCTTCGACGTGATCGTCACAGACAACCTCTTCGGCGACATCCTCACGGACCTCGCCGCCGCCATCACCGGCGGCATCGGCCTTGCCGCCTCGGGCAACATCAACATGGACCGCACCGCGCCGTCGATGTTCGAGCCGGTCCACGGCTCGGCCCCGGACATCGCCGGCCAGCAAAAGGCGGACCCGAGCGCCGCCATCCTGTCCGCCGCGCTGCTGCTGGACCATCTGGGCCATGCCGCGGCAGCCCGGAAGATCGAGGCAGCCGTTGCCGCCGACATCGAAAGCCGGGACGGCAGCGCACGCAGCACCGCCGCGATCGGCGATGCCATCGCCGCGGCACTCTAGGAGCCGGGGCGCCGACGCGGGCGTAAGCTTGTTTCGAATCACCAACATGCTGCCGTGGTCCAGGGATTAACCACGTTCACACACCCGGCAGCCGACCGTGGAGGAACCATGACCCAGACTGCCCATGGCGTCGAATTCACCCAGCAGCTCTCGGCCACCCCGAAGTCTGCTGATGAGCGTGCAGCCATCCTGGCCAACCCCGGATTCGGCGACTATTTCACCGACCACACCGCTGTGGTTGACTACAGCGTCGACGCCGAGGGTAAGGGCGGCTGGCGCGATGCGCGGATTGAGCCCTATGGTCCCATCATGCTGGATCCCTCCGCGGCAGTGCTGCACTACGGCCAGGAAATCTTCGAAGGACTCAAGGCCTACCGGCACGCCGACGGGTCCATCTGGACGTTCCGGCCCGAGGCCAACGCGGCCCGGCTGAACAAGTCCGCCCGCCGGCTCGCCCTGCCGGAACTGCCGGAGGAATACTTCCTCAAGGCCATCCAGGAACTCGTCTCCGTGGACCGGGACTGGGTTCCCTCCGGCGACGGCGAAGCACTCTACCTGCGCCCCTTCATGATCGCCACCGAGGCCTTCCTGGGCGTCCGGGCAGCCCGCGAGGTCTCATTCCGCGTCATCGCCTCCCCGGCCGGCAACTACTTCGGCGGCGAGCTCAAGCCGGTTTCCATCTGGATCTCCCGGGAGTACGCCCGCGCCGGCCGCGGCGGCACCGGTGCGGCCAAGTGCGGCGGCAACTACGCCGCCTCCCTGATCGCGCAGCAGGAAGCCGAAGCCCACGGCTGCAAGCAGGTCCTGTTCCTGGACCCGTTCAACGACAACGCCGTCGAGGAACTCGGCGGCATGAACGTCTTCTTCGTGATGAAAGACGGCTCGCTGGTTACCCCCGCACTGTCCGGCACCATCCTGGAGGGCGTCACCCGCTCCTCCGTGATGCAGGTGGCCAGGGATATGGGCCGCGACGTGACCGAACGCAAGATCACCCTGGACGAGTGGCGTGACGGGGTGGCCGCCGGCGAGATCACCGAAGTCTTCGCCTGCGGCACCGCCGCCGTCATCACACCGATCGGCGTGCTCAAGGACGACACCGAATTCATCGGCTCCGAGGATGCCACGGCGGGGGAGACCACCATGGCCATCCGCGAACAGCTGCTCGGCATCCAGACCGGCACCGTCGGGGACACCCACGGCTGGCTGACCCGCCTGGCCTAGGCCGCCCCCGCATCAACGACGGCGGCCCGCACCTCACGGTGCGGGCCGCCGTCGTTGGTTTCCCTGCCCTCTTGGCGCCCCTCGGTGGGATGATGGAGAGGTGATCCCCGATGATGACCGCGCCCCGGACCGCAGCACCGAGCTGACACGCTTCCGCCTTGCCCCGAATCCGGGTCCGATGAGCCTGCACGGCACCAACTCCTACGTGCTGGCCGCCCCCGGCTCGCCCGGCGTCGTCGTCGTGGACCCGGGACCCCTCGACGAGGAGCACCTACGCGAGCTGACGCAGTACGGGGCCGTGGAACTGATCCTCATCACGCACCGCCATGCTGACCACACCGCCGGCGCAGCGCGATTCGCCGAACTCACCGGCGCCCCGGTCCGGGCCGTTGACCCCGCACACTGCCATGGCGGGGAGCCGCTCCGGGAGGGCGAGGTGCTGCACGCCGCCGGGGTGGAAATCCGGGTGCTGGCGACGCCGGGCCATACCTCCGACTCGGTCTGCTTCCACCTGCCGCAGGACGGTGCCCGCGGGGCCGTCCTGACCGGCGACACCATCCTCGGCGTCGGTACCACCGTCCTTGACTACCCCGACGGCACGCTGGGTGACTACCTTGACTCGTTGGACCGGCTGGAGCGACTGGGTCCGGCCACGGTCCTGCCGGCCCACGGTCCCATGCTCCCGGCCCTGGACAGCATCGTCTGCGCCTACCGAGACCACCGGCAGGACCGCCTCGCGCAGATCCGCGCCGCCCTCGATGAGCTCGGCGAGAAGGCCGGTGTGCAGGACGTGGCGGACGCCGTCTACGCCGCCGTCGACCCGGCGGTGCGGCCGGCCGCTGAACTGTCCGTGGCCGCGCAGCTGGACTACCTGCGCTCGGCCGGCTCCGCCTAATAACCGCGTCCGAAGACGCGCCGTTCGAGACGGTACGCTTGGACCCATGCGCATCGCCCGGTTTGTAGTCGATTCTGATCCCCTGTACGGCATTGTTGAGGGCCCGTCCGGCAGTGAGGAAATCACTGTCATCAATGGCGATCCCTTCTTCCACGGCGTGGAGCGGACCGCCGTCAAGCACCAGCTGGAGGACGTCCGCCTCCTCGCGCCGATCATCCCGCGCAGCAAGGTCATCGGCGTCGGCCGCAACTTCGTGGAGCACGCCCACGAGCTCGGCAACGAGGTACCCGCGCAGCCGCTGCTCTTCCTCAAGCCCAACACCTCGGTGATCGGGCCCAACGATCCGATCGTCCTGCCGGAATTCTCCGACGAGGTCTCCTTCGAGGCCGAGCTGTGCGTCGTGATCGGCCGGATCTGCAAGGACGTCCCGGAGGAGCGCGTCGACGACGTCGTCTTCGGCTATACCTGCGGCAATGACCTGACTGCCCGGGACGTGCAGAAGACCGACCTGCAATGGGCGCGGGCCAAAGGCTTCGACACCTCCGCGCCGTTGGGTCCGTGGATCGAGACCGAACTGGACACCGAAGACCTGCAGATCCAGGGCCGGCTCAACGGCGAGCTCCGGCAGGACGGCAGCACCAGCCAGATGATCCGCGGCGTCCGTGAACTTGTGTCGATCGTCTCGCACGCCTTCACCCTGCTGCCCGGCGACGTCATCATGACCGGCACACCGGCCGGCGTCGGCCTGGTCAAGGCCGGAGACCGCTACGAGGTCGAGATTGAGGGCATCGGACGCCTCTCCAACCCGGTGGTCCGCCGCTAAGGAAAGTCCGGGCACGCGGTAAAGTTGGTACCACTATGACTACTCCCACCGCGCCCGACGCCGTCTCCAGCACCGCCACCCGTGAAGTCACCGCCGAAACCCCGGTCCGGGTCCGGTTCTGCCCGTCACCGACCGGGACCCCGCACGTCGGCTTGATCCGCACGGCCCTCTTCAACTGGGCGCACGCCAAGCACACCAAGGGCACGTTCGTGTTCCGGATCGAGGACACCGACGCGGCACGCGACTCGGAGGAGAGCTACCAGCAGCTGCTGGAGGCGCTCAACTGGCTCGGCATCAGCTGGGACGAGGGCATCGGGGTGGGCGGACCGCACGAGCCGTACCGGCAGTCGCAGCGGCTGGACCTCTACAAGGACGTCGTCGCCAAGCTCCTGGCCGCCGGCTACGCCTACGAGTGCTACTCCTCCCCGGAGGAGGTCGAAGCCCGTCACCGGGCCGCCGGCCGCGACGCCAAGCTGGGCTACGACAACTTCGACCGGCAGCTTTCCGAGGCGCAGGTCGCCGCGTTCCAGGCCGAGGGCCGGAAGCCGGTGCTGCGCGTGCGGATGCCGGACGAGGACGTTACCTTCACCGACATGGTCCGCGGCGAGATCACCTTCAAGGCCGGCAGTATCCCCGACTACGTGATTGTCCGCGCCGACGGCTCGCCGCTCTACACCCTGGTCAACCCGGTGGACGACGCACTGATGGGGATCACCCACGTGCTGCGCGGCGAGGACCTGCTGTCCTCCACCCCGCGCCAGGTGGTGCTGATCCGCGCGCTGATGGAGATCGGCGTCGCCAGCTACCTGCCGGTCTTCGGACACCTGCCGTACGTCATGGGCGAGGGCAATAAGAAACTCTCCAAGCGGGACCCCGAGTCCAACCTCTTTCTGCTCCGGGACCGCGGGTTCATCCCCGAAGGCCTGCTGAATTACCTGTCCCTGCTTGGCTGGAGCCTCTCTGCCGACGAGGACATATTCACCGTGGACCAGCTGATCGAGAACTTCGATGTCCACGACGTTCTGGCCAACCCGGCGCGCTTCGACATTAAGAAGGCCGAGGCGATCAACGGCACCCACATCCGCATGCTGGAACCAGAGGACTTCCGCGGCCGCCTGGTGCCCTACCTGCAGGCTGCCGGCCTGGTGGGGGAGAGCCTGACAGCCCGCGAGGAAGAGATCCTCAACGAGGCGGGCCCGTTGATTCAGGAGCGCATCTCGCTTCTGGGAGAGGCCCCGGAGATGCTGGCCTTCCTGTTCAAGGACGACGACGCGATCGACGTCGCCGCCGACGCCCGAAAGGGCCTCCCGGAAAACCTCACCGAGGTGCTCGACGCCGCACTGGCGGCCCTGGAGCCTGTCGCCGGGTGGACCGCGGAGAACATCCAGACCGCGCTGAGGGAGGCCCTTGTCGAGGGCCTGGGCGTCAAACCGCGGCTGGCCTTCGGCCCGGTCCGCACCGCCGTCTCCGGCCGCCGGATTTCCCCGCCGCTGTTCGAATCCATGGTCATCCTTGGCAAGGATTCGTCCCTGGCCCGCCTGCGCGCCTTCCGCGGCTGATGAGCGACGGGGTACGCGGCGGCGTCCTTGCCGCCGGGCTTGACGGTATCCGCGGCGTGTTGTTCGATATCGACGACACACTCGTGGACCTGGAGTTCGCGATGACCACGGCGCTGCGCGGGGTCAGCGAACACCTCCTGCCCGGCCTCAACGAGGCCGGCTGGGAGCGGTTCGGCCGGATCTTCACGCGGGAGACCACGCACTTCTACGACCGCTACCTCTCCGGCGAACTGAGCTTCAACGAACAACGGCTGCTGCGTGGCCGGGCCGCGCTGGGGCACTTCGGCGTCGAACTCGAGGACAGCGAAAAGGCGGAGCACTGGGTCAGCTCCTACGCCAGTCTCCAGCACAGCTATATCCGCGCCTTCGACGACGTGGTACCGCTGCTGGATGCGCTGGACGCTGCCGGGGTACCGTACGGGGCTGTCAGTAACAATGTGCACGACTACCAGCGGGTCAAGCTGGATGCCGCCGGACTGGACCGCATCGGGATCCTGGTCGGCACGGACACGCTCGGCGTGGCCAAGCCGGATCCCGCGATTTACCTCGAAGGCGTGCGCCGGCTCGGCACCGGGCCCGGTGAAACACTGTACGTCGGCGACAACCGCCTCCTCGACGCTGAAGGTTCGACGGCGGCGGGCCTGCTGGGCGTCTGGCTGAACCGCGGCGGCGAGCCCGCTCCGGGGTTCGCCGGCCGCGAGGTCGCCTCGCTGCTGGACTTGCTGGGCTGACCCGGAACCAGCGTCACGAACCCAACGGCCCCGGCGGAGGAATCCCTTCCTCCGCCGGGGCCGTTTTTTCGTACCGGGCTGAGCGCCCAACTATGCCGTTCGGACTCCGATAAAAGTGAGGCAGCTAACATCCCGAAGCGGCCGTCATTCTGCCCGCGACGGGGCGGGGGAAGGGGTGGTAACTCATTGGTAACTTACCGCGAGTGAACTTGGCTTGGCCGGGTTGGCAAGGGTTTTCGGGGATCAACCTCCGGAATGCGGCCAGCCGAGAGAGCACGGGGCCGCCAGGGCAGGCGCCACTTGCCCGATTTGTGCAGGGCAAAAGTCTCGGGTAAAGTAATTACTCGTGCTGAGGCGCCGGGAGCGCGGGTTTAGACCTGCAAAACCGGCCCGAAAGTTCCTTTGGGATATGGTGTAATTGGCAACACTACGGTTTCTGGTACCGTCATTCTAGGTTCGAGTCCTGGTATCCCAGCTCTGAAAAACCGCGGATTTCCGCGGCGGCTCAGGGGTTTCAAAGCGGCAGTGCCGGCTTGGAACATGTGCTGAGTGGGTGAAATACCCACTGAGATTCAATGGCAGAAATGCTGTTTGGAAAGTGCAGGGCCCCATCGTATAGCGGCCTAGTACGCTGCCCTCTCACGGCGGTAACGCGGGTTCGAATCCCGCTGGGGTCACCATCGAAACGGTCCCGGGCATCAGCCCGGGGCCGCTTTTGTTTGCCCACACCCTGGCTGCGGGGCCCCGAACCCACGGCTCAGCCCGGCCCAACTGGCATGATGATGCTGTGACCACCAACCAAAGCGCCGGCGGGTCCGGGCAGCCGTCACCCGCGGCCCGACAATGCGCCGCCGTCGAACTGCTCGAAGCCGTGCGGCGTGAGCTGTCTGCGGTGTCGCTGCCGCTGGCCCTGCCCGGCGCAGAGACGGCGCGGCTCTACATCCGGCACGCCGTGGCCCAGCTGGACGACTACATCTTGCCCCGTTACCGCAGCCTTGACGCGCCCCTGCTGGCCGTCGTCGGCGGTTCAACCGGCGCCGGCAAATCCACCTTGGTGAACGGGCTGGTGGGGCACAACGTGACCCGCGCCGGAGCGATCCGCCCGACCACCCGGCAGCCCATCCTGCTGCACCACCCGGACGACGCAGCCTGGTTCGAGGACCAGCGTGTGCTGCCGAGCCTCAGCCGGATCCGCGGAACAGTGGTCACCGCAGCGTTGCCAGCCACCCAGGCCGGCCCCACCCCGGCCGGCCCTACCCCGGACGGCCGCACCCCGGACGGCCGCGCCGTCACCTCGCTGGTCCTCGCCGCCGACCCTGCCGTGCCGCAAGGTATCGCGCTGCTGGATGCCCCCGACGTCGACTCCATCTCGGATGACAACCGAAGGCTGGCGGGCCAGCTGCTCGCGGCCGCCGACCTATGGATATTCCTCACCACCGCCAATCGCTACGCCGACGCCGTCCCCTGGCGCCTGCTGCTGGACGCCGCCGCGCGTGACATCATGGTGGCCGTCGTGCTGGACCGGGTGCCGCCGGCGGCCGAGGAGGAGGTCAGTGCCGACCTCAAGTCCATGCTGAGCCGGGAGGGACTGGGCTCCGCCCGGCTCTTCGTCGTACCCGAGCTGGTGCTGGATGCCGCGGGCATGCTTCCCGTTGACGCGGTTGCGCCCCTGCAGGGTTGGCTTTCGGAACTCGCCGCCGACGCGGCCGGCCGCGCGGCGATTGCCCGCCGGACGCTCAACGGCACGGTCAAGGCGCTGGGCGGGCGGGTGGACGCCGTGGCGGAGGCGGTGGCTGCCCAGCACCGCGCGGCCGAACTGCTGACCGGGGATGTACACGGCGCCTACCGCGACGCCGTGGGCCGGATTCTGGACGCAACCCGGGACGGCGCCCTGCTCCGCGGTGAGGTCCTGGCCCGCTGGCAGGACTTCGTGGGCACCGGGGAGTTCTTCCGGGTGATGGAGCAGAACATCGGGCGGCTGCGGGACCGCATGGGCGCTTTCTTCCGCGGCGAACCCACCCCGGCCGTGCGGGTCGAGACCGCGATCGAGACCGGCCTGCAGGCGGTCATCGTGGATGAGGCCGCCAACGCCGCGGAAGAAGCGGACCAGCGCTGGCGCTCCGACCCGGCAGGCCGGCAGCTGCTCGGCACCGATGACCTCTCCGGCACCAGCGAGGGCTTCGCCGACGCCGTCGCCGAGGAGATCCGTGCGTGGCAGGGCAGCCTGATGGAACTGATCCGGACCGAAGGCCAGGACAAGCGCAGCCAGGCCCGCTGGCTTTCCTTCGGCATCAACGGCCTTGGCGCGGCGCTGATGATTGTGGTCTTCTCGATGACCGCGGGCCTGACCGGGCTGGAGATCGGAGTGGCCGGCGGCACCGCCGTCGTCGGCCAGCGGGTGCTGGAAGCCGTTTTCGGCGAGGATGCCGTGCGCCGGCTGGCCAAGACAGCGCGCGAGGATCTCCAGGCCCGCTGCGAGCGGCTGCTGCAGGCGGAACGCCAGCGGTTCCTTGCCCGGCTCGACATGATTGACGATGCTCCGCAGGGCGCCCTTGCGGGACGGGCTGCCGCTCTGGGCCGGCTGGCGGCCTCCGCATGAACCGTCACGGCTCCGCGCGGGACGCCACGCGGCTGCAACGCCGGCTGGAAGCCCTCAATGAGGCCAGGGAACTCGGAGCGGGGGCCCTGCCCGAGGAAGCCCTGGACGAAGTGCTGCAGGTGCTGGAGCGCGCAAGTTCCCGGCGCTCACTCTCCGCGGACCACACCGTGGTGGGCTTCTTCGGCGCCACCGGCAGCGGCAAATCCTCGCTCTTCAACGCCGTCAGCGGGGCGGAAATCGCGACGGCGGCCGCCCGCCGCCCGACGACGTCCGAACCGCTGGCCGGCATCTGGGGCGCGGAGGGCAGTGAAGCGCTGCTCGACTGGCTGGAGGTCCGCCGCCGGCATCAGGCCGCGGCCGTGCCCGGCTTCGCCGACGAGGAGACCGGGCTGATCCTGCTTGACCTGCCCGACTTCGACTCGACCCGCTCGGAGAACCGGGAGATCGTGCAGCGCATGGTGGGGCTTGTGGACGTGCTCGTGTGGGTGCTGGACCCGCAGAAATACGCCGACGCCGCCGTCCACAATGACTTCCTGACACCGCTCGCCTCGCACGCGGCCGTCACCCTCGTGGTGCTCAACCAGGTGGACAGACTGCCGGAACATGAGATCCGCCCGGTGCTGGAGTCACTCAAAGCTATCCTGGCGCGGGACGGCCTCGGCAAGGTGCAGGTTCTGGGAGCCTCGGCGGTTGCGGGCACCGGCGTGGATACTGTCCGGGGCGCCATCCGTCAGGCCGCCATGGCGCGGCTGGCCCTCTCGCAGCGGCTCGCCGCGGATGTGGACCGGGCCGCCGCCAAGCTTGCGGAAGCGTCCGGTACGGGGGAGGCCGCCGGCGTCAACGCCGGCACCAGGGAGAGGTTGGCCGCGGAACTGGCCGTGGCAGCGAATGTTCCGCTGGTGGTGGACGCCGTGGCGCGCTCGTACCGGCAGGAGGCCACGCGACGAACCGGCTGGCCGGTGACGCGTTGGCTGGTCCGGTTCCGGCCAGACCCGCTGCGACGGCTGAACCTGCGCCGGTCGGGCGAGCGGCCGGAGCTGAACCGGACGTCGCTGCCACCCGCCGGGGCCCCGGCCCGGGCCCGCACCGACGCCGCGGTGCGGGAGTTTGCCGATGCCGCGTCCGACGGCGCGCCGGGACCCTGGCGCGCCGCCATCCGCGGCGCCGCCCGGGAGGGGCGGGAGCAGCTCCCCGCCGCGCTGGACCAGGCCATTGCCGGCACCGATCTCAAAGCCGGGCGAAGCTCCTGGTGGTGGACGGCCTTCAATGTGTTCCAGTGGCTGGGTCTGCTCCTGGCGCTCGGCGGCCTGGGCTGGCTCGGTGTGCTCGCCGGGCTGGGGTACTTCCAGCTGCCCGTTCCCGAGGTTCCCCGGGTGCAGGGCTGGCCGGTCCCCACCGTGCTGGTGGCAGGCGGAGTCCTGCTGGGCATTGTGCTGGCCTTTGCGGCAAAGTTTATCGCCGGCGCCGCTGCCCGGGCCCGGGCGTCGGCGGCCCGACGGCGGTTGAATGCCTCGGTGACCGCCGTCGCACAGGACCTGGTGGTCGGACCGGTGGAACTCGAAGTCAGCCGACTGGCGTCGTTCAACGCGGCGCTGAAGTCCGCGGCAGGTTGAACTGCGGAGTCGCCTAAGCCAGCCGCGCGGCGGCGTCGCGGACCTTGACCAGGGTCCGCAGGTTCCGGGTGGTGGTGCTGGCCTTGTAGCGGGCCTTGGCGGAGAGCTTGCTGAACGGGCTGTCGAGGGTGCCGCCGGCGGGAGCCAGCCACGCCACGGCTTCGGCGCCCAGCCGGGTCAACTCCACCCCGTCGAGGGCAGCGCCGGCGTCGTACAGTTCGGCAAGGGCCGCGGCGTCCGAGGACAACGTCACATAGCTGTGAGTGGCGGCGTCGTCGGCGGGGTACGGGCAGGCTTCGACCAGTTCCGCCACGCGGGCAGCGGTCAGCACCACCACCCAGGCGTCGAAGCCGAAGGCATCCCGCAGGCAGGACTCGAACTCGGACTTTACCGCGGCTGCCGGAAGTTCGCTGGCCAGCACGACGTTGCCGCTGGCGAGGAGCGTCGTCACGGCCGAAAACGGGAGCGCTTTTAGTGCCTCTCTAAGGTCGGCCATCTTGATGTTGATGCCGGCCACGTTGATGCCGCGCAGGAAGACCGCATAGCTGTTCATGGGCACAGCCTAGCGGCGCCGAGGAACATCGGGGACTCAGTCGTTGCTCTTGCGCAACGCCTCGGTCAGGACCCGGGCCGCGTTGCAGACCACTTCGGCGTGCAACCGGCCGGGCTGCCGGGTCAGGCGTTCGATCGGGCCGGACATGGAGACCGCTGCGATCACCCGGCCGGAGGGCCCGCGGACCGGCGCCGAAACTGAGGCGACCCCCGGTTCGCGTTCGCCGAGGCTCTGGGCCCAGCCCCGGCGTCGTACCCCGGCCAGGACGGTGGGCGTGAAGCGGGCCGCCTGGAGGCCCTCCAGCAGGCGGTCGTGGTCTTCCCAGGCCAGCAGCACCTGGGCGGCGGAGCCGGCTTTCATGGACAGCTGGGTGCCCACCGGGATGGTGTCCCGGAGGCCGATGGGGCGTTCGGCGGAGGCCACGCAGACGCGCCATTCGCCCTGGCGGCGGAAGATCTGCGCGCTCTCGCCGGTGGCGTCACGCAACTGCATCAGTACGGGCCCGGCGGAGGCGATAAGCCGGTCTTCGCCGGCGGCGGAGGCCAGCTCCACCAGGCGGCTGCCCAGCACGAAGCGGCCCTGGATGTCGCGGCTCACCAGGCGGTGGTGGACCAGCGCCAGCGCGAGGCGGTGCACCGTGGGCCGGGCCAGGCCGGTGGCGGCCACCAGCTGGGCCAGGGTGGTGGGGCCGGCCTCAAGTGCATCGAGCACATGGGCCGCTTTGTCGATGACACCAACGCCACTAGAATTGTCCATGTAATGATATTGCCGTCTCAGTATCTGAGATGCAAATCATTGCGCTGGCGTATTTGACGGCACTCCTGATTCAGTGGACATCATCAACCCGCCTGTGCGGCATCAGTCGCGGAGCAGCGGGGACAGCTACGCATTAAAGACAGCAGTGAAGGGAGCAGGCCGTGGCAAAAACATTGGCCGAGAAAGTCTGGGACGCGCACGTGGTGCGCAAGGGGGACGGCGAAGGCGCCAACGCCCAGCCGGACCTCCTCTTCATCGACCTCCACCTGGTCCATGAGGTGACGTCCCCGCAGGCTTTCGAGGGCCTGCGCCTCGCCGGCCGAGGGCTCCGCCGGCCGGATCTCACGATCGCCACCGAGGACCACAACACTCCCACGCTGGACATCGACAAGCCTATCGCGGACCTCACCAGCCGGACCCAGATCCAGACCTTGCGCAACAACTGCAAGGAATTCGGCGTCCGCCTGCACTCCCTGGGCGACGCCGAGCAGGGGATTGTGCACGTGGTCGGCCCGCAGTTGGGCCTCACCCAGCCGGGGATGACAGTGGTCTGCGGCGACTCGCACACGTCTACGCACGGTGCCTTCGGGGCGCTCGCCATGGGCATCGGGACCTCCGAGGTGGAGCATGTCATGGCCACCCAGACGCTGTCCTTGAAGCCGTTCAAGACCTTGGCCATCAACGTCGAGGGCACGCTGCGGCCCGGCGTCACCGCCAAGGACATTATCCTGGCCGTCATCGCCAAGATCGGCACCGGCGGCGGCCAGGGCTACGTGCTGGAGTACCGCGGCTCCGCCATCCGCGCCCTGTCCATGGAAGCCCGCATGACCATCTGCAACATGTCCATCGAGGCAGGCGCCCGCGCCGGCATGGTGGCCCCGGACCAGACCACTTACGACTACATGCAGGGCCGCCCGCACGCGCCGCAGGGCGCGGACTGGGACGCCGCCGTCGCGTACTGGAACACGCTGAGCACCGACGACGGTGCATGCTTCGACGCCGAAGTAGACCTCGACGCCGACACCCTGGAACCGTTCGTGACGTGGGGAACCAACCCGGGCCAGGGCGTCTCGCTGTCCGCCAAGGTCCCTTCGCCGGGTGACTTCGGCGACGAGAACGCCAAGGCCGCCGCCGAGCGGGCGCTGCAGTATATGGGCCTCGAGGCCGGGACGCCGATGAAGGATATCCGCGTCGATACCGTCTTCCTGGGCTCCTGCACCAACTCCCGGATGGAGGACCTGCGGGCCGCTGCGGACATCATCCGCGGGCGCACCAAGGACCCGAAGGTGCGGATGCTGGTGGTGCCCGGCTCCGCCCGCGTCCGGCTCGAAGCCGAGGCCGAGGGCCTGGACAAGGTCTTCACGGACTTCGGCGCCGAATGGCGGTTCGCCGGCTGCTCGATGTGCCTGGGCATGAACCCGGACCAGCTGGAAGTGGGGGAGCGCTGCGCCTCAACGTCCAACCGCAACTTTGAGGGCCGCCAGGGCAAGGGCGGACGCACGCACCTCGTCTCGCCCGTTGTCGCGGCGGCGACGGCGGTGCGCGGCACGCTGAGCTCGCCGTCGGACCTGGACCGCGAACCCGTGTCCGCGTCCGCCGCCCCGGGTGCCGGTGCGGCCTAGCCCTCCGGCGCCGACCCAGCCTGCATCGATCCATCCAGCCCCCCAAAGGATCCGCCATGGAAAAGTTCACCACCCACACCGGAATCGGTGTCCCGCTGCGCCAAAGCAACGTCGACACCGACCAGATCATCCCCGCCGTGTACCTCAAGCGCATTACCCGGACGGGGTTCGAGGACGCCCTCTTCTCCGCCTGGCGCAAGGATCCCGCCTTCATCCTGAATCAGGAACCGTTCAGCTCCGGCTCCGTGCTGGTCGCCGGGCCGGACTTCGGCACCGGCTCCTCGCGCGAACACGCCGTCTGGGCGCTGAAGGATTACGGCTTTAAGGCCGTGCTGTCTTCCCGTTTCGCCGACATCTTCCGCGGCAACTCGGGCAAGCAGGGCCTGCTGGCCGCAGAGCTGGCCCAGGACGATATTGAGCTGATCTGGAAGGTGCTGGAGAACGCGCCCGGCACTGAGGTCAAGGTGGACCTCGGCTCCAAGACGGTCGAGTGCGGCAACGTGGTGGCTCCGTTCGAGATCGACGACTACACCCGCTGGCGCCTGCTCGAAGGCCTGGATGACATCGGCCTGACCCTGCAGCACGAGGAAGACATCACCGCCTACGAGACCACGAGGCCTGCGTTCAAGCCGACGACACTGCCGGCCAAGCTCTCCTGAGATCAACCTGCGGGCACTGATTGCCGTCGTCGAGTCGAAAGGCTCGACGACGGCAGTCCGAGTTAAGTGGCTGCCGAGGCTACCGGGCTAAGCGGTTAGGCAGCCGGCTGTCCGCCCAGGCGGGCGCCCATGATTACCTTTGCCCGGTGTCTGAGGTTCCGCCGGTGAATCGCCTCAGCGTGATCAGCCTCGACGCCCTGCCCGATCCATTGTGGAGCCGGACGTCGGCGGCCGAGGCCGGCTCCTGGCAATGGTGGTGCGGTGGAGTGGTAGGCGTGGCCGGTGGGGGTGGTGAGTTGGAGGGTGTGTCTGGGGCCCGGCCGGGGTTGGGCGTTCCAGCCGGGTGTTTCTTTGGTGTGGTTGCAGGCTTCGCAGAGTCCGGCGCCGTTGTGGCTGGTGGTGGTTCCGCCGTTGTGCCAGGGGACGATGTGGTCCAGGTGCCGGATGGGGGCGTCGCAGTAGGGTGTCCGGCAGGTGTGGTCCCGGGTCTGGATGGAAGCGGCGAAGCCGGGGAGGGAAGATCCGGGCGCGGGAGTCCATGCCGACGAGGTCGCCGGTGCTCGGGGCGGTGTAGAGCCGGCGGAGCCAGGTCCTGAAGGCCGGTTCCCCGTCACGGGGTTGGTCCGCACCGCCGCTGGCCCCGCCCGCGTCGGCGCCTTCAAGGAGTGTCCGGGCCCAGCCGGCGGGGACGGTGCCGTAGCCGGGGAGCCTGGCGGGTTCGCTGTCGGCCTGGAACAGGGTGCGGTCGGTCATGACGAGTTGTATTTCGATGCCGCTGATCCCGCCGGCTTTTCCGGTGGTGCGTTCGACGAGCGCGTCGGCCATGAGCTGGCCCCGGGACCGCTCGTCCCCGCCGGAGCGAAGAGAGTCGGCGTGCCGGGTGAGTGCGGCGTGCATGGCGACACCGGCGGCGACGGGCAGCAGGGCGGTGAGGTAGCACATGGTGTCCGGGGCCGGGCGGAAGCTGACGTGGCGTTCGGTCGCGGCGTGGGCGGCCCGCTGGGTGACGGAGCGCGGATCGCGGCGGTAGGCGGCGGCCCGGGCCGCGGCAACGATGGAACGGTCGCCCGCCCCGTCGAGGGTCCCGGCGTCGGGGGCCAGCTCATCATCGACGGCGGCCCGATCAGCGGCGGACAGGCAGGCAGTCTCACGCACCAGAAGCGTCGCGCGCCATTCGTTGAGCTGCCCGGTCTCCAGAGCCGCGAGGGTGTGTGGCATTTCGGTGACCAAAGCTTTGGCCAAGCCCAGCAATCGGCCTCCCTTGGCGGGGGATTCGCGGCGGGCGAGGGCGAGTTGCGCCCCGACCCCCGCGCCCAACTCGTCCGCGGGCATCCCGGCGTCGGCCTGTTCGCGGCGCTGGAGCAGGTCGAAGGCGACGGCGTGCCGGGCCTGGCGGGCGGCCAGGGCGGACTTCAGGTCCTCCAGTTGGCGTGTCTCGGTGATGAGGTCGGCGGGACTGACCGGGACCGGGAGTCCGACCAGGATCCGGGCCAGAGTCGCGACGGTCGCTGCACTCGCCGGTGCCGGGTCCGCCGGAACTATGTCGTGCGCCTGAATGACGTCCATGTATCAAGTGTCCCTGCGGGCTATGACAGTTATGGCCTGGCGGAGTCGTGCCAAGGCTTCGGGATGCATCGGGGCCTTTTCAGGTCCGGAGAGAACGCCTGGAACGCTGCCCAACACAACGGCCAACTGGAGCCGCGTTAGCAGGATGTCCAGGGCGGAATTCAACTCCCTAAGCCGCCGGTGCTGCGCCGCCACTGATGAAGCCGCCTCTGATCCTCGATTTCCGTCCATAAATCAAGTGAACCTCAGGGGTCAGACAATAACGCAGGACCGGTTGGGCGGCCGCGACGCAAGCGCCAATTGGCGCCAGAAACGTGCGCGTCCGGCATCGCGGGGCAGTGGCGGGACAACCTGGAAACGCCTCCTGGCATCCCAGTCCAAACCATCCATTCCGTGCCGTCCCGGCCGCGCCGTATTTCGGATCGGTAACGCAAGCTCCTATGCTTAGCGGGTGCCTTTGTAAGGATTGGGGGCGAGTAGTCGTGAGGAAACCGGTAAATGAGTAGTGTTCTGACAATCCGCGGAGGCGTCCCGCTGACCGGCCGCGTCACCGTCCGGGGGGCCAAGAATCTTGTCCCCAAGGCGATGGTTGCTGCCCTGCTGGGCAATGAACCGTCCGTGTTGCGCAACGTGCCCGAAATCAAGGACGTTGAGGTTGTCACCAGCTTGCTCCAGCTCCACGGGGTCACGGTGGATAAGGACCCGGTGACCGGGGATCTCACGCTGGACCCGACCAATGCCAAGACGGCCTCGCACACTGCCATCGACGCGCATGCCGGCGACTCGCGCATTCCGATCCTGCTTTGCGGACCGCTCATCCATGCCATCGGCGAGGCCTTCATTCCGGACCTCGGCGGCTGCAAGATCGGCGACCGCCCCATCGACTACCACCTCAACGTGCTGCGCCAGTTCGGCGCCGTCGTGGAGAAGCGCCCGGGCGGCATCCACATCTCCGCTCCCAATGGACTCAAGGGCGCCAAGATTGCGCTGCCTTACCCGTCCGTCGGGGCAACCGAACAGGTCCTGCTCAGCGCCACCCGCGCGGAGGGCATCACCGAACTGACCGGCGCGGCCACGGAACCCGAGATCGTGGACCTCATCGCCGTGCTGCAGAAGATGGGCGCCATCATCAGCGTCCAGACGGACCGCACCATCCGGATCGAGGGCGTCCACGATCTGGGCGGCTACAACCACCGGGCCCTGTCCGACCGGAACGAGTCCGCGTCCTGGGCCTCCGCCGCCCTGGTCACTCGCGGCGACATCTTCGTCGAAGGCGCCACCCAGCGCGACATGATGACCTTCCTGAACACCTACCGCAAGGTGGGCGGCGGCATGGACATCGGCGACGACGGCATCCGCTTCTACCACCCCGGCGGCAAGCTCAGCCCGCTGGTACTCGAAACCGACGTGCACCCCGGGTTCATGACCGACTGGCAGCAGCCGCTGATCGTGGCCCTGACGCAGGCGGAGGGGGTGTCGATCGTGCACGAGACCGTCTACGAAAACCGCTTCGGCTTCACCGACGCCCTGGTCCGGATGGGCGCCAACATCCAGGTCCACCGCGAATGCCTCGGCAGCGTCCCGTGCCGTTTCGGCCAGCGGAACTTCCTGCACTCAGCCGTAATCTCCGGCCCCACCCAGCTCAAGGGCACCGACATTGACGTGCCGGACTTGCGCGGCGGCTTCAGCCACCTCATCGCTGCCCTGGCCGCCTCCGGTACCTCCCGGGTCACCGGCATCGACATCATCAACCGTGGTTACGAGCGCTTCACCGAGAAGCTCGCCGGCCTGGGCGCCGACTTCGACATCACCACGGCCGGGTAGAGGGACCACGTGAAGGAAACGGCCAAGAGCCACATCAACTTTGCCATCGCCGCCGGCATTGTCCGGCCGGTGATGAACCTGCTGATGACCAAAAAGTGGGAGGGCCTGGACAAGCTCCCCGCCGGCGGCTTCATCGCCGCGCCCAACCACTGCACCGAGATCGACCCGCTGGTGATCGGCCATATGCTCTACAACCAGAATCGGATGCCGCACTTCCTCGCCAAGGGCAGCCTTTTCAAGGTCCCGGTGCTGCGTGCCGTTTTGCGCAACACCAAGCAGGTCCCGGTGGAACGCTCGACGGCGGGCGCCAACCGTTCGCTGCAGCTCGCCAAGGAAATCGTGGACGAGGGCGGCGCAATTGTGATCTATCCGGAGGGGACGCTGACCCGCGACCCGGAGCTGTGGCCGATGAAGGGCCACACCGGCGCTGCCCGGATGGCGTTGCAAAGCGGCATCCCGGTGGTTCCGATGGCCCACTGGGGGGCGCATGAGGTCTTTCCGCGCTACGCCAAGCGGTTCCATGTCTTCCCGCGTAAGACCTCTCGGGTGCTTGTGGGCGACCCGGTTGACCTGAGCGCTTTCGCCGGCCGCCCGCTGGACAAGGCCACGCTGACCGAAGCGACGGCCGTGATCATGGACGCCATCACCGAACTGCTCGCCACGCTGCGCGGCGGTCAGCCGCCACTGGTGCGGTGGGATCCCTCGGAGCACAACCAGTCCAGCCATGGCCGCTTCGTGGACCGCGGCGGTAAGCCCGGCGGTGCTGCCCCGGACGCCGGCAGTGCCCCGGACGCCGGCAGTGCCCCGGACGCCGGCAGTGCCCCGGACGGTTTCAAGTGACGGCAGAGCTGCCCGGCGTTAGTGCCGCCGGCTCGGCCGTGCGTGTGGCCGTGCTCGGCGCCGGCTCCTGGGGGACCACCTTTGCGAAGATCCTCGCCGACGCGGCCGACGCGTCCGGCGTCGAGCGCAGCATCCGCCTCTGGGGGCGCCGCGCCGCCGTCGTGGACCAGATCAACACCGTGCACCGCAACGAGCAGTACCTTAAAGACATCGCGCTGCCGGCCAGCATCACCGCCTCCACTGACGTCGCGGACGTCCTGGACGGTGCCGAACTGGTGGTCCTGGCCGTCCCCGCGCAGACCCTGCGGCCGCAACTGCGCGAGTGGAAGCACCTGATTGCTCCGGGCGCGCTCGTCGTGTCGCTGATGAAGGGCCTCGAACTGCACTCCGACGCCCGGATGAGCGAGGTCATCTGCGAGGAGCTCGAGATTCCGGCCGAACGCGTTGCCGTGGTGTCAGGACCCAACCTGGCCATGGAGATTGCCCGCGGTGAACCGACGGCCTCCGTGGTCGCCTGCTCCGACGCGGCGGCGGCCGGCTGGATTGCCCGCAGCTGCACGGCGCCCTATTTCCGCCCGTACACGACGTCGGACGTGGTCGGCGTCGAAATCGGCGGCATCGTCAAAAACATCATCGCCCTCGCCGTCGGCATCTGCGAGGGCAAGGAGATGGGCGACAACACCAAGGCGTCCGTGATCACCCGCGGCCTCGCCGAGACCTCGCGGCTGACGCTCGCCCTGGGCGGCGAAGTCCGGACCATGGCCGGCCTCGCGGGCCTGGGCGACCTCGTCGCTACCTGTTCCTCGGCCCTGTCCCGGAACCACACCGCCGGACGGCTGCTCGGCACAGGGCTGAGCCTGGACGAGGTCACCACCGAGATGACGCAGACCGCCGAGGGCATCAAGTCGGCGCAGGCGGTGCACGAACTGGCCGGCAAGCTGGGCGTCGAGATGCCCATCACCGCCGCCGTCGTCGCGGTGCTGGCCGGAAAACTGTCCGTAGACGACCTGGGCCCGCTGCTGCTGTCCCGGGACCTCAAATCCGAAGGCGATTACTAAAAGTGTCGGAGAAGAACTTGACTACAGAGACCCAGGCGGTCCGCTCCCGGCCCCGCGTGGCGGTGCTCTTCGGCGGCCGCTCCAGCGAGCACGCCGTCAGCTGCGTCACAGCCGCCGGCGTGCTCGGCGCGATCGACCAGGCAAAGTATGAGGTGATTCCGATCGGGATCGCCAAGACCGGCCAGTGGGTGCTGGCCTCCGGTGACACCCGTGAGTGGTCGTTGTCCGCCAGCTCACTGCCGGAAGTCGCGCCGTCGGAGAAGACCGTGACGCTGGCCGAGATCGGCGGCGAACACCAGCTGATCGTGGCCGCGCCCAACCAGGTACCCCAGGAACTCGGCTCCGTGGATGTGGTCTTCCCGCTGCTCCACGGGCCCTTCGGTGAGGATGGCACCATCCAAGGCCTGCTGGAACTGTCCGACACCCGCTACGTCGGCGCCGGCGTCCTGGCCTCAGCCGTCGGGATGGACAAGCACTACATGAAGGTGGTGTTCGAGTCCGCCGGGCTGCGCGTGGGGCCTTACCTTGCGGTGACGGACCGGCAGTGGCTCAACGATCCGGAGCTGGTGCGCAAGCGCGTGGACGCCCTCGGCTTCCCGGTCTTCGTCAAGCCGGCGCGGGCCGGTTCCTCGATGGGGATCTCGAAGGTGGATTCGCTGGAGGGCCTGGACGCCGCCATCGAGGCCGCCCGGCAACACGATCCCAAGCTCGTGATTGAGGCCGGCATCGTCGGCCGGGAAATCGAATGCGCCGTGCTCGAAGGCCGCGGAACAGACGCGCCGCGCACATCCATGCCGGGTGAGATCTCCGTCGCCGGCGGCGGGCACGTCTTCTACGACTTCGCCGCCAAATACGTGGAGGACGACGCCGCGGCGCTCAGTTGCCCGGCCGACCTCCCTGCTGAGGCCATCGCCCGGGTCCGCGAGCTGGCGGCCGTCGCTTTCGACGCCGTGGGCGCCGAGGGCCTGAGCCGGGTGGACTTCTTCTACACGCCCGAGGGCGAACTGATCATCAACGAGATCAACACCATGCCCGGTTTCACGCCCAAGAGCATGTACCCGCAGATGTGGAAGGCCTCCGGGCTGGACTACGCGGAGCTGATCGACGAACTGATCCACCTGGCCCTGCACCGCAAGACCGGCCTCCGCTAGTCCCCACGGGCACCCTAACCTCGCTCCGCTTCGGCCAGGGAACCCTGCCGGCGTGGGCCCAGCGCCTCGGTCGCTACAGCCCGGTGGGCAGGTTCTGCAGGTCCGCCTGGCCCACGCAGTTCCGGTTCGCCTTGATCTTTGCGGCCGGGCCGGAGAGCTCGGCCAGAACGGTGGCCGAGCTGATCTTGTTGGGATCCATCAGGATCTCGGTGGCGGGGTCACGTCCGAAGGTGGTCAGCGTCCACACCGGATCGCCCTCCTTCATCACCCAGTCGACGCCGTTGACGCTGACGCAGCGGTCGGTGGTGGGGCCGGGAACGTTGACGCCGCAGCGCAGGACCACGAGGGACGGGTCCCCCCACGCCGCCGTTGCCTGGCTGTCGGTCTTGCGCAACTTCGCCTCTCCGATGCTGTCCGGCAGCGCGAGCATCATCGGCGCGCATGCCGCGTTCGCCGCGTCCTTGGCGGGGGCGACGTCGACGGCGGGGGAGCAGCCGCTGAGCACCAGCCCGGCGGCGGCTGCAGTGGCAAAAAGGCGGAGCGGACGAAGGGAACCGGGCCGGCGGAGCTGTTGCATCCATCCAGCCTATCCCGGTGGGTGAGGTAGCCCGGACGGGGACAACAACAGCCCTTGGCCGCTTGCTGCCGGACGTGCCGGGGAGGCTGTAGAATGCTTTCGGTGCCGCCGCACGTTGGTGGCCTGGACACCCGGTACGTCGGTGAACTTTACGACGCACTGAATTGGATATTGCTTTGGGGGAATACTTGAACTCGTCACGCTGCGCCGGCCGCACGGCCATGATCCGAAGCACGACGGCGGCACTCGGCGCAGCCGTGCTTCTCACCCTCAGCCTTGGTGCAACCCCCGCTCAGGCGGACGACCCGGCCACGCCCGCGCCCAGTCCCGGTGGGACCATTGTGCTGCCGCTGCCGGCGGAGACACCCTCCACCCCCACGAATCCAGAGCCGGCACCGGCACCGGCGCCCGATCCCCAGCCCGAAGTGACGGCGCCCGGGACGCAGGGGCCACCCCTCGATCAGCCGACTATCCCCGCAGGGCCCGTAGCGTCTCCAGCTCCGAACCCTGATCGAGTGTCGCCGTCCGTGGACTGGGCGGTCCCAGCAGCGCCCGCGCCGGCTGGCGGCAACCCGGTCCAAAACAAGGCCGCAGTCATCCCCCCGGCCGTCCCGGCGCAGCCCGCCGCCCAGCCGGCGGAGACCAGTTCACCGTCGCCGGAACCGACGCCATCGGAGAGCGCTGCCGCCAAGGCTCCGCCCCAGACACCTGCACCGGAGCCGACGCTGGCCGGCCCGGTTGCCCACGCCGCCCCGGTTATCCAAGCAGCGGTGACAGCAGCAACAGGAAGCCCGTTCGGCGTCCAGCTGGTCACTGTCCTGATCCTGCTCGGGGCAGGGTTTGCCTACTTCCGCGCCCTGGGCGCTAAGGGTACCCGGTCCGCGGCGAAGGCCGGAAAGTAGCATGTCCCGGAACACCTTCCAGGGCCTGTCAAACAACGCCGAAGCTGAAGTTCGTCCTGTCCGGGTGAGCCTGTTGGTGCATTCCTATTGGCCCGAGAGCAGCCCTCCGCAGCGCCGCTGGACGGCACTCCTGAAAGAATTCTGCGCCTCGGGGTGGGATATCGACGTCGTCACGCCGGTGGCCCACGCCCCGTCGGGCCGGCGGGAACTTCCCCCTGAGCGGGCCGGACGAGCCTTCCGGCGGCAAAAAGGACAGTTCACCGAGATAATTCGCCGCGTTCCATACCTGCCGCACGGAAACTCCCAGTTGGCGCGCTTCGTCGATCATTGTTTCTCGGCCGGGATGACAGTGCCCTTGGGCCTCCTGACCCGCCGGCCCGACGTCGTGCTCGCCACCGCGCCGAGCCTGCCGATCCTCGCGGCGGGCTACCTTTTGGCCCGTGCTCGCAGGGTTCCGCTAATCGTTGAAATGCGGGACGCCTGGCCGGACCTCGCCCGCGACTCCCGCATGGTGAAAGGCCGCATTAAGAGCGTGGTTGAGGTGGCCGTCGAGTTCATCCAACGGCGCGCCGACCTGGTGGTCACCGTCACCGAGGGGTTTGCGGACACCCTCCGCCTGCGGGGACTTAAGAATGTTGCGACCGTCAGCAACGGCCTGCATGTGGACACCATCCCGTTCCTTCCTCCGCCGGAACCGGAGCGTGAGATCTTTGAGGCGCTCTACCTCGGCAACCACGGAGCAAGCCAGCGCTTGGAGGTCGTCATCCGCGCCAGTGCACTGGTGGGCGACGCGATGCACCTGCACCTGGTGGGGCACGGGACACAGTCGCCGGCGCTGGAAAAGTTGGCCCGCGAGCTCGAGGCTCCGGTCACCTTTCACCAGCCTCAGCACGGCCAGGCCGTCCTTGACCGCTACGCTTCGGCGGATACCTGCATCATTTCGCTTCGGGACGACTGGAAATCGTTCGAAACCACGGTCCCTTCCAAGACCTATGAGGTGTTGTCCCTGGGCCGTCACGTAACGGCAATCGTCAAGGGCGAGGCCGCGCGCATCATCGATGACGCCGAGGCCGGGGACATCGTGGCCAGCACTCCGGAGGCCGTCGCCGAGCTGTGGCGCGAGCTCGCATCGGACCGATCACGGCTGGTGCGGGCCGAAGCCAGCCGTCAATGGGTCAAAGAAAACGCCGACTACGGCCAGCTGGCCGGGCGGTACATGGACCTCATTGCCGAGTTGCTTGGCCGGGAGCCGGTCCCAGCCCGATGACCCAGCTTTTCCGTAATATCCGGCTGGCCGTGGGGGTGGCCGGGAGCCACCTGACCGACGATCCCCTCCTGCTGCTCCTGCAGTTCAGCCGACGTCTGCCGCTAACTCTGGTACGGCCGCTCTCGACGGCGGTTTTACGTCTCGCCCTTCACGGCTCCAGCGCTTTCCCTGTTCTTCTCGCCGGACTAGTGGCCGGCGAAGACGCAGACGTGGAGCACCGGCTCTCACAGCCCGCAAGTGCCAAGGCGGCAGGGGAGCACGCCCGGCGCCTCGCCGACGTCGCTCTCGCCGCCCGGTTACCCGCCCTCGCCGATGATTTCCTCGGCCGCGCAGGCGGCGCTGCTGGCTTGGCCCGGACCCTGGCGCGACGGTCGTGGTACGACGGCGCCGTCAGCGACGCCGTCACGCTCCTGGAAGGTGACGGCAGGGCGAGCCGGAGTCAGCGGGCGCGCCTGGCCGCGGAAGTGAGCGTTCTTTCCGGCGCGGAGGCTCCTCAACTGGGCCGCAGAAATTACAGCCCGGTCCCACGACGGGTCCTGCACCTGCTGACCAACTCGCTCCCGCACACAGCGAGCGGCTACGCGCAGCGATCCCATTCCATTCTTGCCGCACAGCAGGCCGCAGGCTGGGACGTTCTGGCCGTCACCAGGCTGGGCTACCCCGTCCAGATCGGCAAGATAACGGCGAAGCCGGTGGACGTGGTGGACGGTGTCCGCTACCGGCGGCTCCTTCCGGCAAAACTGGCTGCGACGATGGACGCGAGGCTGCAACAACAGGCCGAGGAACTCCTGGACGTCGTGCTGGAGTTCCGGCCAAGCGTGCTGCACACCACCACGCACTACGCTAACGCTCTGGTAGTCCGGGCCGTGGCCCAGGCCGTGGGCATTCCCTGGGTGTATGAGGTGCGCGGGCAACTTGCCGACACCTGGGCGTCGACGCGGGGTGCGGCGGCTAAGAGCAGCGAGTACTACCGGCTCTTCCAGGAACGCGAGGCCGAGGTCATGCGGGACGCAGGCCTGGTGGTGACTTTGGGCAGCGCGATGAAAGCCAACATCGTCGCGGCCGGCATCCCGGAAAAGAAAGTTTTGATCGCTCCTAACGCCGTAGGCGGGGACTTCCTCGACGAACCGCCGGCGCCTGCGACCGCGCGTCGTGAGCTTGGACTCAACGAGGCGGGACAGTACATCGGCACGGTGAGCAGTTTGGTAGCCTATGAGGGCCTCGACTGCCTCATCGGAGCGTTTGCGCTGCTGGCTACGAGATTTCCGGAGCTCAAATTGCTAATTGTGGGTGATGGCGTCTCCCGGCCCGCACTTGAGGTTCAATCCCGTGAGTCCGGCTTTAGCGACCGGATCATCTTCACGGGGAGGGTTCCGCGGCAGCAGGCAGCGAGATATCACCAAGCTTTGGATGTATTTGTTGTGCCACGCAAAGATCTTGACGTCACGCGGTCCGTGACCCCCCTTAAACCGGTTGAGGCACTCGCCTGCGCCCGGCCTGTGGTGGCAAGCAGGTTGCCGGCGCTGGAGGAGATTGTTGACGACGGCGTCGATGGTTTGTTGGTGCAGCCGGAAAACCCGGAGGAGTTGTCACAAGCGTTGGGGGTGTTGCTGACGGAGGCCTTATTGAGAGCGTCCATGGGGGACGCCGGCCGGACGAAGGTCTTGGCGACTAGAACTTGGGCTGCAAACGCCAAAGCCGTGGCAACGGGTTACAACGAGCTGTCTATCAAGAAAAATGAGGAGAATAGTTAGTGTCCGCAGAAACCGAAGTGGGGCCGGCCCAGCCGTTTGTCCAGCCGTTATCTGTCGACATGCGCCGGCTGACGCGCGTCGGCTCGCGTCCCGGCTTCTTGGACTATCTCGTTCAATTGTGGGATTTCCGGCAGTTCATCTTTTATGACGCCCGCGCCCGTGTGCAGAGCGGAACTCGGCGCGACCGTTTAGGGAGCGCGTGGTTGCTTCTTAATCCGGTATTCAACGGCCTAACCTACTATATTATTTTCGGCGTTTTGCTGCAAACCAGCGGCGGAATTGACAACTTTTTAGGCTATTTGGTCACCGGAATCTTTGTCTTTCAGTTCAGTGCAGGTGCCGTAACGTCCGTGGCCCGATCCATACAAAGCAACCGCTCCGTTGTCCAAGCATTCAATTTTCCCCGCGCGGCGTTGCCTATAGGTGCGAATTTGCGTGAAGAGATCGCCGCCGTTCCACTCATTATTGCGATGCTGCTGATAGTGATAATCTTGCCGCCTGTTGAGTTCATCGGTCCTCTTTGGCTATTAATAATTCCAGCATTGGTTCTGATGTCCGTCTTCAACCTGGGCATTGGACTAATTTTGGCTCGAATAATCTCTCGGATAAATGATGTAACTCATCTTTTGCCGTTCATTATTCGGCTATGGATGTATGGTTCTGCCATCTTCTACTCTTATGATCGATTTATCACGCATCCAGTCTTATTGGAGATGATGAAGTTGAATCCATTATTCAACGTCATCAATATCGTCAGGGACTGTGTTCTTTACAACCGAATACCAGAGTGGCAGTCCTGGGTTACCTTGGCCGTCTTCGCCTTGGGCACCTTGATGATTGGTATTATTTTCTTTTGGCGTGGGGAGGAGAACTATGGCCGCGACTGAGGACGCCGTATTCGTCGATGGCAGTCCCTGTGTCGTTTTGGACTCCGTTCGAATGAGCTACAGTGTCGACTCCACTGCGAAAGGCGGTCCAGGCGGCGCCAGCCGGAGGCAGAGGATTCTGAATAGGGCACTTGGTCGCCAAAAAAAGGTCCGCGTTGACGCGTTAAAAAACATATCCCTTGTGGTGGAACGCGGCGAGTCGGTTGGTATCATCGGCCGCAACGGCTCGGGGAAGAGCACCATGATGAAGTTGATCAGTGGACAGGGCCGCCCGACGTCCGGTGCCGTCTACGCATCGAGCACTCCCATCATGCTTGGCGTTCACGCTGCGCTGGTTCCCGATCTGGCCGGAGACCAGAACGTAGTCTTGGGTTGCCTAGCAATGGGTATGGAGCGGTCGGTCATACACAAGAAATTTGACAGCATAGTTGAGCTTTCAGGGCTGGTTAATTCTATCCACTTGCC
This sequence comes from Arthrobacter sp. UYEF3, assembly GCF_040546245.1. NCBI lineage: Bacteria > Bacillati > Actinomycetota > Actinomycetes > Micrococcales > Micrococcaceae > Arthrobacter > Arthrobacter sp. UYEF3. The sequence continues at coordinate 309,600 of NZ_JBEPNK010000001.1, forward strand.
GATGAAGTCATACTCTTCGGGCATGGGCTCACGGTTGCGTTTTGCAATTGCGGCGGCTGTGGATCCAGAAATTCTTTTAGTTGATGAAGCTTTGAATACAGGTGATGCTCAATTTGTGGATCGAAGCCGTAAACGAATGGATGAGTTACGGCAGAATGCGGGTTGTGTTTTTCTGGTGAGCCACAGTCTTCACACAATTGTAGACATGTGCACACGAGTTCTCTGGCTGGATAACGGGGAACTGATCATGGATGGTGAGCCCACAGAGACAACTGGCGCATACAAAAGCTTCACGGATCACCTCGCCAAGGGAAACAACATTTCGGCCGCCAAGATCAAAGATGAGGCGCGTTCCGCGTTGGTCGTCACCGAGATCCATCCCAGGATCCAAGGCCGCCGCGCCGGGAGTCCGTCGTGACACTTATTCGCAATGCCCGATCTGCGCTGTGGCATGTTCGTAAAGGTGGCATCCGTCAACTTCGACAGTGGTACCTGCGTCGCCTCGCCGAAGCAGGACATCACATTCCCGCGAACATCAGGGGCGCCGAGGGTGGCTGGAAGGGAAGGGGCCGCCGACGGCGTCTGAGTTTCAGACCGTTCGAAGCACCCAAGGTCAAGCCGCGTCGGGTGGATCTGCGTGTTGGGATCATTTTGGACGACTTCTCCCGAGCGGCGTTCGGTTTCGAATGGAACACGTTGGTTCTGTCGCGAACGAACTGGCGCGAACAGCTCGAGTCAGTTCCGGTGGACCTCGTATTTATAGAGTCCGCCTGGAACGGAAATGGTGGCGACTGGAAGTACCAGCTCACCGGAGAGTCTGGCCCCAAGCCCGAATTCCTCGCCTTGATGGATTGGTGCCGAAATAGTGGCATTCCGACGGTCTTTTGGAACAAGGAGGATCCGCCACATTTCGATGATTTCCTCCCAGCCGCGCGTCTGTTTGATTTTGTGTTTACGAGCGATGCCAACAAGATTCCCGACTACCAATCGGCTCTGGGACATCAGCGAGTCGCCGTGTTGCCCTTCGCCGCGCAGCCTGCGCTTCACAACCCGATACGTCCGGGGCGCGGGCACCAGACTCGCGGCGTCGCATTCGCCGGGATGTATTTCTCTCACAAGTATCCTGGGCGCCGTGCTCAGATGGACATGCTCTTGGGAGGTGCCGCGGACGCTGCGGCGAAAGGCGAGTTCGAATTTGAGATATTCTCTCGGCAACTGGGTCGGGACCCCCACTATCAATTTCCCGCTCCGTTTGCCTCGCACGTAGTGGGGAGCCTGACCTACCCGCAGATGTTAACGGCCTACCGTTCTTACAAGGTTTTCCTGAACGTTAATTCCGTCGTCGATTCCCCAAGTATGTGCGCGCGACGGATTTTTGAGATTACAGCAAGCGGCACTCCGGTGGTGAGCTCGGCGTCGGTAGCGATTGGCACCTATTTCGGCGGTGACGAGGTGCTCGTGGCGACCACCCGGGCCGAGGCCGCTGCGCAGATCCGGTCCGTGGTGGCCAACCCGGAATATCGGGACAGGATTGTCCATAGAGCCCAGCGCCGTATTTGGGAAGCTCACACGTATTCTCACCGTGCAGAAACTGTGGTGGGGGCGGTAGCCCCAGAACTCGCAAAACCACGAGTTCTACCCACTGTGAGCGCACTGGTCTGTACTTTTAGGCCGCAGCAATTGGTAGACGTCTTCACGACTGTCGGCACCCAGCGGAACGTGGAGCTGGAGCTGGTTCTGCTGACCCACGGCTTTGAGGTAGCCGAGGAAAGGCTGATAGATCTTGCCCAACGCCACGGCGTTATCAACTACCAATTCCTTTCAGCGCCTCGCGAAAGGACCCTGGGGGAGTGCTTGAACCTCTGCGTGGCCGCTTCGAAGGGGGAGGTGCTGTCCAAGGTCGACGACGACGACTTCTACGGGCAGGACTACATGCTAGACATGCTCAATGCACTGGACTATTCGAAGGCCGCAGTCGTCGGGAAGCAGGCCCACTACATGCACTTCCTGTCGAACCAGGCGACAATTCTTCGTTCTGCCCACAAGGAGCACCGATTCGGCCGCCTCGTCGCCGGTCCAACTATTACGGCGGCTCGCTCGGTTTTCGAAGCTCACCCCTTCGAGCTAAGAAACCGAGGGGAAGATACCCGCTTCCTTGAGGCTGTCGGGCTCGCCGGTGGGGCGATCTATTCGGCGGACCGTTTCAACTACTGCCAGATTCGGCGTGGAACGGGCCATACCTGGGACATCGCTGACAAAGAACTTCTTGCATCCGGACCAATCAAATTTTTTGGTCGACCAACTGAAAACATCACCATCTAGGGGGAACTGTCTTGGGTACCATCCAACGAGTAGCGGTTATTGGACTGGGGTATATCGGCTTGCCGACGGCGGCAATTCTTGCCACAAACGGCTTCGAAGTTGTCGGAGTTGATGTCAATCGGCGAACAGTCGAATCCGTGAACGCAGGTGAAGTTCCCTTCGTGGAACCGGACCTCGGGGTTCACGTGGCCGGCGCCGTCAGCAGAGGGAGCCTCCGGGCTTCCCTGGATACTCCCAAAGCAGACGCATATATCGTCGCAGTGCCTACTCCTTTCAGCGCAGACCGGTCGGCAGACCTCAGCTACATTGAAGCTGCGGCGCGGGGGATTGCGCCGCAACTCGAGGGTGGTGAACTCGTTGTCCTGGAGTCGACCTCGCCTCCCCGGGCCACGAGGCACCTTGCTGACTACATCCTCAACCTCCGGCCCGACCTCTCCCTGGACGGAGCTGGCGGGAAGCCGGCAATTTTGTTGGCCCACTGCCCCGAACGCGTTCTGCCGGGACGAGTCATGATTGAGCTCGTGACCAACGACCGCATTATCGGAGGCATCACACAGGAAGCTGCCGAGCGGGCGAAGGCCCTCTACGCGACGTTCTGCCAGGGAGAAATCCATGTGACCGATGACATCACGGCGGAAATGGCAAAGCTCGTGGAAAACTCGTTTCGCGACGTTAATATTGCCTTTGCTAACGAGCTGTCCGTAATCAGCGACCGCTTGGGGATCGATGTTTGGGAACTGATTCGACTCGCTAATCACCACCCCCGCGTGAATATCCTCCAGCCAGGACCGGGAGTCGGCGGTCACTGTATCGCGGTAGATCCGTGGTTCATCGTTGCTGAGGCCCCTGAGCAAGCCAGGCTGATTAAAATCGCGCGGACCGTTAACGACACAAAACCGTTATGGGTGGTTGACAAAGTTATTCAAGCCTTGGAAGCGGCACCATTAGGGACTCAGATCGCCATCCTTGGACTCGCGTTCAAGGCCAACATCGATGATCTCCGTGAGTCACCGGCCGTTGAAATCACCAGGTTGGTCGCTGAGCGCTCACCGGAGTCGAAGATCAATGTCGTAGAGCCGCACGTCGAGCAGTTGCCGCATCAGTTCACAGGTTTGGATAACGTGGAGCTCACGGATCTGACAGTCGGTTTGAAGAACTCAGGTATTGTAGTGTTGCTCGTCGACCACGATGACTTTAAGGCTGCGGGGCAACTTGATCTGGACGGCAAAGTCATTATCGATACACGCGGGATCCTTTCGGTCTGACGGTTGCGGCTTGCAACAAGTCACCGCCGTCACCAGCCGTAGCACCGTTGCCGGGGGTTGGGGGGCGACAAATCTCTTGGAGGGAAATTATCATGCGCTTCATTGGAGAGACACGGTTCAGCCTACTGAAACCGGAGTCACCCAATTGGCTGGCGTCGAACGGCAGCAGATTTGGGTCTCTCGAAGAATATCGGGACTACTTGTATTCAACGAAACGGCTGGACGTGAGAAGCGAGATCTTCCTAGACGTTTCTCTACCGCAGTTGCAGCGGGCCTCGGCAAGCGTTGACTACCGCCACGTCGTGTCCTACTCAGAAACACTGCCCGCAACATATCAGCTGCGGTTGGAAGAAGCTCGGCGGCAGTTCGACTTTCTTGTACTCGACCGGCATACGGGCGACACTACCGAAAGTTCGTCCCTTGAAGTAGCCAGGGAAATCTTCGGCCCGGACAGCCCAACTGGTGGAGCAGGGACACCCTTCGGCTGGTTCCGACTCGATGACGATGACCTGTTGTCCGCAGATTACTTTGAGCAGATGCGGCCATACGTCACCGCCGCAAACGTCGGGATGCAGGTTAGTTTGGGCAGCGGGTACACAGCGCTGTGGAAGGACGGATGCTTTTATGATCCGCGAAGCGCCTGGAGTCCGCTGATCGCCGTGGGTCTTCTCAGTATCTGCATGTTTGATGGCACTGGACAGGTTATCCGTCCCGTAGAGGCGCCCCATCACGAGTCGGACCGCTACAATCCCGTTATTCTGGACTCACGTAAAGCGGGCTACCTGTGGGTTAGGCATCTCTCGCAGGACACGTCTCTCCGTTGCGTCGAAGGCGGCCCTGATGAGGCGCTAGCGAGTATTATGAAGGATCTCAACCGCTTTCCGCGGGTGAACTCGATGGGCGAAGTCGAAAGGCTGTTCCCCCTTAGTGCAGAGCGGTTTTCACCGGCGCCCAGCCCGGGCTTGGCGTTGATTGCCGTGGGTCACCCGATTCCTGCGCTCGACGAACGGGGGCTGCGGGTCGAGACAGGAGCCACTGATCGCGCGATCCAGGTGGAGCTGACGCTGGAGTGCGGGGCGGATGCCGTTGCAGGAAACGCGCTGCTGGGCTTGGACCTCGTGGATTCGGCAGGAATCCCTTTGGGGCCGGACGATATGCAGGACGAACTCCGCCAACTCGGGCTGTCCTTTTCGCAGGTGCCGGGAATCGGTCATTTTCGGTACCTCGCGTCGCGCCCAGGGAGATCAGACTACTCAGTGACGCTAAACCTGCCCGACGGCGTATTCTGCACGTCCGTTCTCCTCCGACGCTGGAACAACCCCGCATTGGACATTCGTGTGGCTCGGCTTGAGATTTTTGGCATGCAGTTCCGTGGCGCTCCTAAGTCCAAGCCCGTTAAAGTGTTCATCTGGGGCAGTTGCGTGTCGCGGGATCCATTTGAACTCGATTCCGACATCGAAATCGTCGACTACAGAGCCCGGTCGTCCTTGGGAAGCGCATTTGCTGCCCGTCCTCTGGATTGGGAGAATCAGATCGACCTTGGATCACTGACTAGCCCTTTCCAACGACGCATGGCGACTGCCGATGTCATCAAGTCGCTGGCAGTAGACCTGCGAAGTGCGGAATTCGATGCTCTAATTTTGGACTTCATCGACGAGCGCATGAGCACGGTGGACTTCTGCGGTTCCGTCGTGACGGATTCCCCCGAGCTGGCGGCGGCAGGCCTTAACGTGCCAGCCACACTCAAGCATGAACCGTGGAGCGAGAATGGGTGGGCACTTCGCAAGGCTGGCATCGTGTCACTTCTTGAAATTGTGGATCCATCCCGCATCATTGTCAATCGCGTTTATTGGGCGACCACCGACGATGCTGGAGACGCGTTTGCCCAGGCGAGATGGATTGCCAAGAATAATGCCTTCCTTCGCGAACTCTATGAAATCATTGAACTGATTCCCGGCATTCGATTCATCGACTATCCGGACGAAATGCTGGTCGCCGGATCCGAACATCATTGGGGGCGGCAGCCCTATCACTACATTGCCGAGCTGAATCAATACTTTCTCTTCGAGGTGGAGAAGATGCTTGCCGCAGACTGATCCGGCCCGTCGTATTTAGGTATCGTTCGTTTGATCGGTCCGGTAAGGCCGCGTCCCGCTGCGGTATGTATGAGCGTATTTCCGTCTGGGATCCATGAGATAGCTCGGGCCCTACTTGAGTATTCTCCCATAAGAGGTGGCAGGTCGAGCCTGCCAGAAATCCTGAAGAGATTAAGTGAAAGTAGTTAAGCATGGAAAAGCAAATCAAAATAGAAGAGTATGCTCGGCTCTTCGTCAAGGATCTTTCGTCGGTCTGGTCGATCGCAAAAATTGAGAATGGTTACGAAGTAACATTTCCTAATGGCCGCCGTGGGCTGATACGAGGCGAAGACACCCAATGGGCTCATGATTTCGCCGATGATCCCATTACGTCCAGGCTTTGGTTTCACAGCCTTTCGTACGCCCCTCACTTCTACTGGGACTACGGGGACTGGGACACGACAGCCGCAGTTTTTTCGTCCTATGCGCGCTTCTTCCAAGAACAGCTGCGCAAGCCAGGCTACCGTCCTATGAACAGCTTGGACCATGCTCACTCAGTTCAGCTCCTTGTCGTGAGTACTACCTACGCTTCGCTCATCGAGAAGGGGGAACTCACTCCCGATAGGGAAAAAGTTTTAGTCGACTTTGTTGAGACAATTGCGTTGTCGGCGACCGCGGATGGAATGATCACCGCGAACAATCACGGCATGATGCTTACCCGCTCATTGGCACATGTGGGCTTCGCGTTCGAGGGTAAGACGGATATGGCGGCTCGGTGCAAAGAATTGGGTAAAGGTCGTTTTGATGAGATCATTCGCGGGGCCTTCGATGAAGAAGGCATTGCAAATGAGAACACTCCGGCTTACCAAGTTCTTTACATGCGCGTAATCGAGACTATGATTACCTTTCTCTCACAAACAGAAGGGGAAGACGACCCGATGCTTGTGAAGTGGAAAGCTCTTATGGAATTGGCGAGGGACTCCCTTGCTCTTCAACTCTTTCCCGATGGAACGATCCCACCAATAGGCGACGACGCGGGGGGGCCGTCGCCCTACGCTGGGCGAATTGGCGAACTCTACTCACCTACGAATGGAATCTTTGTCCGCAAGGATGATGAACAATATGTGTCGATTATCTCCGGCAACAAAGGTGTCGTGCATAAACAATTCGACGACACATCGATTCGCATCCAATACAAAGGCGTCGATTTGCTAATTGACGCTGGACTGCTCAGTTATGATGTCACTGACAGGATCGGAAGGTCGATCGTCTCACAGCGAGGTCATTCCGGTTTATACTTCACAAGATTTGACGATATTGTTCCCCGCGACGTATTTTCGGCTAATCCACCACGGCAATCCGGGTCATTAACCCGTGGCGTGGACGATAAGGGCTACGAGTATTTCGATTGCTCATACGTAATCGATGATCTTTACAAAGCCAAGCGTCGATACACGTTCCTGTCTCGATCCAAAATAGAAATCAACGACGCATACTCAGCGCCGGATGCCACGGAACCAGTAGTCCAGCGATTCATCCTTCCGAGGCGGGCGCAACTCACGTTTAATCCGTCGGGCGTACGTGTCGATGTAGACGATGCGTCTCTCGTCATCGAAACCGAGGGTGATAACGGTGTCCGGGTATACCATGGCTCTCAGGCGGAGCAGCCGAAGGGCTGGCGTGCTGTCAAACAATACAATTCTGAGCCCTGCTGGTGTCTTGAAATTTCGCCTGCACAGGGAGTTCTGAATATGAACACCTCCATAGCATTCGGTGATAAAACACTTGATAGGCGGCCCTAAGCAGAAGCTTGCATCTTTATTTCCAACACTGGGACAGGACGTAACTGGTGGGTGGCTGTCGTTTTACGGTCGCCTTGCGAGGTGCCCAGGTGGTTGTGGTATTCGGCTGGGCGTCATGGCTCGGAAATAGATTGTAGTCCCTCGCCTATCTTCCTAGCAGTCTCGATTCCTGGCCTACTTCACCACGCAACGCCCATCGAATGGCGGCACCGAAGCCATCATCGAACTCCACCGTCCCCTGGCCCGCGGCTACTGCAACCGATACAACTACCGCCTCCGAATGCGGCTCTTCGTGGTTCGTGGGGAAAGTGATTCCCGGGTGAGTGGGCTCTTCGTGGTTCGTGGGGAAAGTGATTCCCGGGTGAGTGTCATACCGCCGTCCGGACGGCACTTCTCAAGAGAATAACCGATTTGTAGTTGGCGGCGTTGCGGTAGCCGCGCGCGGTGCGCTTGATGTTCTTGATAGCGGTGTTGTTGGTTATCTGGAGCCACCTCCTTGGACCTGCGAAATCATGGGGTTGTGCGTGGCTGACACGTCTTTGACGGGGTTCTGCCCGGTGAGTCAGGGCTCCTGACATGGGGATTCGGGGGCTGGCCGGGTTTCCCGGATTGGCGGGGATTTTGCGGGTCCAGGGTCTTTCAATTCTGCCCGCAGTGTCATATAATTAGGGGGAGATTCTATTAGGTTCCGGGAGGTGGGAAGATGGGCAGGATGACCGCGCAGCCGCCCCTTCCCCTGTGCCCGCCCGAGGCGGTGGAGCTTGGGGCCGCCGCCGTCCTGGAAGACGAAACCGGCGGCCGGGTCTACCTCTTCGGGGTACTGTCCTTCCAGTGGGA